>JADGGK010000115.1 GCA_019689975.1 Pseudolabrys sp.
GGCGGGGGGGCTCGGTGATGTGTAACAGCCACCGAACCCGGTCTGGGGACGGGGAGGGGTGGGGACGTGACCGGGACCGCGATCGTTATGCGCCCTGCGGCAAGGAGTCGAGCATTCCACCGTCCGCGTTGCGTTTGCGCTCCCTTGCCTCGTCAGCGGGCCGAGACCACCGGCGGGGCACGCTGAGGCTCCTCGAGCGAGACCCATTCATTGGGATCGGACTGCGATTGCCGTTTCACGAAACGGTAACCGGTCTCGTTCCAGGCCAGGATCTCGTCCACCTGGTTGTCGAGAATGAATTCGCCGCGCGTCGTCTTGACGGTGAGCACCGCATGGCCGTCGCCCTTCTTGTCGCGCACGACCGTGATGAGCAGCGCTTCGCGCGGCCAGCCCGCTCGCATCAGCAGGCGCCGCTTGAGCAACACATAATCTTCGCAATCGCCGTAGCCGTCCTCGGCGAAATTCCAGCGTTCGACGACGCCCCAATGCTCGAGATCGGTGAGCGGCTTGACCGTTCGATTGACCCACTCATTGACCTTCACCAGGTCGTTCCACATCTTGGCCGAAAACACGATGTCGCGCGGCGGCGACGGCTTGGTGTCGCATTCCGGCTTGTACTCGATGCAGAATTCGACCCAGCCGATCGGCGGCCGCGTCGGTTCGCCCACCTGCATGGCCGGCGCGGGCGGGCCGGAAGGGATCGGCTGCCGCGCGGCGAGTTCCTCCGTCCATCCGCTCGCCGGCACGACGATCATGGCGCAGAGGGCGATCCCCGCCGCCCCCGCGCGCTGAAGCCTGGTAAGACGCCTTCCCATGATCGTGGCCCCTTCCCCTCCGGTCGGGACCACAATTGGCACAAACCTTTTGCAGCGCGCCTAAGTTGTGCAAGTCAATTCAAGTAGAATACGAATAAAGAAACCAGGAAATACTGTTTTCCATTGAATAGAAACTGGAGATGATTTTACGAAATACAGTTTTATTAAAATTGCGCCCGAGCGGCCGCGGCGCCGGCGGCCGGGCGCTTTCGTGCTTTGCGTGCGTTGCGTGCTGTCCGCCGCCGGCACGGGCGGCGCGGGCGCGAGGGGCAAGGGAATGGACGCGCGCGTCGACGCCGCCGCTCGGCATGGGCGGTTACGCCGTCGGCCTGGCTGCGCCCGCGCCTCGGCGTCGCGCCGGGGCCTATCCGCCGGTCACATTTTCTTCGACGAAGTCGGGATGCTGCAGGCGGCTGAATTCGACCGCGAACCCTTCGTCGATATGGCGGACGACGCGGCCAGGGGTCTTGCCGATGGTGACGACCGCGCCGACCGGCGGACACAGTTCAGGGGCGATGGCGATTGCGGCTCCCGACTGCGACAGGTCGATGACCCGGCAGGCGACGGTGCGGCCGCTGGGCAGCAGCAACCGGGCGCTCGGATTGCGGGGCACGAAACGCCCGTGGCGACGGTCCTCCGGCAGGTTGAGGATATGCCGGTTGGCGAGCCAGGTGAGCTGGGCGGCGAGTTTTTCGCGCTTGCGCTGGGTCGCCCCGATGGTCATGGCAAAACCGTTGTCGAGCGTGCGCGCGATCGTTCCTTCGAGGCGACCGACGTGATCGATATAGGCGATCACGCGCTCGCCAAGCGCGCCGGGGACCGGGGCCACGAGGGCCATGCCGCCCGGCGACATGTCGACGACCTGGCAGGGATATTCCCGCCGGTCCGACAACATGTAACGGCCGAGCAGATTGACCTTGACGCGCTGGTAGCGCCGGCGCTCCTGGGCGAGCGGCAGAACGGGAGATTTGACGAGCGGCATCGCCATGGCGTGACACGATCGAAGACGCTGATGCCAGCGGACCTTTGAGCCTAGGGGGCCAGTGTTAACGTCCCGTTAGCCGCGTCCCCAGTTCTGCCGCAGCGTGCGTCCGCCGTCGTGCACGCGCAGGCCGCGCCATTTTCGCCCGCCCTGCGCGGCGGGGAAGGAGCCCGGGCCGCCCAGGGCCTCGGCCGTCGATCCGACGCATCGCAAACCCGTCAGTTCGAGTTCCGACAGCGGCCGCACGCCGATCCAGAAGGGAGGCTCGAGCGGGGTGAGGACGCCGAGCGCCCTGGCGCAGACCGCTCCGTTATGCGCGAGCGGAAGCAGCAGCATCTCCAGCTCCACGCGTTCGCCGTCTTCGGTGCGACCGGCGACGCCGGCAACCGCCCCGACGCTTTCGCGGCTGACGATGGACACGAGATGCTGCACGGGAAGCGCGCTCGCCCGGCTCCAGAGCGAGCCGAAAACCTCGCCTTTGAGCTCGCGGCAAAACAATGCGCAAAGCCGGGTACCCGCGAGGCGGAAACGCAGGTCGCCTGCGAGGTCGGCGGCCAGGATGAAGGTGTCGCCGAGCGCGTGGCGGATCGCGGACGGGTCGATCTCGCGGCGGTCGGGCGCGGGCCGATCGCCGCGGCGTTCGCTCCAGTGCGCAAAGACCGCACGGGTCGAGGCGTGCCTCATCGATATGCACCTGTGCCATGGCGGGACGAGGAGGGCGCGCTTGTGTCCATACGGAACAAGCTTGCCGTCGCGTCGCCGCGCTCGCCCGTAACGGAGCAGGGCGCGTGCCGCGCCGGCACGTGGCGCCTTGCGGTCCGCCATTAGCGTTAAGATCGCGCGGCGCGTCGGCGGCACGGCCGACCTGCTAGAGTGGGCGCCGTCGACGCGCAGGCGCGCCGCGCGCGGCGGCCCTCCGGTCGACCCGCGGAGCCGACAGACGATTTGCAGAGGGGTAGGGGACGTGACCGCCGCGTCGAGCGCGGCGCTGGAGGGCGCAAGCCCTCCTTTATTTTTTTTGGCGCGCCGCGCTTGCCCCGCGACCGTCGGCCAGCGTAAAGCCAGGAACGCCCTTCGGATGCGATCCGTGACCCGCGAACCCGTCTTCAACATCCCCACCGTCGTCCTGGTGCTGCTTGCGGTTCTTGCGCTCGTTCACGCAGTGCGCACCATGGTTCTCACCGACGATCAGAATGTCGAATTCATGCTGACCTTCGCCTTCATTCCGGCGCGCTACGACTCGTCGGCGGTGCTCGGTGGCGCGCTTCCCGGAGGCGGCGGCGCGAAATTATGGACCTTCGTCACCTATGCGCTCATCCACGCCGACTGGACGCATTACATCGTCAACGCGATATGGCTGCTTCCCTTCGGCAGCGCGGTGGCGCGGCGCTTCGGTTCATATCGTTTTCTCGCCTTCTTCGCGGTGACGGCGGCCGCCGGCGCGGCGACGCATCTTGCGACTCACCCGGGCGCGCAGGCGCCGATGATCGGTGCCTCCGCGGCGATCTCGGGCGCCATGGCCGCCGCCATGCGTTTTGCGTTCCAGCGGGGCGGGCCGCTCAGTTTCCGCCACAGGGGCGAAGCGGTCGATTATCGCGTCCCGGCCGTGCCGCTGCGCGGCGTGCTCAGGGATCCGCGCATCGTCATCTTCCTCGCGGCTTGGCTCGGGATCAATCTCCTGTTCGGCCTCGGCACGCTGCCGCTCGCCGGCGACAATCAAGAGGTGGCCTGGCAGGCCCATATCGGCGGCTTCGCGGCGGGCCTGCTGCTGTTCTCCTGGTTTGATCCGGTGCGGGAAGCGCCCCGGTTCGACGAGTTCCATACAAGGCACCGTTGACCGCCGCCCCGGCCTGGGCGTGCGGCCCGCGGCCATGGCGGGAACCCCGGCTCGCCACCGGTCGTTTTCATTGACCGCAAGTCGCGGCGCGGGCCGCGACCCCGAACACGGGAGCCTGCCATGAACGTGAAGGCGATTCTGGCCGCCAAGTCGGGCAAACTGGGCGGCGACGTCATCTGCATCGAGCCCACGGCGACCCTTGCCGCGGCGGCGCGGCTGCTTGCCGCGCATCGCATCGGCGCGGTGGTGATCCGCGGTCCCGGGGAGAGTCTGGCGGGAATCTTGTCCGAGCGTGACATCGTGCGGGCGATTGCCGAGCACGGCGCGATCGCCCTTGATATCCCGGTGGGACAGGTCATGACGCGGGAGGTGGAGACCTGCACCGGCAGCGACAGTTGCGCCAACATCATGGAACGCATGACGGCGGGCAAGTTCCGTCATATGCCGGTAATGGAGGACGGTCGCATGATCGGTCTGATCTCGATCGGCGACGTGGTCAAGCAGCGCGTGGAGGAGATCGAGCGCGAGAGCAACGCGATGCGCGACTATATCCGCAGCGCTTAGAACAGGTCCGGATCGGATCGACCCGGCGTCGTCATGGCGAGGAGCCGGCAGGGGCGAGGGGACCCGCCGCCGTCATTGCGAGGAGCCGCGCCAGCGGCGACGAAGCAATCCAGTTCTTGTCGTGCCGCAGGCGCGACGCGCGGTCTTTGTGGCACGGCACTTCCGCCGTCATTGCGAGGAGCCGCGCCAGCGGCGACGAAGCAATCCAGTCCTTGTCGTGCCACAGGCGCGGCGTGCGGTCTTTGTGGCCCTGCCGGTTCTGGATTGCTTCGCCCTCGCTGCGCTCGGGCTCGCAATGACGGGGAATGCGACCCGTCATTGCGAGGAGCCGCGCCAGCGGCGACGAAGCAATCCAGTCCTTGTCGTGCCGCAGGCGCGACGCGCGGTCTTTGTGGCCCTGCCGTTTCTGGATTGCTTCGCCCTCGCTTCGCTCGGGCTCGCAATGACGGGGAATGCGACTCGTCATTGCGAGGAGCCGCGCCAGCGGCGACGAAGCAATCCAGTCCTTGTCGTGCCACAGGCGCGGCGTGCGGTCTTTGTGGCCCTGCCGGTTCTGGATTGCTTCGCCCTCGCTGCGCTCGGGCTCGCAATGACGGGGAATGCGACCCGTCATTGCGAGGAGCCGCGCCAGCGGCGACGAAGCAATCCAGTCCTTGTCGTGCCGCAGGCGCGACGCGCGGTCTTTGTGGCCCTGCCGTTTCTGGATTGCTTCGCCCTCGCTGCGCTCGGGCTCGCAATGACGGCGACAAGGCGCTCGGGCGCGCGATGACGCGGACAAGGCGCGCGGGGGCGCAATGACGGGGACAAGGCGCGCGATGACGGCTTGCCGCGTCCTTGGCGATGACGCGTCGAGGCCTCGCCCGCATTGACGGGCCGACAGCGCCGACATCCCTAAAAAGCATTGTGTACGCCGTTGGCGCGCGAGAGCACCGCGATCGCCTCATTGACGGCGGGTAGGGCCTTCTCGGCTGCTTCGGCGCCGGCGGCGATCGCCTCGGCGGCGCGATGGAAATCGAACCAGCCCAGAGCCCCCAGGCGCGGGCTGATCAGCACGTCGGGTGGATCGCCGGCGAGCCGCGCCCGCGTGATGCGATCCTGCATCACGTTGAAGGCTTCCACCATGACCGTAGGGATGCCGGGACGGCCGCGCCGTCCGAGGAATTGGCGGCGGAGCAGCCGGTCGCGGCTGAAAATGCCGCGCAGGCCGTTCTGCCTCGGCGTCGGCATCGCCTCCTCGTTCTCGTCGGAGCCGTGATTCATGATGATCGTGCCGCGGCCGAGCAGGTCGGAGTTGAGATTGACGGCGATGACCAGCCGCGCGCCGAGCGCGCGGGCCGTCGACACCGGCACGGGATTGACCAACGCGCCGTCCACGAGCCAGCGCCCGCCGATCCGCACCGGAGGGAAGATTCCCGGCAGCGCGTAGGAGGCGCGCAGCGCGTCGGCGAGCCGCCCATGGGTGAGCCAGATCTCATGACCGGTGTTGAACTCGGTGGCGATCGCCGCGAAGCGGACCGGCAGCCCTTCGATGCGGCCGTCGGCCAGCGCCGCTTCCAACTGGTGCGCAAGGTGTTCGCCGCGGATGAGCCCGGAACCGGACAGGCTGATATCGAGGTAACCGAGCACGCCGCGGACCGTGAGAGCGCGCGCCCAGCGCTCGAGTTTGTCCATTTGCCCCGCGGCGTAACAGCCTCCGACCACGGCGCCGATCGAGGTGCCGGCGATGACGTCGGGCACGATGCGGTTGGCGACCAGCGTCTGCAAGACGCCGATATGGGCGAAGCCGCGCGCGGCACCTCCGCCGAGCGCGAGCCCGATGCTCGGGCGCGCGTCGGTCGGTTTGGGCGGCGCCGAGGTTGCTTCGGCGGAGCGATCGCCGTTGCGCGCCCGCGCGAAAAGGCCGTCAAACACCAACACAGACTCCTTCAGGCCGCGGTGAAGGCCGAGCCGGACTGGAGCGGGGTGCGATCGAATTGACTCGGCCCCGCCATGCCGAGCCGCGCTGCGGAGGCGACGAAGCGATCTTGAGCGAGCCTATTCGAAACTGGATCGTTTCGCCCTCGCTTCGCGCGGGCTCGCAATGACGGGTCGATGTCACCGAAACCCACTCTTGCCCCGGACCGAGGTTCACCCCGACGTCACAGTCATCGCTGACGGAATCTTATGACGGAAACATGACCGCGGCGGAATACCGCGGCAATGACATTATATTGCAGTCGGTTAACGGCCCCGCGGCTCAGGCGCCCGCGCTCGGCCGAGGCATGGCAAACACGCGTTCGACGACTGCGTAGTCGTCATAGCCGCAGCGGGCAATGGGTTTCATGGCCGCGGTATCGAGACGACCGTCGACAATGAAACGCTCATCGATATGCACGCCGACCACCTGGCCAAACACGACGTGGCAGCCGGTCGGGGTGCCGTCGAGTGCGTCGAGGGTAATGAGTCGCAAAAGCTTGCATTCGAGTGCGCACGGAGCGTCCGCAACCCGCGGCGGCCTGACGATGCGCGAGGGCGCCGGCGCGAGCCCCGCGCGCTCCATCTCATTGACCCCGCGCAGGAACGGGGCCGAGGTCGCATTCATCTGCGCGCGCAGATCCCAGGTCGCGAGGTTGCAGACGAACTCCTTGGTCTCGGCAATATAGCTCACCGAGTCCTTTGGCCCTTCGCTCGCAAACATCACCACCTGGGGCCGGCTGTTGACTCCGTTGAAGAATGAATAGGGCGCAAGATTCACCTCCCCGCCGGCGCTGATCGACGTGATCCAGCCGATCGGTCGCGGGGCGACGATCGCCTTGAAAGGGTCGTGCGGCAGAAGGTTTCGGTCCCGCGCCTCTGGCTGGTAGAAGATCATGGCTTCAGCCGGCAAATCGGGTCGCGATCTCGCCGAGCTTCGGTCGTTCGCGGTCTGCCGGTTTTCCGAGCGGCGTGCCGATGTGCACGAAGCCGGCGATGCGCTCGTGGGGCGCAAGCCCGAACCGGTCGAGCACCCGACGGTCATAGGCGTACCATTCCGTGATCCAACTCGCCGCATAGCCGAGCGCGTGCGCGGCGAGCACGAGATTCATGGCGGCGGCGCCCGCGGACAGCTGCTGCTCCCATATCGGGATCTTCACGTGTTCGGCGGCGCGGCTTACGACGGCAATGACGAGCGGCGCCCGCGCGAGCCGTTTGCGCTCGAAATCGACCTGGTCCGCGGTTGCCTCGGGCCGATCCGCCTGAAACACGGCGGCGATGATCTCGCCGGCGACGGCCCGGGCATCGCCCTCGAAAATGATGAAGCGCCAGGGGGCGAGCTTGCCGTGATCGGGCACCCGCGCGGCGACCGTCAGCAGGGTCTCGATCTCGGCAGCGGTCGGCCCCGGCCCGGCAAGCTCCATCGGTTTGACCGAGCGGCGCGTCCTGAGCAGATGCAGAGCGTCCGGCATGCTGGTCCTCGTGAGAGCCACAGCGCCTAGCACGGCCGCACCGGCCGCCCAAGAGGCCGTCGGCTTGAAATCGCCGCGATTTCGGCGGAAAACAGCCCCGCTGGAGCGGATTGCGGTAC
>JADGGK010000035.1 GCA_019689975.1 Pseudolabrys sp.
GGGACTGCGTCGGCTAGGCCCTCGGCCGATCACGGAAACGATCCATCAGCGGTTTGTCCTGACCGCCGTCGATCTCGATCATCGTCCCATTGACCATATGCATCAGCGGCGAGGCCAGCATCGCGACAAGATTTGCCACTTCCTCCACCTCGGCGATGCGACCGAGCGGGATTGAGGCCGGTGCGAGCCTGTCGGCCTCCTCGTAGGAAATCTTCATGTCCCGCGACATGGCTTTCACGAGACCTGTCCAACGCTCGGTGCGCACCGGGCCGGGATTGACCGCAACAAAACTGATATTGTGCCTGCCGTATTGGCCGGCTAGCGAGAGCGTCAGATTCTGTCCCGCCGCATTGGCCGCCCCGGGGCAGATTTCCCAATAGGAGGGCTTGACCCCATCGTTGCCGATGAGATTGACGACGCGGCCGCCACCCTGACGCACCATGATCGGCAGTACGTAGCGTAGGCAACGGACGTAGCCCATGAATTTGAGCTGAAGGCCTTTTTCCCAATCCTCTTCGGTGAGATGTTCGATCACACCGCCGGGTGCGGCGCCCGCATTGTTGACCATGATGTCCACACGACCGAGCGCTCTGTGCCCCTCTTCGATGAACCGCCGGGCGTCTGCGTCCTTGGTCAAATCGGCGGGAATGGCAATGATCCTGCGCCCGGTCTCCTTCGCGATTGCGGCGGCCGCCGACTCGAGCGGCTCCTTTCGACGCGCGCATATCGCGACATCGACGCCTTCCTTGGCGAGCGCGCGGGCGATGCCTCTGCCGATACCCTCGCTACCGCCGGTCACCAACGCAGTCTTGCCCGTGAGCTTGAGATCCATCGCGTCCTCCAGGTTGGTTATCGTGTCGGTTTGTGCGCGAGCCAGCGTCCAGCTTCTGACGCGGAAAAGAGCTCGGCAAGAGCGGCATTGAACGCAGCAGGCTCCTCGGTCGGCACATTGTGACCGCTACGCGGCATGACGAGCAGAGCCGCAGTCGGCACGATACGCTTGAGAAAAAGACTTCCCTCGAGACAAGGTTCGTCTTCGTCGCCGACGATCACGAGCAGAGGTACCGCGAACGAGCGCAAATCCGTTTCCATCTCCCAAAGCGTCGGCCGCTTGAGCTGGAGATTGAACATGGTAAGCGCATGGCCCTCGGGCGAATGCTCGGCCAGCATGCGGGCGAATTCGGCATAGCCGCGCGGGTCCTTGTTCTTGAACGCTTGGCGCATCGGCGCATCGGCGTATTTCGCCGCCGCTTTCGCGATCCCCTCCTCGGCGAACATCCTGCCGGTCTCGGCGGCAAGCGCCTTCATCTCCTCGCACCGCTTGGGATCGGGCAGCGAACCCCAGCCGCAGCCGGCGGCGACCACCGACAGGCATCGGCCGGGGGCGGCAAGACCCACGTGCAGCGCCGTATAAGCACCCATCGAATGGCCGACGATATGTGCCTTCTCGATCGCGAGTGCGTCCATCAGCGCGAGCACATCGTCACGCGCAATGGTTTGTCCATATCGTGCCGGATCGCTCGGAACGTCCGACGGCGGATAGCCGCGCTGGCTGAACGTCACGCAGCGGTGCATCCGGGAGAAACACCGCATCTGCGGTTCCCACGTGCGGTAATCGCCGGCATATTCATGCACAAAGACGACGGGCGTGCCGCTGCCTGCCTCTTCATAATAAAGGCGGATGCCATCGCGCGCACTGACATAGGGCATGGACGTTCCTCGTCGCCGGTTACTTATTTGCACACTAACAAAACCGGAGTAAAGTCGCGCGGCTTTGTCCCACGGGGCAGCGCACCGAATACCGCCTCGGGGCAGCCGGAGGGGAACGTCATGATCTCTTTCTCTCGACGCGGTTTTGTCTTGGGCGCGATGCTTGCGGCGGCCGGAGGCGTGCCGCCGGTCGAGGCGCAGGAGAGACCGGTCATCAAGGTCTCGAGCCTGACGCTGCCGGTTTTCAACCCGCTGGTCTGGAACATCATGAAAGCGCGCGGGATCGACGCGAAGCACGGCTTTGTCCTCGACGCCAAGGCCTATCCGTCGATCGCCGCCTTCTACGCCGCGTTTGCCACCGGCGAAACCGATGCGCTGATCGGCGGCCCGACCATTCTTCAAAAACTGTACCAGGAAGGCGTGCCGGTGCGCATCATCGCCACCGGCTTCACGCTTGCCGACTTGGTCGTTTTTGCCAAGGACAGCAAGATCAAAACGCTTGCCGATCTCAAAGGCCGTCAACTCGCCGCCGATATGGGGGGCTCGCAATTTCAGGTAATCAAGATCTATGCCAACGCCAAGGGTATCGACCTCGGCCGGGACATCACCGTGGTGAACGCCAATTTCGCCGTGGCGCGCGCCCAGCTCGAGGCGGGGCGGGTGGACGCCGCCCTCGTCATCGAACCGCTTGCCAGCATCAGCATCAGGCAGCACCCCGACTGGCATATCATCTTCAACGGCGCGCAAGGCTGGAAGGAAATCACGGGCAACGACGGCTGGGAAATCGTCACCGCCGTGCGCGCCGATGCCATTGCCAGGAATCCCAATGCGCCTCGCATGCTTGTCGCCGCGCTTAAGGACGTTGCCGAGATTATGCACAAGGACACCGCCGCCGGCGACAAGATCGCCAGCGAGACACTCAAGCTGCCGCCGGGCATCCTAACCGCCGCCGTGGAAAGCAAGAGGCTGCAGATGTTGATAAGACCGGCCTGGGAGCCTGCCGTTCGCCAATCGATCACCGATATGATGGAGCGGGCGGTCAAGGCCGGTTTCTACGAAAAAATGCCGGACGACAAGATCATCTATGCTCCCTGAGGAACATCACGCCTCGCTCCCGGTGCCGATTTTTCCGCGGCAGACACTCGTCTCGCTTCTCGTCTTTGCCGCCGGCTGGGAAGCGTTGGCGCATCTTGCGCCCCTGCTGGGTATTCCGCCGTTCGCGGTGCCTGGATTTATTACCATCGCCAAGCGCCTTGTCGCCGTCACCCCGTTCGACGTCATCGTGACCCTGGCTCGCGTCGTCGGCGCCCTGATCGTCTCATTCGTTCTCGGCGTTCTGCTGGCGATTGCCATGTACCGATCGGACGCTTTGGAGCAATATCTGCGTCCGATGATCCGCATACTGATGGCGGTACCCGTGGTCTCCTGGATTCTATTTGCCGTCCTGTGGTTTCCGGGCGTCGAATTCCGTATCGGCTTCGTGCTCGTCGCCGTCTGCGGACCCGTGTTCCTCATCGATGCGCTCGACGCGATGCGCGGCGTACCACGTGAGCTACGCCAGATGATGCGATCGTTTCGACCAACGCCGCGTCAATTCTTTCTCAAGCTCATGCTGCCGGCGATCGTACCGAGCCTGTTCACCAGCTGGAAGGTAAACATCAGCTTGGCCATCCGTGTGGTCACCATCGCGGAACTGGTTGGCGCGGTAACCGGCATCGGGCATCAATTGTCGGTAGCGCAGGAACTGTTCTCGGTCGCGGATGTCTTTGCCTGGACAATGGTGCTGGTCGTCCTTCTTTTCCTTCTGGAAGCATTGGTCGCGCGCGTTGAGTCACGCATGCTGCGGTGGCGCGGATGAGCGGGCCGCCGCCGATCGCGGTGCGCGGGTTGCGCAAGGTATTCCGGCAGGCGAATTCCGGCCAATCGGTCATCGCGATCGACCGGCTCGACCTCACGATCGCCCCCCGCGAGGTGGTGTCGATCGTCGGGCAGACCGGTTGCGGCAAATCGACCTTCTTCGACATAATGATCGGCCTTGACGCACCGACCGAAGGATCAATCCGATTCGGCGACAAGAGCCCCTATGCGGACTTTGATCATTTCCGCGGCAGAATCGCCACCGTCTTCCAGCAAGACCGGCTGCTTCCCTGGCGCAGCGCGCTCGACAATGCCAAGCTCCCGCTCGAATTGATCGGCTTGCCGGACGCCGAACAGCATGAGCGGGCGCTAGCGTGGCTGCGCCGACTGGGACTCGGCCAATTCACCAGCGCCTTTCCGCACGAGTTGTCCGGCGGCATGCGCCAGCGCGTGGCTATTGCGCGCGCATTTGCGATGGAACCCGACATCTTGCTCGCCGATGAGGCCTTTGGCCATCTCGACGAGGTCACGGCGGTGGAGCTGCGGGACACGTTCCTCAAGCTCGCGCGCGAACGCGGCTCCACGGCCGTTCTCATCACGCATCAACTGGAAGAAGCTATCGCCGTCGGCGACCGCGTCATCGTTTTCGGAAAGCCGGCGAGAGTACTTGCCGATATACGCGTGGCGCAATGGCCCGCCGCGCAACACGGAATATTGCGCGAAGCGATCCAGGCGACCCTGCAGAGCAACCGTCCGGACCCGCGCTTGGGTTAATGCCTGCCCCGCCTGTCCCCTACCGTCGCATGATTGCCCTGGCCGCATCACCCACCGCCTCGACCGGCGCGTCGGTGTCGAGAAAACACACGATACGGCAAGGACATCCCTCGAGACCCTCATAGCGCCAGGGAAACGCGCCAATCACGCAACGTCGGCCGAGCACCAGCTCGATATCACCACCGATATTTTCGGCATGAAGCAGTCCCTCCTGGAAAGCCCAGCTGTGGAACGGAAACATATCCTGCACGACACGGCGCCCCGATCTCTTGTGCGTGAATTCGAAGGCGCCGAAGAATTCCGCCGGCGTCTTGCCGTGCCGGCGCGTGAACTCCGCCGCCAGATCGGGGCGCATGTGGCGGATCGAGGTGTTCATCGCATGATCGCATGAACCGGTATCCATGCCCCACCACCTGATCCTCTTTTTGAGCATCCAGTGCAACGTATCGAGATTGGGGCCCGGATGATAGCAGAAATACTTCACGAGGTCCTGCTGCGGCTGACCTTCGTAATGGCGATGCCAGCCGGTATGCAGAATGAGGATATCGCCCTCGCGAATATCCGCGCCCGCCGACTCAATGATTTCCGGTGTGATGACCGCCCAGTCATGCATATGCCGTGAGATGTCGACCACCACCCCGCGATTTACCAGGTAATCAAGCGGCAGGTGCGCCATATCGCCGTGAGGATTGTCGGTCGCATGCATGGCGCCATCGAAATGCGTGCCGACATGCAATGCGGTATCGATGCGTTGAGCAACGATCATTTGCGTCTGCAGGTTCTGCGCGTAGTACATCTTGTTTCCCGCATAACCGACCCATCCGGGCGTATGCACGTTCATCACATGCGAGAGGTCAACAATTTTCATGGCGGTGGACTCCGATAGCGGTGTGGATCTACTCGATCACAACAGGCCGTGCAGCGCCAGATGCAGACCGAGCAACAGAAGACCGATAAAAAAGCACAGTCTGAAGGTATGCGGGCCAATCCTTTTGCGCGCGATTTGTCCGAGCGCCATTCCCGTGAGCGCCGCTGCAAGGGCGAACAGTGCCGGCCTCGCCAGGTGCAGGCCGATTTCGCCGGAATATTGGAGCGCGCCCGCGAGCGCGACGGTGGACACCGTGAATGAAAGGCCCATCGCCTGGATCAACTGGTTACGGTTAAGCTGTAATGCCTGCAGATAAGGCGTAGCGGGGATGACGAAAACGCCGGTGACGACGGTCAGCATGCCGGTGAGCATGCCTATCGGCGCGCCGAGCCAGGTTTCGGCATCGGACGATAGCTTGAATTGCACGTTCGCCAGGCCAAGTACCGCATAGGATGCGAGCACTGCCCCGAGAAAAACCGTGGCGCGTCCGGAATCATCGTGCGGAAGCAACATTGCGCCCATGAAGGTGCCGATGCAGATGCCGGCGAGCATCGGCGCAAGCCGCTTTGCCAGCGGTACGAGACTGTCGCCCGCGGCGGCCTGCCAGATATTGGTCACCAGCGACGGGACCAGCAGGAGCGCCGCCGCCTGCGCCGGCGTAAGCAGCAACCCGAGCAATCCGATCGAGACGGTCGGCAACCCCATACCGATGACCCCCTTGGCGAAGCCGGCGAGAACGAATGCTCCGACGATCGCGGCAAGGACTGGCGGCGTATCCATGGGGTTGTCGCTCCGGGTCGCGCCACCTTGCGCGACCGCATCGGGACTGACAATGCGCGGCCGCGCAACCCTCGCTCGTCGATCCGCGAAGTCTCTTCGTTGCGGTGTCGCACGGATCGATGCCATAATTCCATTTTGAACGGACAGCGGGTCGATCCATGGCGGAAATCTTCGTCGCCAAAATCGCGCAATTCGCCGACGGCGAGCGTCGGATCGTCACCGATGGCAAACGTGAAATCGGCGTCTTCCATTGGCGTGGTGCCTATTACGCCTACGAGAATCTTTGCCTGCATCAGGGTGGACCGGCCTGCGAGGGGCTACTGATGCACAAGGTCGAGGACGTGATCGCACCTGACCGTACCTGGGCCGGCCAACGTTTTTCCGATTGCGAGATTCATTTCGTGTGCCCTTGGCACGGCTACGAATATGATTTGAAGACCGGCGAATGCGCCGCCGACCGGCGTCTGAAACTCAAACGCTTCGAGGTACTGCGGCGCGGGGAGGACCTCTATGTCATCTCCGACTGAGACAATCGCGGCGGAGGGCGAGATCCAGGAGATGCTCGCGCGCGCCGTAAGGCTCTATGCCCGGCGAGCGGAGCAGGGTGACGCGCCTGCGGCCTTCCCGCCGGGGGCCGACATGACGGCAACCGAGGTGCTGGTGACGGTAAGCGCCATGCTCAGAGCGGTGAACGTGCAAGTCTTCGAACTCGGCATGTGGCAGGCCTGGAGCGGGAGATGACGCCGGCGACATTTCTCTTTGGCAATTTGCCATTTCGGGGTCGCGGGCTGGTATGGCGGTGCGCGGCGAGGGCTCGTTGATGGATCTTCCATTGTCCGACTTCCGGCAGATGGCGGTCGAGGAATTCGACACGAGCAAATTGCTGCGGCACGCGGCCAAGCAGGCACAGGAACGCGGCTATCGGAATTTCCCGATCGTTGACGTCGACTCGCATCACTATGAAAGCGAGTCGATCGGCGAGATCCTCGAGTACATGGATGATCCCGTGCTACGGCAGCTTGCGCTGAGCGCAAAGCAGGCGAATGCCAAAAGCGTCGGCGTGCTGCCGGCAGGCGTCGGTTACCAGGATATGGGCGGGCGCGTGACCCGCTATCCTCTGCGCCGTCTCGAAAAGACGGAAGCGGGCGTGCAGCGCGATATAGCGCTGACTCGCCGCTGGATGGACGCGATCGGCATCGACATCGCGGTGATGTTTCCCACGCCGATGCTGCAACTCGGCCTGCATCCGCAGGTCGAAGTCGAAGTCGCCTTGGCACGGGCCTACAATCGTTGGCTCACGGAGCGGGTGCTCGCGCACGAACCGCGCATCCGCTCGATGCTCTACCTTCCGTTCAATGACGCCGACGCATCATTTCGCATGGTGCAGGAATTCGGCGCGGCCAAGGGGGTCGTCGGTTTCATGGTGACCTCGGCACGCTACCGTCCTGTGCACCACAATTCCTATATGAGGACCTATGCGTTGCTTGAGGAAATGGGTTTACCGATCGCCTTTCACGCCGGCTACAACTGGGACGATCGGATGGTCGGCTTGATGAACCGCTTCATTGCCGTGCACGCGCTCGGCTTCGCGTTCTACAACATGGTCCATCTCGCCAATTGGATCACCAACGGACTGCCGGAGCGTTTTCCCAAGCTCAAAGTGCTGTGGATCGAAGGCGGGCTGGCGTGGATTCCCTTCATGATGCAGCGATTCGACAACGAATACATGATGCGTTCGTCGGAAGCGCCCGCGTTGAAAAAACCGCCCAGCGAATACATGCGCGAGATGTATTTCTCCTCGCAGCCGATGGAAATGACCGACATGGCCGCTCTCGAGCAGACATTCCGCATGATCAAGGCCGAAACGCAGCTCCTTTATTCTTCCGATTATCCGCACTGGGACTTTGATCTTCCTTCGACCATCTACGATCTGCCGTTTTTGAGCGAGCAAGCCAAGCGCAATATTTTGGGCGGCAATGCGATCCGCTTGTTCAACCTCAAGCTACCAGCGAAGAAACTGGCGACAGTCGCATAGGCCATGCTGAAGGATGGGAGGATTCACATGCGCGCCATGCTCGCAACATTCGCAACCCTGGCAATACTCGTGTCGACGGCGCGGGCGCAGGACGCGGCGGCCGATTATCCTAACCGACCGATCCACATCGTCGTTGCCGTACCGGCGGGCGGCGGCGTCGACACCGTCACCCGCCTCGTAGCGCAGTACCTGCAGCAAAAGCTCGGACAGCCGGTCGTGGTGGAGAACCGCGCCGGCGCGGGCGGCAATCTCGGGGCCGAATATGTGTTCACGGCGCCGCCCGACGGCTACACGCTGCTCGCCTCGCAGCCTTCCCCGCTCACCACCAATCCCATGCTCTACAAAAAGATGGCGTTCGATCCCAAACAATTCGAACCAGTCATCATCATGACCAGCATCGCCAACGTGCTCTTGGTGCGGCCCGACTTTCCGGCGAAAACCGCAAAGGAGTTCATCGAGTACTGCAAGGCGCATCCGGGAAAGGTCAACTACGCGTCGCAAGGAGTGGGCACCACCTCGCATCTGACGGCGGCGTTGTTTGAGAAGGTGACCGGGACGAAGCTCGTGCACGTGCCCTACAAAGGCACGGCGCCCGCGCTCAACGATCTGATCTCCAGCCACGTCGATTTCATCTTTATGGAGCTGGCCTCCGCAATCCGCCTTCATCAAGCCGGCAAGGCGCGCATTCTTGCCGTGGCCACCAAGGAACGCATTGCCGAACTTCCCGAGATTCCGACGCTCGACGAGGTTGGCCTCAAAAATTTCGAGTCCGGCACGTGGAACGCGATCAGCGCGCCGCCGCGCACGCCGAAACCGATCGTCGACAAACTCAACAAGGCGATCAACGAAGTGCTGCAGCAACCCGAGGTGCGCGAGCATTTTGCCAAGGTGGTTCTGCATCCTGCAGGCGGCAGTCCCGAGCAGGCGAAGGCTTTCATCGCGAGGGAAACGGAAATCTGGGACGCGGTGATCAAGGAGGCACATATTCCGGCGCGATGACGGTGGAAATTCGACCGCCCGACCGCCGCCGGCCGCGGCCGAGACGCGGCAAGGAAGCCCCTCGGGGACGCGTGGCGTGGCCTCCGCGCTTGACCCAGCGGAAAGACAGAAGCGACGGCGCGCCGCGCCCGGAATCGGGCCGCCGGCGCGGGCGCCGCGGCCTCACGACTCTGACGCAGTCTGCCGCCGCATCTTTCCTTTCATCCGGCAAAAGATAATATCTTTACTATTTTAACCGACCCTGGCATGATGAACCGTATTCAGAGGGAACGGCCATGGCGCGCGTCGCATACCGGGATCCAGCCGCCATGAGCGGTCACCTGACCGCGCATCTCATGGTTTCGGGCCGTTCCGCCTCTCTGTCGGCACAGATCGTCGACGAAGTCCGGCAGCGGCTTTTCACCAAAGCGCTCCGGCCCGGCGACTTCCTGGGAACCGAGCGCGACCTCGCCGCCCGTTTCGGCACCAGCCGCATCGTGGCACGCGACGCACTGCGCACGCTCGAAGCATTGGGCATCGTCGAGATCCGCATGGGCAAGGGCGGCGGCGCCCGCATCGCGTCCGGCAATCCGCGCCTGTTCGCGGAGGCGCTCGCCGTACAGCTCGAACTCACCGGCGTTTCCGTGGCGGAGATCATGGACGCACAGCGAGCCATCGAATCGCTGGCCACCGAACTCGCGGCAGAAAATGCCGATAGCGACGATCTTGCACGCCTGCGCGGTCTCATCAGGCAGGCCGCGGACGCGCTGCCCGATCTCGATCGGTTCACCGCACTCTCGCGTGATTTTCATCTCGCGATGGCGGAAGCCTCGCATAACCGCGTACTGGTGGTACAGCTGATTTCGCTTGAGCACGTTTCATGGCCGCGTCGCAACGTCACCGCCACGCCGCAGCTCGCGCGTCATGTGCTCGATGTGCATACCCGACTCGCCGATCTGGTCGAGCTGCGCGACGCGGCTGCCGCGCGCGCGCTGATGGACGATCACGTGAAGATGATCCGCGCCCGGCGCGTCGCCGAGCACGCCCACGACGACGCCGCGAAGGCGTGCTGCTGACAATCATGAGCAAGAAAGGGAGAAACGACCATGGCAAAATTCATTATCGAACCGCATTTCCGCTTGCAAGAATGGGTCGCCGAGGAAAAGGGCTACTTCAAGGATGAAGGCCTCGACTACGAGTTTCGCGAGTTGGTGCGCTCGACCGACGGCAAGATCCATGACAAAGGCGACAGAAAGGGCGCCATGCAGTCCTTCGAGGAAGGCCGCAAGGCAAGCGTATCCTGCGCCTGCCATTGGACGGTCAATGTCGCCGCCGCCAAAGGACACGGCAGGCTTTATCGCGATCTTTATTCGGTTTCGCCCGCCGGCATCTTCGTGCAACCGGACAGCAAGATCAAATCACCGGAAGATCTTGCCGGCGTGCCGATCTCGGTCGGCTATCAGTCCGGCAGCCATTACGCGACCATACAGGCGCTCGAGCAGTTCCTCGATCCCAAGGACATCAACCTTGTCTATTCCGACGGGATGCTGTTCGCGCGCATGGAGAAGCTGCTTGACGGTAAGGCGATGGCGGTCAATCTGTTCAGCGGCCCCTACTACTTCGCCGAGCAGCTCGGCTTCCGCAAGATCCTCGATACCACCTTCATGATCGCCACCATGATCCACGGCGACCCTGATCCGGAAGACCTGCGTAAATTCTTCCGTGCGCTGCGGCGCGCGCAGCGCGATATCGATCTCCGCCCTGATAAATATACGCACTACTACAAAAACGAGTTTCCCGAGCGCTTCCATGCCCGCATGGACACGCGGCGCTGGGGGCCCGGCGAGCGGCTGGTTTTCGAACCCTATACGGAGGATGTCTACACCGAGGCCCGCGATTGGATCGCCGCGCACGGCATCTTCCCCGACGGCAATCTCGGCGGCCGCCGCTACGAGGAGGCAGTCCTGTCACTGACGAATTGAGGCGGTCGACGGGGTCGAACCGGGCGGCCCGAGGCGGCAGGCGCGCGGCCCCGTCCGACGCGCGACCGAGGCCACGGAGGATCGTGCGACCGTGCGCCGCGGCACGCCCGACGCGGAGCCGCGGCCCGCCCGGCTCGGCCCGCAAAGGACGGCGCGGGCTCGCGCCCGGGCCTATTGGGAGCCGGCCCATCGGGCGAATCCCCCTTGGCGTCGACTGCGACCCACGACATGACGCGGCGCGGCGGATTGCCTGATCCGCCGCGCTTTCCTTTGCGCCAAAGCTCGGGCATGCTGCCGGACAACAACAAGATCACCCGGGGAGGAACGCCATGAAACACGTTTTGCGTGCGGCAACCGTGCTGGCGGCGGCGAGCATGCTTGCGGGATCCGCAGCGGCGCAAGGCACGATCAAGATCGGATTGATACTGCCCTATTCAGGCCAATTCGCCGATACGGCGACGCAGATCGACAACGGCATCAAGCTCTATCTCAAGCAGCACGGCGATACGGTCGCTGGCAAAAAAATTGAGATCATCCGCAAGGATGCCGGCGGCATCAATCCGCCGGTCGCCAAACGGCTGGCGCAGGAATTGGTCACCCGGGACGCCGTCGACATCCTTGCCGGCTTCGCGCTCACTCCCAACGCGCTCGCGGCCGCCGACGTCTCGGCGGAGGCAAAGAAGTTCATGGTCGACATGAACGCGGCGACGGCGATCGTGACCACCAAATCGCCCTATATGGTGCGCACCTCGTTCACGGTGCCGCAACTCAATCAGACGCTCGGGACCTGGGCCGTCCAACGCGGTATCAAGAACGCCTATACCATGGTTACCGATTACGGTCCCGGCATCGATGCCGAAAGCGCGTTCGACAAGGGCTTTAAAGCCGCGGGCGGAGAGATTGTCGGCTCGGTGCGGATGGCTGTCGCCAATCCGGATTTCTCCGCTTATGTGCAACGCGCCAAGGATCTCAACCCCCAGGGCATCTTCATCATGATCCCCGGCGGCGCACAGCCCGGCGCTTTTGGAAAGGCGCTGGCGGAGCGCGGCATAGATCCGAAGAAGACCAAGGTGATGGGTCAGATGGAGATCACCGACGAGCACGCACTCGCGGCCATGGGCGATGTCGCGATCGGCATGATTACGGCGGGCCATTATGACTACAACCACAAATCGAAGCTCAACGAGGAATTCGTGAAGGCTTATAATGCCGAATTCAAACGCAACCCCGACTTCTTTTCGGTCGGCGGCTATGACGGCATGCATCTGATCTTCGCCGCTCTCGCCAAAACCAAAGGTAACGCCGACGGGCAAGTGCTGGTCGATGCCGCAAAAGGCCTGACGTGGGATAGCCCGCGCGGGCCCATGGCCATCGATCCCGAGACACGCGACGTGGTCCAGAACGTTTATATTCGGCGGGTCGAGAAGGTTGACGGCAAACTGGTAAACGTCGAGATTGCCACGATTCCCAACGTCAAGGATCCGTTCAAGGCGGCGATGAAGAAATAGTGGCTTATCCGTCACGCCTCCCGTTCCCGCGCGGGCGGGCCCGAGAACCAGAGTGGAAACCTCTCGCTGATCGCAGGCGGATGCCGGCGCGTGCGGGAGCGAGGTGACAATCCCCGACCGACGAAGATCTGCCCAGCCCCGCCATGCTGCCTCCGATCTTTGGTGTTCTGTTTGACGGCTTCGCCTACGGAATGCTGCTGTTTCTGCTTTCGGTCGGGCAATCCGTGACGCTCGGCATGATGAATTTCATCAATCTTGCGCACTGCAGCTTTGCCATGCTCGGTGGCTATGTCACCGTGCTGCTTGTCAACCGGTATGGCTGGCCGTTCTTCGCCGCGCTGCCGATCGCCTTCCTCGCCGCCGCTCTCGCCAGCGTCGCGTTCGAGCGTACGCTCTATCGGCGGCTTTACCGGGCGAGCGACCTCGATCAAGTGCTGCTGACCATCGGTATAACCTTCATCTCGGTTGCGGCGGCCGCCTATATCTTCACCACCGCGCAGCAGCCGCTTCAGCTGCCCGCCTATCTACGCGGCTCGCTGTCGTTCATGGGCCTCGATTTTGCGGTCTACAGACTGATCCTGATCGGGATCGCGCTTGCGATCACCGCGCTCTTGGTTGCCTGCCTCGAATACACGCGCTTCGGAGCCAAAATACGTGCGGCCGTCGACAATGAAAGGATGGCGCGCGGGCTTGGCATCGACGTCGACCGCGCGTTCGCCTTGACCTTCGCGCTCGGCTCGGGGCTCGCGGGGCTCGGGGGCGCGCTGGCGATCGAGATCGTGGGCCTCGACCCGTCCTTCGCTTTTACCTATCTCGTCTACGTGCTGATCGTTGTCTCGGTCGGCGGGCTCGGCTCGATCGGCGGTTCCTTCGCCGCTGCCGCGGTGCTCGGCATCAGTGATATTGCGGGAAAGTATTATGTCCCGCAGCTTGGCGCCTTTCTCATCTATCTGGTCATGGTCGGCCTTCTAATGTGGAGACCGGCAGGATTGTTCGGGAAGCGATAAGATGTGCACCTTTCCTGCCGCAGGTTCGGCTTCAGGCCGGAGACGCGACCGGCTTCCGTCCGGCCTCATGCAACGGAGTGAACCCGCCTACCCGCATTCGACGACCAGGCGATGTTGCCTCGCCATCAGGTTGGCGGCACGGCCGCGCGGAGCGGCGGATCCGCTCCCAGCACGACCGCATCCGCGGACTCGTCCGCCCGCGGCGCCGATCATGAGCGCCATTGCGCGCTCGAGATTGTGCCGCGCGAAAGCCGCGAGGGTGGGCTGACATGGCGTCCGCTGTCGCCACGACCGCTTCGTCGCCGCAAGCCTATCTGCGATCGCTTGCCCGCTGGAAACCGATCGAGATTGCATTCTGGCTGGCGACGCTTCTGCCCTTTGCTTTGGTACCGAATTATCTGTCGCTTGCGAGCCAGATCGCGATTGCCGGCCTTTTCGCGCTGTCGCTCGATCTCATCCTCGGCTATGCAGGGATCGTTTCGCTCGGGCATGCGGCCTTTTTCGGCATCGGCGCCTATACGGCGGGGATAATCTCGAAATATGGCTGGGGCGAACCGATTTCCGGACTCATGGCCTCCGCCGCGCTGGCGGGTCTCGTGGGCTGGACCACGAGCTTTATCATCGCGCGCTTCCGTCATCTCGCGCTGATAATGCTTACGCTTGGCTTCGGGCTTCTGCTCGCCGAGCTTGCCAACAGCATGAGCTGGCTCACCGGCGGCGTCGACGGCCTGCAGGGCATTCATACATGGGACCTGCTCGGCCTGTTTCATTTCGACCTTTATGGCTTCACTGCGTATGCTTACTCACTCACTGTCCTGTTTATCTTGTTTATCGTTGCGCGTCGGCTAATCAATTCGCCCTTTGGGCTCGCGTTGCGCGGCATCCGCGAGAACTGGATTCGCATGCCCGCCATTGGCGCGCCGAGCCGGGCGCATATCCGCGCGATTTACACCATCGCCGCCGCCATGGCCGGCACCGCCGGCGCGCTCCTCGCGCAAACCACGGAAACCGTTTCACTGGATTCGCTGTCATTCGAACGCTCGGCCGAACTTCTTGTGATGCTGGTGCTGGGCGGCGCGGGCCGGCTCTATGGGGGGCTGGTTGGCGCCATCATCTTCATGGTTGCGCGTGACCAGTTCTCCGGCACCACGCCGCAGTACTGGTATTTCTGGATCGGCGTGCTCCTCGTCGCGGTCGTGACGCTCCTGCCCAACGGCATTCTCGGCGGCCTGTCGAATATTGCTGCACGGTGGAGAAAGACGTGACGCGCCCTGCCCTGCTCACTCGCGGCCTCTCCAAGAGCTTCGGCTCGCTCGTGGTCGCGCGCGACATCGCGATCAGCCTCCCCGTTGGCGCACGCTATGCGCTGATCGGACCGAATGGCGCCGGGAAGACCACGCTGATCAACCTCATGACCGGAATGCTCGCGCCCGACGCGGGGCGAATTTTCCTCGGAGACGATGACATCACGAATTTTGATCCGCGCGAGCGCGTGCGACGCGGGCTCGCGCGCACCTTTCAGATCAATACGCTTTTCCCAGGCCTGACCCCGCTCGAGGCCGTGACGCTCGCCGTCTGCGAACGTCGGGGAATTTCGCGCGAATTCTGGCGCAATATCGCCTCCCACCGTGAAGCGATCGATGAAGCGCATGACATCCTCTCGCGACTGCGGCTGGCCGAGGAATGCTACCGACCGACGCGCGAACTACCCTATGGCCGCCAGCGGCTGCTCGAGATCGCCCTTGCGCTTGCCACCCGCCCTAAGGTGCTGCTGCTGGACGAGCCGGCGGCCGGCGTGCCTCCCGAAGAGAGCGGCGAGATCTTCGAGGTGGTGGCTGGCCTGTCGGATGACCTCACGCTGTTATTCATCGAGCACGACATGCACGTGGTGTTCAGGTTTGCGAGCCATATCATCGTGCTGGTCGGCGGCGCGATCTATACCGAAGGCACGCCGGCGGAAATTTCCGCACATCCGGGCGTGCGCGAGGTTTATCTCGGGACGCGTCGGCATGGCTGAGCCGTTGCTCTCGCTGCGCAAGGTCACCGCCGGTTATGGCGAAGCGGTGGTGCTGCACGATGTTTCGCTCGAGGTGCCGGAGAACGGCAGCTTGGCGGTGCTAGGCCGCAACGGTGTCGGCAAAACGACGCTTTTACTCACCATTATGGGCTTTACGCACCTGCGTGGCGGCAGCCTTGCTTGGCGGGGGCGGGATATCTCGCGCCTTCCGCCTCATCGACGTGCCGCGGGCGGCATCGGGTGGGTGGCGCAGGAACGCGAGATCTTCCCCTCGCTCAGCGTCGAGGAGAACCTGATTGTTGCGTCGCGGCCGGGCGCCTGGACGCTGGCCATGACCTACAAGCTGTTCCCGCGCCTTGCCGAGCGCCGCCGCAACATGGGCCATCAATTGTCCGGCGGCGAGCAGCAAATGCTGGCGATCGCGCGTGCACTCATGACAAATCCGGCACTGATGCTCCTGGATGAGCCGTTTGAGGGCCTCGCGCCCGTAATCGTCGAGGAGCTCGTTGCCGCCATCAAGACCATGTTGGCGGGAGGATCGATCGCGATCGTGCTGGTCGAGCAACACACCGATATCGCGCTTGAATTGACGTCCGAGGCTGTCGTGCTCGAGCGCGGCGCCGTGGCGCATCGCGCCGCCTCAAAGGATTTGCAGAAAGATCTGCCCACGCTGGATCGGCTGGTCGGCTTGCGTGTCGCCACAAGCACGTGACAAAGTAGCCGCCGTATCGGAGCCATCGGCCGTCGGGTCCGCGTCCGGATTGCCAAGGCCGAAGCGCCGCGCATGGCTTGCGGATTCGCACGCTTCGCGCCGGCTCTTACGTTTGGAGAGCACCATGTCCGATCCGATGATTCCGCGTGAGCGCGCCGACTATTCCGCCATCGTCGACCGTCCGCCGCTGAAACTGCCTAAAGGCGCCCGCATTGTGTTCTGGACCATCGTCAATTATGAAGTCTGGGACATCGCAAAACCGATGGCACGGCAATTGCTTCCGCCCCCGACCGGCGTTCAATTGATGCCTGACGTGGTGCACTGGGCCTTCCACGAATACGGCATGCGCGTCGGCTGCTGGCGCTTCCATGAGCTGTTTCGAAAACTGAAGATAAGGCCCACACTCGCCGCCAATGCGCGCATCTGCGAGGACTATCGTCGGGTTGCCGAAGAGGCGCGCAGCGACGGTTGGGAATTCATGGGTCACGCCTACGAGCAAGGACCGATACACAAAGAATCCGATCAGGCGGCCATGATTCGCCGCAGCTTGGACGTGATCGAAAGATTTACCGGCAAGCGACCGGTGGGCTGGCTCGGACCTGGTCTGACGCAGACACTTGAGACGCCCGATCTGCTCACCGCCGCCGGCGTCAAATATATCGGCGACTGGGTGTATGACGATGAGCCGACGATAATCCGCACCACCAATGGTCCGCTGGTGACCCTACCCTATACGATCGAGCTCAACGATATCCCGATGATGCTGATTCAGCACCATGAAAGCGATTATCTGCTCCGGCGCGCGGTCGACCAATTCGACCGGCTTTACGCCGAAAGCGCCAAGCGGGCAAAAATATGTGCGCTTGCGATCCACCCTTACATCAGCGGCCAGCCGCACCGCATCAAATATCTCGAAATGATCTACAAATACGTCAACAAACATAAGGGCGTGCTGCATTGGAACGGCGCGCAGATTCTCGACTGGTATCAATCCCTCGCTCCCGAGCAACTGAAGGCTGCAGAATGAACTTCCCGAAACCCCATGTCGGCATGCTGCCGACCGACCGCCTCGCCTATTCGGCCATTGTGGCGCGCAAGCCGCTTAAACTGCCCAAGGGCGCGCGCATGGTGGTGTGGACGGTCACCAATGTCGAGGAATGGGACCCGACCCAAGCGATGCCGCGCACGGTTCTCACTCCGCCGGCCGGCGGTTCACCCATCCCCGATATCCCCAACTGGTGCTGGCACGAATACGGCAACCGCGTGGGATTCTGGCGGCTGCTGCAGGTCTATGACGAGTTCAAGATCCCCGGCGTGATGAATATCAACGGCTCGGCGGTCGAGGCGTTCCCCGACATCGTCAAGGCGTGTGTTGCGCGCAATTGGGAATTCGTCGGCCACGGGTTTACCCAGCGTAACATGCAGAAAGTCGAGAATGAGCGCGCCGACATCCGCAGAAGCGCCGAAGTCATCGAAAGGGCGACGGGAAAACGTCCGCGCGGCTGGCTCGGACCCGGATTGACCGAGACGTGGGAGACTCCCGACATCCTCGCCGAGGAGGGTTACGACTATGTCGCCGACTGGGTGCTGGACGATCAGCCGGTCTGGCTCAAGACCCGCGGCAAGCCGATTCTTAACATTCCCTACACGCAGGAATGCAACGACGTCGCCATGATGCTGATCCAGCATCATAAGGCGAACGAATTCTACGAGCGGGCGATGGACCAGTTCGAACAGATTTACAAGGATGCCAAGGGTTCGGCCCGGGTGATGGCGATCTCGGTACACCCTTACATCATGGGCGCGCCCCATCGTACCAAGTATTTCCGCAAGATCTTCGAAAAAATCAGAAAAAAACGCGACGTCCTGTTCTGGACCGGCGCGCAGATCGCCGATTGGTTCATGCAGGCGGTGCCGAAACCGGGTTAAGTTCGACTTGTCAATGCCGGGGCGAAGCGATTGCGCCGAATCCCGGCGATCATAGCGCGGCCGTGCACGTCGCCGGCGGGACGGCCGAGGCAAGTCTGCCTGACCGCGGTGACGAAACGAGAGCACGCTCCATGACCTCGTCTGCCGATTTTCTCGACCGGAAGACCATCGCCGAATTGACGGCGCGCATCTACCTCGACACCGGTGCCGTCCGCTTCATGACCGACAAGCCGTTCATCTTTACGTCAGGCTGGGCAAGCCCGGTCTATAACGACACTCGCTGGCTGATGTCGTTTCCGGACGCACGTTCGACGCTGATGGATTTCGCGGTGCACCGCATCACCTGCGATGTCGGTCGCCACAGGATCGATGCGGTGGCGGGAGGCGAGACCGCCGGCATCCCCTTCGCTGCCTGGGTGGCCGACCGGCTCCGCCTGCCGATGCAATATGTCCGCAAAAAGCCTAAGGGTTTTGGCCGCGGCGCGCAGATCGAGGGCAAGCTCGACCCCGGCGAACGCGTGCTGCTGGTCGAGGATCTCGCGACCGATGGAAAGAGCAAGGTCAATTTCATCAACGCGATCCGCGCCGCAGGCGGCATCTGCGAACACTGTTTCGTGATATTCTTTTACGATATTTTTCCGCGCGGTCGGAAAACCCTGGATGACCTTGGCGTGACGCTACATGCGCTTACCACATGGCACGACGTGCTGCGCGTGGCGAAAGCGAGCGGCAGATTCGACGCGACCACGCTTTCCGAGGTGGAACGCTTTATCAGCGATCCGGCAGGCTGGTCGAAGGCGCACGGCGGCGTTGCGGAAACGGCGGAATGAGGGAGCGGCGATGATGAAGGCGAGACGCGTGTCCAGAGCTTCTGTCCGCACTAAAGGACGGCCAAAAAAGCGCGTGTCGCTGGCGAGGGCCGTTAAACGCTTTCGGCAGAAATTCGTCGTCAGTCACCGCCGCGAGGAGGATTTTGATTCCGGCCTGCGCCCCTATTCGGCCTATCGTGACCTCGGCATTGCGGCCGCCACGGGCGGCCTCGTGCGGGCCCACGTCATCCGCATGACCAAGCCGTTCGCTGAAAATGACGTCGCTGTGCCGCACTATCACGATGTGGACTTCCAGATGGTCTATGTGTTGAAGGGCTGGTTCCAGACGGAATTTGAAGGCGAAGGTTTGCACACGTTCCGCGAAGGCTCCTGCTGGATCCAGCCTCCCGGTATCAAGCACACCGTGCGCGGCTATTCCGACGACTGCGAACTACTCGAAATCGTTTCGCCTGCCGACTTCGAGACGGTGACGTTGAAGCGGTAAGCAAGGCATTGCGTAAACGCGCGGCGTTTGCCCTGCATTCATCGACCTGGGCCTGCGAGGCGTCTTGCCGTTGCTGACGCTCGCAGACGAGCGGCAGCGGCCGCCAAACTGACGGCAACAGAATTGGTCTCCAATCGTCGAGCGCGAGAAGACCCGTTCTTCCGAAGCAATGGCCATGGGTGATCGGGGCACTGACGCGTCGCCGGCAACAAGATGCGGAGCGACGCCGCCCACGCCGATGACGGCGCACGAATGCTCAGCGCTTCACGCCCAATCCCTCCATGAAACGCGCGCGGATCTGTACCGGGTCGCGGTCGGTGGTTCCGACCCCCGGTTCGCCGTCAATGCGTGCGGCGATAAAACTTGGCCCCCCGTCATGCAGCGCCTCGGCAACGAGCCGATCGAAATCGGCTTCATCGGCCGCCCAGGCGCTCCTTGCGATGCCCGAACCGCGGGCGATCGCGACAAGATCAGCCGCGGTAGCGCTCGCGGTGGGCTGGCCACCGGTGATCTGATAAATCCCGTTGTCCCAGACGATGATGGTGAGATTCCGGGGCGCCTGCACGGCGACGGTCGAAAGACAGCCGAGCTGCATCAAGAGCGAGCCGTCGCCCTCGAGCGCAATCACGTGGCGTCGAGGCTGCGCAATGGCAACCCCGAGCGCGATGGGGATTGCCAGACCCATGCTCCCGAGCATGTAGAAATTCTGTGGACGCCGACCGCTCGACCAAAGATCGAAATTCGTATTGCCGATTCCGGCGATAACAGCTTCCTCGCGCTTGAGCGCTGCGACGAGCCGCTTGGTCAAGGCGAAGCGGTTCATCACCTTGGCATTATGCTGCGGCACGGTCATGCGGCAAATACCTTGCCGCCCGTCAGCAGCGGCGAAAGAATGAAGACGGCCGGCGCCTGCGTTGCCACCGCCTGTTTGATCGACCGGTCGACAATGAATTCCAGTTCATCTTGGCGCGTGATCGTGTGGTGTTCAACCGCGAGCGAAGCCAGGACGGGCCGCATGGTTTTGCATACCATGGCCTGCCCAAGATTGAATTCCCCGAGCGTGCCGCGCTCCGACACGAATATCAGCGCCGGGATTTGGCACGGTACGATGAGCGACGCAAGCGCGTTGGGGATCGTGCCGAAGCCCGAGGTCTGCATGAGTACCGTGCCGCGCAAACCGCCCATCCACGCGCCGGCAATGATGCCGAGCGCCTCCTCTTCTCGGGTTGCGGCAAAGGCCGTGAAAAATGGATCGGCATGCAGTGCCGCAATCAGTGGCGTGAACACACGGTCGGGTACGTAGACCGCGAGCCTGACATTGTTGCTCTTCAGCGTCGCCAGCACGACCTCATGCCAAGCCGCCGGCCGCGATTGTGCCTCGTTCATCGCGATGTTTTCGTGCTCTTTGCCAATGGAAGGACAATATCGGGATGGTCGCCCCCGCGACGTTCGCCGTGTTGGCCGTTTTTGCGCGACGCCGTCGCCATTGTCGTCTCCGCTGCGAAAGCCTAGCTCGGGAGCGGGCCCGGTGCGAAGCCTAAAATACGTCGGATCGTCGAAGGAGAAAAAGGTGGTACTCGCTTGCGGCAGGCGATCTTTGCGACGCGTCGCTCTGAAAGGCGGGCCGAGGGTGACGCGCAAGGCGTGACATCTTCGTTTTTTGACTACTACGGTCAACTCCCGACGGTCTGCATTTCTTCCTGCCTGTGCTTGTTGTGGGGCGGATCGTGCGAAGGGGAGCGACGACGCAGAGATCGCAGCAGGCCGACCCATGGCGCGATGGGGGTGCCGCGCCTGAACGCCGCATCGCGAAGACGTTGGGCGCGAGACGGTCGCCGCCCGCAGGCGCTTGCATTCCATCGTGATGGTGCCGCGAGGCCTCGATGACCGCCTTCGACCCGCCGCGCGACCGGGGTAATTCGGGGCTCGCATCCTTGCCGCGACATTTGCCGCTGAAGCTCGCCACTTTCAATTCGCTTTTCGACCTCGCCGGCATGCCGCACCTGTTATGTTTCTTCGGCGGCTGAGGGCGCCACGCGAGCCTGCTATCGTCCACTCGGGCAATCACGGCACGCCAACTTGATCTCGGGCGCTCGGCGCACCGGCTGCGACCGACGATCGACCCTGCGGAAAGGGATGTTCCCGGCAAGACTGCAAAAAAGCGCAGCTTCGGCTACGACATCGATCGATCGCATACCGGTTACGCATGCGTCAGGTCGATAGATGTCGATGACTGCGATGGCAATGCGGTCCTTGCCCGATTTGCGGTCAGACCTCACCCCAGATCGAACGCGCCGCATCAACAATCAGCTGCAGTTTCCTGCGCTGGTCCTCTTCGCGCAACGGATTGCCGGCAACCGTGCTGGCGAAGCCGCATTGCGGGCTGAGCGCCAGCCGCTCAAGGTCGATATAGCGCGTGGCCTCCTCGATCCGCTTCTTCAGTGCGTCAATGCTCTCGAGCACCGGCGTCTTGGTGCTGATGAGACCAAGCACGACGCCGCGGTGCTTCGGCACGAAGCGTAGCGGCGCGAAATCGCCCGCGCGCGGCGTGTCGTATTCGAGCATGAAGTGCGTGACCTTGGTGTTCGCAAAGAAACGCTCTGCCACCGGCTCGTAGCCGCCGGCGCCGAGATAGTGTCCCTTGAAATTGCCGCGACACATGTGGACGCCGATCGCCACGCCCGCCGGGCATTCCGCTACCGCCTGGTTGATGCCGTCGATATAGAGATCGACCAGACCGTCGGGATCGGCGCCGAACGCCTTGACCTGATCGCGGATGGTCGGATCGCACAGCAGCGCCACCGCGACTTCATCGAACTGAATATAGCGGCAGCCGGCCTGCACGAGACCCGCGATCTCCTGCTTGAATACGGTCGCAAGCTCGGCGAAGAAACCGCTGGCATCCGGATATATTTTTTTATCGGCGAAATCGTCGCAGCGGTAGAAATGCATCGTCGAGGGCGCTGGCAGCGTGATCTTGCCCGTGACCCTGGTGACGCCATGCAGGAATTCATATTCATCGAGCGCGAGTGGCCGACGGCGGCCGATCTTGCCATTCGCGTAGGGCGCGGTGAACGCCACCTCGTGGCCCTGATCGTTGCGGAACTTGAACGACGCCGGCCTGATCTCGAAACCCTCGGTACGATCGACAAAACGGCCCCAGTAAGAGCCACGGCGGAATTCGCCGTCGGTCACCACCTTCAGGCCGATCTGTTCCTGCTCGGCGACGACCTTGCGGATGCAGTCGTCCTGAAGTCCGGCGAACTCGGCATCGCCGATCTCCTTCGTCGCATAGCGTCGAAACGCCTGCTTCAACGCCGGCGGCCGCAACAGGCTGCCGACGTGATCGGCGCGAAACGGCGGACGCCCCGGCTCTCCGCTCATCGACCACCCCCGGTCGCGATAAATTCTATAAACCGATAGATGGCTTTTAGCGTGAGCCTGTGGCACAATTCAATGCGTGGCGTCCGTAAATCTTTTCGTGCAATGCAACCCAGACGCGAAGGCGACCGCCGCATGACCGTCGTCAATTTCCCGTCGAAAAGCCGCCCCGGTGGGCAACGCCGTCGCAGGCCGGAGATCATCGAGGCTGCCGCGCGCGTATTCGCGGAGCGCGGTTTCCACGGTACCGCAACGCAAGACATCGCCGACCTGCTCGGCATCCGCCAGGCGAGCCTCTACTATTATTTCCCCTCGAAGGAGGCGGCGCTCGAACAGGTCTGTCTCAAGGGCGTCGAGGGTTTTTTCGAAGCCGCCAAACTGATTGCCGAAAGCAATGCCAGCGCGCGGGAGCGCCTGTCCTTGTTGATCAATTCGCATCTCTCGCCGCTTGCCGACCGCGCCGATTTCGTCAAAGTGTTCCTCAACGAACGCCAGCATCTGCCGACGGAAAGCCGGCGCCGGGTCGGCCGCTGGTCGCGTGGCCTCGAGCGGATTTTCGAGGACGTGATCCGGCAAGGCGTCGCCGCCGGCGAGTTCCGCGCCGACGTCAATCCGCGCCTCGCGGCGCTCGCCGTGCTCGGTATGTGCAATGCGGCAGCCAGTTGGTATCGCAAGGAAAATGTCGGCATTTCGCGCCTGAGCGTGGAGTTCGCCCGGCTGATCGTCGAAGGACTCGGCAAGCGCGACCCACCGCCGCGACGGCATCGCTGATACCGTGCTCTCGACAGGACGGAGTGGCATTTTGAATTTGATTGAGCTATAGAATTTGTGAGGAAACGCGTCAATGAGCGCCGCATGACCGGAATCAATGCGGTCGATCGCGAGAGGCTGCGCCGAACCACGGCTCCACACTTGTTATGCGAACGGGCGCGCACGCGTCCGGATGCGGTTGCGTTCCGCTCCAAGGCTTTTGGCATCTATCGCGAGCGGACCTGGCGTGACTATGCCGGCCTCGTCGCCCGCGCCGCGCGCGTCCTGAAATCGCTCGGCCTCAAACGTGGCGAGCGCGTCGCCATCATGGGTGACGTCTGCGAAGAGTGGATGATATGCGACCTCGCCGTGCAGTCGCTCGGCGCGATCGTCTACGGCATCTATCCCACCGCCGCGCCCACCGAGGTGGCCTATCAGATGCGTGACGGCGGCGCGTCGATCTTCATCGCTGAGGATCAGGAATATGTCGACAAAATCCTGCCGATAGCTCACGAGCTTCCCGACTTGCGGACGATCCTGGTGATCGACGATTCCGCGATGTTCGCCTACGACCATCCCAAGCTGCGCCGCTTCGCCGAAATCGCTGGCAACGAGTCCGGTGACATCGGCTGGCTTGAGGCCGAGATCGCAACGCTTTCGCCGGGAGATCCGGCTTTCATCGTCTATACCTCCGGGACCACCGGCCATCCGAAGGGCGCGCTGGTGACCCATGGCAGGCATCTCGCTGCCACCGACACGGTGGCCGCGCATTATCCGACACTGCGCGAAAAGGCGCACCGCACGGTGATCTATCTGCCGATGTGTCATGTGCTCGGCCGTGACGTCGCGATCACGCTGCCGTTGATGACCGAGCTCGTGCCGCATTTTGGCGAGGACCCGGAAGACTTGGCCGCGACACTGTTTGAAGTGGCACCGACCGTGCTCTTCACCGTGCCGCGCTACCTGCAGAAATACGCCTCGCACGTGCTGGTCGGCATGCTCGGTTCAAGTCCGCTCAAGCGCTTCGTCTACAATGCCGCGGCGCACGTTTCCCGTCGCCATGTGCGTCGGCTATGGGATGGCAGGGCAACGCGGCTCGACGGCGTCGCCTATCGCCTACTGCATCGGCTGGTATTCGCGCCGATCCTCAACAAGATAGGCTTCGATCGCCTCGAACTGGTCGTCAGCGGCGGTGCCTCGCTGCCGACCGAAACCGCGACCCTCTGGCACATCTACGGCGTCAACGTGGTCGAGATGTACGGCCAGACCGAGGAAGCCGGCGGCATCATCGCCGGCCAGCGCGGTCCCTTCCCGCGCCCCGGCAGCGTCGGCACGCCGGCCGACGGCGTCGAGGTCCGGCTCGGTGCCGAAGGCGAGGTGCTTGTGAAGAGCCCGGATCTGTTCGAATGCTACTGGAACAACGAGGAGGCGACGCGCGCGGTAAAGGGCGCGGACGGTTGGCTGCGCACCGGCGATGTCGGCGAATGGAAAGATGGCTCGCTTCGGCTCATCGATCGCGCACGCGACTTCATCGTCACGTCCGGCGGCAAGACGATATCGCCGTCTTTCATCGAGAACGCGTTGCGCGCGAGCCCCTATGTTGCGGAAGCGGTCGTGTTCGGGCACGGTCGCAAATATCTCACCGCCGTGATCGAGATCGACTTCGATACAGTCTCCGACTGGGCACGTGCCAACAATGTTGCCTATACCGGTTTCACCAGTCTGACCGCGCATGCGCGCGTCACCGAGTTGATCCAGGGCGAAATCGATAAGGTCAATTCCGGCCTTGCCCGGGTCGAGCAGATCAAAGCGTTCCGCATCCTGCCCAAGGCGCTCGATCCCGAAGAGGAGGGCGAACCAGTGACGCCGACGCGCAAGGTGAAACGCAAGCAAATGTACGAGCGCTTCCGCGAACTGGTCGACGCGATGTACGACGATAGCGAGGAGCGGCTGATCGCCCTTGGGGCTCGCGGCGCGCTGCCGCCGTAACCAAGGCAAGTCGCGCAACCGAAGCCAGCACAAAAGGGGCACTGGAAGGGAGGAAGCCATGTTCAAGAAAACGCTGCTGGGGACCATCTTGGCCTCGGCTCTCGGCCTGCCGGCCGTCGCGCAGGATGCCTATGTGATCGGCCTGACCGGCGCGCTTACCGGCCCGCCGTCGAGCACCTATGCGCCCGCCGTCGAAGGACTGCGCATCTATATCGACCGCGTGAACGCCTCAGGCGGGGTCAATGGCAAGCCGATCAAGCTCATTCTGGAAGATGACGGCGCGCAGCCTTCCAAGGCGGCGGCCAACACCAAGAAGCTCATCACGCAGGACAAGGCCGTACTGCTCGTCAATGCCAGCCTGTCCTCGACCTACGCGCCGATGGTTGCGGAAAGCAAGAATGCCCAGGTGCCGCTCCTGTTCGCGAGCGGCGTCTGCCCGCAGAGCGTCTATCCGCCGGCCGACCCGCTGCAGTTCTGCACCACCGGTTATGCCGCCAATTACGACAGTCAAGCCGCGCTCGACTTCGTCAAGGCCAACGCCAAGGGCGCCGTGAAGATCGGCTTTGCGGCCATGGCGATTCCCCTGTCGCGCGGCGAGATCGACCACGCGGAGAGCCTGTCGAAGACCATGGGCATGACACCGGTCGACAAGGAAGTGATCCCGCCGCCGACCGCCGACTACACGCCCTTCGCCACCAAGCTCAAGGATGCCGGCCCGAACTGGGTCTATTCCTGGGCGCCGTGGGTGACGCAAGTGCGCACCTTCGAGGCGCTGCGCAAGCTCGGCTGGAAGGACGCGATGATCGCCTGGGCGCATCTTGAGTCCGAAACCGAGCTGCCGCGGCTAAAGGACGACAGGTTCTACGTGATCGGTGCCAATGCGCTATTCCAGGACGACCTGCCGGTGCACAAGGAGATCATCGAGGCCGCCAAGAAAGCCGACTCGAAATATCCGCCGACCATGATGACCGAGGGCTGGATCGGCGGCATGGCGATCGAGGCCGCGCTCAAGGCTGCCGGCTGGCCGGCCGATGCCGCCAGGATACGCAACGCAATGGAGACGATGAAGCTCGACACAAAGGGTCTGCGCGGCAGCGTGATTGAGTGGACCAAGGACAACCACTTCCGCACCAGGCTCGACTACCGCGTGTACAGGTGGGACAGCGCGAAGTCGAGCATCGTCCGCGTCCAGGATTGGAAGTCCTACGCGGTGAAGTGAACCGCCTCCCGTCACCCGGCGGCGGCGCGGCGCGTCACCGCCGGGTTTTGTTCCCCGGAATTCCCGGCAGGCTGACGTGCAACTGGTCGTCAACATCCTCGTGCTGGCGTCGATCTACGCATTGATCGCGTGCGGTTACGTGCTGATCTATCGCGTGAGCCGCGTGCTCAATCTTGCCCACGGCGAGTTGATGATGCTCGGCGCCTACCTGGTGCTGGCGACGGCCTCCCTGTTCGACCAACATCCTGCACTTGCGCTCGCTGCCGCAGTGTTTTTGAGCCTCGTGTCCGGCGGCCTCGTCTACGTGTTCCTGATGCGTAAGATGACCGGCGAGATGGTGCTCGCCGCCATCCTCACGACGGTCGCGCTCGGCATTTTCATCAAGGGTATGGTGGTGCTTATCTGGTCGGCGCAGCAGCAATATCCGGCGCAGGCGCTGGGCGTGTCGAATCCATCGCTCTCGATCGGCGTTGCCAGCATTTCGCTGTGGTCCGCGGCGTTGGTCGGCGTCACCGCATCGACCTACGCTTCGTTGTTCGTCTTCCTGCGATTCGGCCGTTGGGGCATGCGCATGCGCGCAGCCGGGCAGAATCCGCTGCTCGCCGCGCAGCGTGGCATCAACCTGCACGGCATCTACGCGCTCGCCTGGTGCCTGTCGACGCTGACCGGCGCCTGCGCCGGCATCCTGATGGCGCTCGATTCCGGTTTCACCGTTAACATGCCGGTCATTGGCCTGAAGGCGTTTCCGGCCGCGCTTGTCGGCGGACTCGACAGCCTCGGTGGCGCCCTGCTTGGCGCGCTGATTGTCGCCAGCGCGGAGGTGCTGCTGATCTATTACGTCGACCCGTTGCTGTCCGATGTGGTCCCCTTCCTCGTCTTGATCGCCATGCTGATCGTTCGCCCCTGGGGGCTGTTTGGCACACGCGAGGAGCTTGATCGTGTTTAGGCCTACGCCGCGCGCAAGCGGTTACTTTCGCACCACCTACGCCGCCGACGCCGCGCTGGTGCAGACGCGGACAGAAAAGATTTTCCTGCTGCTGTTCCTGATCGCGCTCGCCGTTCTGCCATTCGCCGCCGGGCCTTTCATTCTCGACCTTGCTTGCCAATTCCTGCTCGCCTCAATTGGCGCCTTATCGCTGATGCTGCTCACCGGCTATGCCGGGCAGATCTCGCTCGGCCATGCCGGGCTGATCGCGGCCGGCGCATTCACCACCGGCATTCTCGCGCGCGAGACCGGCGCACCATTCTGGGTGACGCTGCCGGCGTCGGCGCTCACCGGCATCGTACTCGGTTTTCTCTTCGGCCTGCCGTCGCTGCGGCTGCGCGGGCTTTACCTCGCCGTCAGCACATTGGCGCTGCATTTCATCGTCGTCTACCTCGGGGGCGAATATGAGACCAAGCGCGGCTTCTCGACCGGTATTGTCATCGAGCCGCCGAGTTTCGGCGGCATCGCGCTACGCGACGGTCGCGCATGGTATTTCGTACTGCTTGCTGCGGCCGCGGCCTGCCTGCTCGTCTGCGTCAATCTCCTCAGGAGCCGCAGCGGCCGGGCCTGGCTCGCGATCCATGCCCGCGAGACGGTTGCCGAGGCGCTCGGCATCGGCATCGCTCGATACAAGCTGCTCGCTTTCGTTATTTCTTCGGCGATGACATCGGTCGCCGGCTGCCTGTTCGCCTACTATCGCGGCTTCGTCTCGATCGAGGCCTTCGACCTGTTCCTTTCGATCCAGTATGTCGCGATGATTATCATCGGTGGCATGGGCTCACTGCTCGGCGCCATTCTTGGCGCGGCCTTCGTCGTCGTGTTTCCCTATCTCATCGAGAACGCGATCCGCCTGCTGCCCAATGCGCAGCGGCTTGCCGGCGACATCTTCGCCGTCAACTATGCTGCGTTCGGCGTGGTGATGATCCTGTTTTTGCTCTTCGAGCCGCTCGGCCTCGTCGGCATCTGGCGCCGTATCCAGAACTATTTCCTGCTCTGGCCGTTCAAGCAGCGCCCGCTCGCGGGAGGCCGCACGTGACCATGCTGCGGGTGGAGACGATCGAGGTCGTCTACAAACGCGTCATCACCGCGGTGCAAGGCGTGACGCTTGCGGTCGGCGAGCGGCAGATCGTTGCCCTGCTCGGCACCAATGGTGCGGGAAAGACCACAACGCTGCGGGCGATTTCCGGTTTCCTCGGCCTCGACGACGCACGCATCACCGAGGGCAGCATCACTTTCAACGGCCATCGCCTCGACAACCGCCCGCCGCACCAGATCGCCGCACGAGGGCTGACGCTCGTGCCGGAACGCGAGAAGGTGTTTCCGAACCTGACGGTTGCCGAGAATCTCATGGCTCCGGTGCCGCATGGCGGCGGCGATCAGCGCCGGCAGGCAGAACGCGTCTATCACTTCTTTCCGCGGCTCGCGGAGCTGCGCAACCGCGTCGGCGGTCTTTTGTCGGGCGGCGAGCGGCAGATGCTGGCCATTGCATCCGCACTGATGTGCCGTCCGAAAGTCCTGCTGATCGACGAGCTGTCGCTCGGCCTGGCACCGATCGTGGTCGACGACCTCAAGCGCCGCCTTGTTGCCATCCGCGACGAGCTCGGCATTTCCATCCTTCTGGTGGAGCAGAGCGCGGCAGTCGCGCTCGAGATCGCCGATTACGCTTACGTGATGGAGAACGGTCGCGTGGTGTTCGACGGCGACCGCTCGCGTCTTGCGGGGCATAAGGACGTTCAGGAATTCTATCTCGGCGGCACAGGAAGCGCTCGGCGAAGCTATCGGGACGTGAAACAATATCGCCGTTCACGGAGATGGTATGGCTGAACTCATCGTCGAGCATCTGAGCCTGCGCTTCGGCGGTCTCACCGTGCTCAACGATATCTGCTTCGAGGTACATCCCGGCGAACTGTTCGCGCTGATCGGCCCGAATGGCGCCGGCAAGACTAGCGTGCTTAACTGCATCAGCGGCATCTATCGCGGCAACGGCGTCATCCGCTTCCGCGGCGAACGCATCGATGGCCTTGCCCCGCACGTCATCGCCGCGCGCGGCCTCGCCCGCACCTTCCAGCATGGCGAGGTGTTTGCTCACATGAGCGTGCTTGACAACCTGCTGACAGGCCGGCACACGCGCATTAGGACCAATCCGCTCGCCGAAATGTTGTTCCTGCCGAGCGTCCGCCGCGCCGAGACCGAACACCGGCAGGCGGTCGAGCGCATCATCAATATGGTCGATCTTGAGCGCTACCGCCACGCACAGGTCGGCTCGCTTCCTTTCGGCATCCAGAAAATCGTCGGTTTTGCCCGCGCACTCGCCCTCGATCCCGCGCTGGTGCTGCTGGACGAACCCTCGGCCGGCCTGAACCGCCAAGAGCGCGAAGACCTCGCCCGCTATATCCTGCGCGCCAAGCATGAGCTGAAATTGCCGATGATCTGGATCGAGCACGACATGCAGATGATCGCCGATCTCGCCGACCGTATCCATGTGCTCGACTACGGCCGTACCATCGCCGAAGGCGATCCCGAAGCCGTGCTCAATGATGCGCGCGTCCGCGCCGCCTATCTGGGCAGGAGCTAAACCGGCGTCCGATCGGATCGAATCGACACCGTCATTGCGAAGCGCCCCGAGTCGAATTGGTCGCATCTTCGGGATCCCGCCGGAGCGGAGGCGTCATACGATTTCGTCATATGGCCCCGTCGGGTCGGCGAGCGCCTGCAATCGCACGGCCGCAGCGCGGGCAAACAACAATGTCATCACCCTGCG
>JADGGK010000036.1 GCA_019689975.1 Pseudolabrys sp.
ACCCTGGGGGGGGGGGGCGCGGAGTTTTTTAAACCCCCCCGGGGGGGGCGCGGGCCGCGCCGAGGCGAGGAGGGGCTCGGGCATTTGTCGGCAGGTGGGAAATCGGCTAAGCCTGCGGCGGCCAACCGGGCAGGCGACGAATGTCCGCGCGTGCGCTCATTTCCGTCATCGTCACCACCTACAACCGCGATGACGCGCTCGACGCCGTGCTGCGCGCCTTGTCCGGCCAGACCGATCGCGACTTCGAGGTGATCGTCGCCGACGACGGTTCGGGCCCGGCGACGGCGGCTGTCGTGGCGCGGTGGAAGGAGCGGTTGCCGCTCGCGCATGTGTGGCACGAACACCGGGGCTTTCGTGCCGCCGAGATCCGCAACCGCGCCGTCATCGCCGCGCGCGGCGCCTATTGCATCTTCCTCGACGGCGATTGCCTCGTCCGACCCCGCTTCATCGCCGCGCACCGGCGGCTCGCGGAGCCGGGCGCCTTCGTCACCGGCAATCGCGTTTTGCTCTCGCGCACGCTCACCCAGCGCATCCTCGACGAGCAGGTCGCGGTGGAGCGCTGGCGCGCGCGCGAGTGGCTGATCGAGCGCCTGCGCGGCGGGGTCAATCGGGTCCTGGCGCTGCTGCCCCTGCCGCTCGGTCCGTTGCGGCGGCTGCGCAGCCGCCAGTGGCGCGGCGCGCGCTCGTGCAATCTCGCCGTCTGGCGGGCCGACCTCGAACGCGTCGACGGCTTCGACGCCGATTTCCACGGCTGGGGCAGGGAGGATTCGGACATCATCGTGCGGCTTTTGCGCGCCGGCGTGCGGCGCAAGGACGGCGTCTTCGCGACCGCCGTCCTGCATTTGTGGCACCCGCACGCGGATCGCGGCGATCTCGCCGCCAATGAGCGGCGGCTCGCCGACAGTCTTGCAAGCGGGCGCGTACGCGCGCGGCGCGGGCTTTCGACCCTGACGACCGCGGTGTGAGCGATGACGGTCGCCTCTCTTCTCGGTCGCACCGGCGAGGTCCGCCTCGGCGATGCGGCGGACTGGCTCGCGGTCGCCGCCGCCGTGTCGCTGCCCTGGTCCACGACCGCGTCCGGCGTGCTGTTCGCGCTGCTCGCGCTCGCGCTCGCGGCGAGGCTCGACGCCTCGGCCCTGCGCCGCGAGCTCGCGACAGCCGCGGGGGGACTTCCGGTGCTGCTGGCGCTGCTCGGCGTGCTCGGCATGACCTGGGCGGACGTGGGCTGGGACGAGCGCTGGGCCGGCGCGACGTCGTTTTTCAAGCTCATGCTGATCCCGCTGTTGTTCGCGCATTTCCGCCGCTCCGCGCGCGGGTCCTGGGTGCTCGCGGGCTATCTTGCCTCCTGCGTCGTGCTGCTGGTGCTGTCGAGCGTCATCCACGACCCGGAGAAGGTCGAAGCCGTGCTGGTGAAGAACGCGGCGACGCAGAGCGGGGAATTCGTGACCTGCATCTTCGCTCTGCTGCCCTTCGCGCGCGATTGCCTCGCGCGGCGGCAATGGCGGCGCCTCGCGGTCATCGCCGCGGCCGTGCTCGGCATGCTGGCCAATATGGTCTATGTCGCCACCGGGCGCACCGCCATCCTGGTCGCGCTCGTCCTCCTGGTGCTGTTCGCCGCCCGGCAGCTCGGCCGCAGAGAGGCGCTGGCACTGTTCTGCGGCGCCGCCGCGATCGCGGCCGCGGCCTGGTTCTCCTCGCCCTATCTGCGTCAGCGGACGATCGAACTGTGGAACGGCTACGAGGCTTATGAAGAGGCCAATGCGCTGACCTCGTCCGGCGAGCGCATGGCGTTCTACAGGAAGTCGCTGCTTTTCATCCGCGCCGCGCCGCTGTTCGGGCACGGCACCGGCAGCATTGGCGCGCTGTTCGATGCCGCCGCGCGCGGCAAGACCGGGTCGGAAGGCTCGCGGTCGAACAATCCGCACAACCAGACCTTCGCGGTCGCCATCCAGGTCGGGCTCGCGGGCGCGGCCGTATTATGGCTGATGTGGCTTGCCCATCTCGCTCTCTTCCGCGGCCCCGGCCGCCTGGAATGGATCGGGCTCGTGGTGGTGGTGCAGAACGTCGTCGGCTCGCTCTTCAATTCGCACCTGTTCGATTTCGTCCAGGGTTGGGTCTACGTGCTCGGCGTCGGGGTCGTGGGCGGCATGATATTGGGCCGGCGCCGCGGCGAGCCGGAGGAAGGGGCCTGAGGGCGCGCCCGAAGCCTTGCGCGGCGCGCGATGGCGGACGGCCCGGTCGAGCCTGTCGTCCGCCAGTCAGGCCTTGGCCTGCGCGAAACGGCGCAGCGTCAGCCCGACGAGCAGGCAGCCCGCGGCGAGGGCGGCGGCCTGCAGCAGGCGCGAGGCCGACAGCAGGGTCGCGCCGGCGAGCCCGATCAGCGCCAGGTTCAGCAGAAAAATCCGCCCCACGATCGCATGGACGTCCATGCCGCCGTCGAGCGCGCGCTGGTAGAAATGACCCCGGTGCGCCTCGAGCACCGCCTCGCCCGCAACCAGGCGCCGCAACAGCGTGACGGTGGCGTCGGCGAGATAATAAAGCGGCATCAGCATCGCCGCCGCGAGATGGCCGCGTCCGGCGAGCAAGGCCAGCATCCAGGCGAGCAGCAGGCCGATCGGCAGGCTGCCGACGTCGCCGAGAAAGACGCGCGCGACCGGGCGGTTGAACGGCGCAAAGCCGATCATCGCGCCGCACAGCGCAAGCGCGACCAGCGCGGCGTCGCCGGGCAGCGCACCGATGAGCCCGCACAGCGCGAGCGCCGCCGCGAGCGGGACGGTCTCGGCCACGGTGATCCAGTCGATGCCGTCCATGAAATTGACGAGATTGACGAACCAGAGCATCGCCAAAAACAGCAGCGCGCGCTCGCTCCAGGCGGGCAGCCAGGGCACGACGCGCAGCGGCGGCAGCGCCGCCAGCGCGACGAGCACGATCGCCGCCTGCAACAGCAGGCGCGGCCAGACCGGCAGCGGGCGGATGTCGTCGACCGCGCCGAGGCCCGCGAGCGCGACGCAGGCGCCGAGCAGCGCGGCCATGCGCGCCGGTTCGGCGACGGCCTGCGGCAGGCAGACGGCGGCGCCGAGCCACACCAGCACCGTTGCCGCGATCACCGCGATGCCGCCACCCTGCGGCGTCGGCCGGCGATGCGAGGAGCGGGCATTGGGGCGCGCGAGCGCGTAACGCGCGAGCAGCGGCTCGAGCCCGCGCAACAGCAGCGCGCTCAGCGCGGCGCTGGCGCCGATGATGGCGACCCACGCAAGCACGGCGCGCGTCCCCTCCGCCGCATGCCACATGCCCGCGATCGCGCCCATGGCCCCGTCCGACGACCCGCACGAAAACGGCGACGGTTTAGCGCCGGCGTGCTAATTGGACAACCGCGCGCGGAGGAGAGCATGGAGGCGGCGCAGACGGGTCGAGGGACGGCGGCGGCCGCGCGCGCCAGGCCGGTCCTCGCCTATCTGGTGACCGAGGACTGGTATTTTCTCTCGCACCGGCTGCCGATGGCGCGCGCCGCCCGGCAGCTGGGCTTGGAGGTGCATGTCGTCACCCGCGTCGAGAAGGGCGGCGCGGCGATCGAGGCCGAAGGCTTCCGTCTGCACGCCGTGGCGTGGCGGCGGGGGCGAATGAATCCGCTCGCGCTGCTCGCCAATCTCCGCGCGGTGCGCCGCATCTACCGCGCCGTCGATCCCGACCTCGTCCATCACGTCGCGCTCGAGCCCGTCATCGTCGGCTCGCTCGCGGCATGCGGGCTGCGCTGCGCGCGCCTCAACGCGCTCACGGGCCTTGGCTTCGTGTTCTCCTCGCGCACGCGCAAGGCGAGGGCGGCGCGGCCGATCCTGCGTGCGCTGCTCGGCCGCCTGCTGCGCCATCGGCGCGCGACGGTGCTGGTGCAGAACCGGGACGACCGCGCGGCGATCGCGGCGCTCGGCGTCGACCCCCGCCGCATCGCGCTCATTCCCGGTTCCGGCGTCGATACCGACGCCTTCGTACCGCTGCCCGAACCCGATGGTCCGGTCACGGTCGGCTTCGTCGGCCGTCTGCTCGACGACAAGGGCGTGCGCGTGCTGGTGCGCGCGCACGCGCTGCTTGCCGAGCGCGGGTTGGCGCTGCGCCTGCTGATCGCCGGCGAGGCGGATCCGGCAAGCCCGGATTCGATCCCGGCGACGGAAATCGCGCAATGGCGCAGCCGCTCCGGCATCGAACTGCTCGGGCACGTCGCCGATATCCGCGCCGTGTGGCGGCAGGCGCACATCGCGGTGCTGCCCTCGCGCCGCGAGGGCCTGCCCAAGAGCCTGCTTGAGGCCGCGGCCTGCGGCCGGCCGCTCGTGGCGTGCGACGTGCCGGGCTGCCGCGAGATCGCGCGCGCCGGAATCAACGCGCTGTTGGTGCCGCCGGACGATCCGGCGGCGCTGGCGGAGGCGATTGCGCGGCTTGCCGGCGACGCGGATCTGCGCCGGCGCTTCGGCGCGGCCGGGCGGCGGCTGGTGGAAGGTGAATTGTCGGCGGCGGCGGTGGCGCGCGCGACCGGCGCGCTCTATGCCCGGCTGCTCGCCGGTGCGTCGTGACGGCGGCGCGGGCGCGCTCGCGCCAAAGTGAGCGCCGAAGTGAGGCGCGCCGCGGTGCCGCCTTCCTCGCCGCCCGGCCGCGCCGCCCGAGCGGCGGCGCGGTCGCGACCACGGGATCGCGCGGAAAATCGGCCGCCGGCCGCGCGCGGACGTTGCGCTCGCTGCGCATGACCGGCTAAACCGGCCGCCGAACGGGGGAATGCATTGCCGCCGCACGGGCGCAAAATCGCCGTCATCGGTCTCGGCTATGTCGGCCTGCCGGTCGCCGTCGCCTTCGCGCGCAGCGGCGTGCCGGTGATCGGCTTCGACGTCGACCGTCAGCGCATTGCCGAGCTGCGGGCCGGACGCGACCGTACCCGCGAGGTGGATCCGGCCGAGCTCGCGCTTGCCTCGCTGCGCTACGAGTGGGACCCCGCCGCGCTCGCGCCGGCCGATTTCTACATCGTGACCGTGCCGACGCCGGTCGACGCCGCGCATCGGCCCGACCTCAGCCACCTGTTCGCCGCCTCGCGCACCGTGGGCGGCGTGCTCAAGCGCGGCGACATCGTGGTCTACGAGTCGACGGTCTATCCGGGGGCGGTGGAGGAGGACTGCCTGCCGGTGCTGGAGCGGGAGTCGGGGCTCAAGGGCGGCGAGGACTTCACCGTCGGCTACTCGCCCGAACGGATCAACCCCGGCGACAAGGCGCACCGCTTCGAAACCATCGCCAAGGTCGTCGCCGCCCAGGATGCGCGCACGCTCGACATCGTCGCCGCCGTCTACGGATCGGTGGTGAAGGCGGGCATTCATCGCGCGCCCTCCATCAAGGTGGCGGAGGCAGCGAAAGTCATCGAGAACACCCAGCGCGATCTCAACATTGCCTTCGTCAACGAATTGTCGGAGATCTTCGCGCGCCTGGGCATCGACACCGGAGACGTGCTGGCGGCGGCCGCCACGAAGTGGAATTTCCTGCCGTTCCGGCCCGGCCTGGTGGGCGGCCACTGCATCGGGGTCGACCCCTATTATCTCACCCATCGCGCCGAAAGGGCGGGCTACCATCCCGAGGTCATCCTGGCGGGGCGGCGCATCAATGACGGCATGGGCCGGCGCATCGCCCGCGAATGCGTGCGGCGGCTCGCGCAGCGTCGCTTCAACGCCTCGCCGCTCGTCACCGTGCTGGGCTTGACGTTCAAGGAGAACGTGCCGGACATCCGCAACTCGAAGGTCATCGACATCGTGCGCGAACTCGAGCGCGACGGCGTGCGCACGCAGCTGCACGATCCGCTCGCCTCGGCGGAGGAGGCGGAAGCCGAATACGGCGTGCGGCTCGGCGATCTCGCGACCATGAAGCCCGCCGACGCGGTGGTGCTTGCGGTCGCCCATGACGCCTATGTGACGCAAGGTTGGCCGCTGATGACGCGCCTCCTGCGCGACGGAGCGGGCCTCGTGCTCGATGTCAAATGCACGCTCGACCGCGCGCTCAAACCGGAGGGCATCGAGCTGTGGCGACCCTAGGGCCTGTTCTCGTCACCGGCGCGGCCGGCTTTATCGGCTTTCACGTCGCGCGCAGGCTGCTCGCCGAGGGCAGGCCGGTCGTGGGGCTCGACAACATGAACGCCTATTACGACCCGCGGCTGAAGCAAGCGCGGCTCGCCGAGCTCGCCAAGCACGCGGGCTTCAGCTTCGTGCGGGCCGATCTTGCCGAGCGCGCGGCGATCGAGTCGCTCTTCGCGCAGCACCGTTTCCCGCGCGTCGTGCATCTCGCCGCGCAGGCCGGCGTGCGCCACTCGCTTGTCGATCCGCACGCCTATGTCACCGCCAATCTCGTCGGTTTTGCCAATATCCTGGAGGCATGCCGGCAGCACGGCTGCGGGCACCTGCTCTATGCGTCGTCCTCCTCGGTCTACGGCGCCAATGCCAAGATGCCGTTCTCCGTGCACGACGTCACCGACCATCCGCTCAGCCTCTACGGCGCCTCCAAGAAGGCCAACGAGTCGATGGCGCATGCCTATGCGCATCTGTTCGGCCTGCCGACGACGGGCCTGCGTTTCTTCACCGTCTACGGGCCGTGGGGACGGCCGGACATGGCCCTATGGCTGTTCGCCTCCGCCATCCTCGCGGAGCGGCCCATCACCCTGTTCAATCACGGCCGCATGCGGCGCGACTTCACCTATATCGACGACGCCGTGGAAGCGGTGGTGCGTCTGATCGACCGCGCACCGGTGCCCGGCGCCGGGCGGAGCGGGCCGCCCGATCCGGCGACGAGCGCGGCGCCGTGGCGCGTCTACAATATCGGCAATAACAACCCGGTCGAGCTCGCCGAAGTCGTGCGTCTGCTCGAGCAGGCGATCGGCAAGCGGGCCGAGCGGGTGCTGCTGCCGATGCAGCCGGGCGACGTGCCGGAGACCTTCGCCGACATCGACGATCTTGCGCGGGCGATCGGATTCCGGCCCGCGACCGCGATCGGCGAAGGGATCGCGCGTTTCATCGCCTGGTACAGGGAGTATCATGGCCACGACCATTCGGCGGGCCCGCCAGCGCGATGATGTCCGCAGCCGCCATCCCACGGTCGCCGCCGGCCGCCCCCGCGGCCCGGCGCACGGCGGTTCTCATTCCCTGCCGCAACGAGGCGGCGACCATCGCCAAGGTGATCGCCGATTTCCGCGCCGTGCTCCCCGAGGCGGTCATCCATGTCTACGACAACAACTCGACCGACGGCACTGCCGATGTCGCGCGGCGCAGCGGCGCCCTGGTCGGCCGCGAGCCGCGCCAGGGCAAGGGCCATGTCGTGCGCCGCATGTTCCGCGACGTCGAGGCCGACATCTACGTGCTGGTCGACGGCGATGCGACCTATGACGCCGCCAGCCTGCCGCGGCTGATCGATGCGCTGCTCGCGGGCGCCGACATGGTGGTCGGCGCGCGCGTCGGCAAGGATGCGGCCGCCTACCGGCGCGGCCACCAGTTCGGCAACCGCACGCTCACGCGCGTCGTCGGCGGCATCTTTCGCAGGAAGCTGCGCGACGTGCTTTCCGGCTACCGCGTCATGTCGCGCCGCTTCGTGAAATCCTTCCCCGTGCTCTCGACCGGATTCGAGATCGAGACCGAACTGACCGTGCACGCGCTCGGGCTCGATCTGTCGATCGTCGAGATCGATACGCCCTATTACGCCCGGCCCGCGGGCTCGGTGTCCAAGCTCAGCACATGGCGGGACGGATTGCGGATCCTCGCCACGCTGCTGCGTCTCTATCGTTCGGAACGCCCGCTGTCCTTTTTCGCCGTCCTGAGCGCGCTGATCGCCTCGATTTCCGTTGCGCTCGCGATCCCGCTGCTCGCGACCTATGCCGAGACGGGCCTCGTGCCGCGCCTGCCCACGGCGGTGCTGGCGACCGGCCTCATGATCCTCGCCTGCCTTGCCTTGGCCGTGGGTTTCGTGCTCGACATCGTCACGCGCGGCCGCCGCGAGGTGAAGTTGCTCGCCTTTCTGGCCCAGCCCCCGCTCGAACGGTCCGCTGCCTCCTCGCCCGCGCCGCCGCACGATACGCCCTGATCCGGCCGGCGACCGCGGCGCCTCGCGCGGGCGATCCCGCGGCGATGCATCGGCACCGAAGCGCGGCTGATCGCCGGCGTGCCCGCTTCGGCGCGGGTCGCGACCTCATGCGTCGCGCCCCGGAACCCCGCCAGGGCGATGCCGCGGCCTCGCTGCGTCGCTTCAAAGGTTGGACGGACGCGTCGGGCAGGAAATTCGAGCGCGGCCCGCGCGAGCAACGCCGAGCCGACATTGCAAACCGACCCACAATCCGACACACAATCATCGCCCGCCGCGTTGGCCCTTGCCGCGCGAGGCCCTATAATCGCGGCGGAAGCTTGACGCAGCAGAACGCCCGACGCAGCAGAACGCAGGTCAATGATGACGGCCCCCACGCTCGCAACCTTGAAGGTCAAACTGTTCACCGACGGCGCCGACAAGTCGCAGATCGTGGAGATGGCGAAGCAGCCCTGGATCGCCGGTTTCACCACCAATCCGTCGCTGCTCAGAAAGGCCGGCGTTTCCGATTATGCGGCCTATGCGCACGAGCTCGTGGCCGCGGTTCCCGATCGGCATATTTCCTTCGAGGTCTTTTCTGACGACATCCCGGAAATGGTCGCGCAAGCGCGCGTGATCGCATCCTGGGGCGCGAATGTCTATGCCAAGCTGCCGGTCACCACCTCGCGCGGGGAGCCGCTGTTCGAGGCCGTGCGCATGCTCTCGCGCGAGGGCGTCAGGGTCAACATGACCGCGATCTTCACGGGCGAGCAGGTTGCGCGCGCGGTGGCGGCGCTCGAGGGCGGCGCGCCGGCCTGCGTCTCGGTCTTTGCCGGCCGGCTCGCCGATTTCGGCATCGACTATCGCCCCGTCATGCGCGAGGCCGTCGCCCGCGCGCGCGCGACGCCGAACGTGGAGATCATCTGGGCCTCGACGCGGGAGGTGTTCAACGTCGTGGAGGCCGACGCAATGGGCTGCCACATCATCACCGCGCCCGCCGACGTGCTCAAGAAACTGCCCGCGCTCGGTACCAAGACGGCGGCAGAACTCTCGCTTGCGGCGGTCAGGGCCTTTCGCGAGGACGCCCTCGCCGCCGGCCTGCGCCTGGCTCTCGCCCCGGCGCGGGCGGCGGAGTAGGACCGGTCCCGGTCCCGTCTTGTAATGCATTGAATCAAAACGTGTTCGCCGGGGCGCCCGGGACCGGTCGCCAGACGGTCTGCGGCGTGCTAGGGGAACGCCGGCTGTGCCGGGCGGCGAGGGGCCTCATGTCGGAAACCAACCGGACGGACGCGGAGCGTCTCTTGCGCGTCGGCGTCATCGGCGTCGGCGTGATGGGCAGCAATCACGCGCGGGTGCTGGCGGGGCTGCCCGGCGTCGAGCTCGTGGGCGTCGCCGATCCCGACCGCAAACAGGCCGACTTCGTGGCGCGCACGCTCGGCTGCGCCGCGGTCGCCGACGTCGATGAGCTGCTGGCGCTCGGAGTCGAGGCCGTCACCATCGCGGCGCCGACACACCTGCATCGCGACATCGCGCTCGCCTGTCTCGCGCGTGGGGTCCATGTCATGGTGGAGAAGCCGATCGCTTCGACCGTCGAGGAGGGCAGGGACATCATTGCCGCCGCGCGTCGCGCCCGGCTCACGCTGATGGTCGGTCACGTCGAGCGGTTCAACCCGGCGGTCGAAGCGATCAAGGAGGCGATACGCGGGGAGGACATTCTCTCCATCGCCATCACGCGGGTCGGACCGTTCCCGCCGCGCATGTCGAACGTCGGGGTCGTGATCGACCTTGCCGTTCACGACATCGACCTCATTCGCTGGTTCACCGATTCGGAGATCGTCGAGGTGCAGACGCAGCTTTCCTCGGCGCTCGCCCAACGCGAGGACATCGCGCTGCTGCAGTTCCGCACCGCCTCCGGCGTGCTCGCCCATATCAACACGAACTGGCTCACGCCCTTCAAGGCGCGCAACGTCACGGTGGCGACGCGCGGCAAATATGTCATGGGTGACCTGCTCACCCGCCAGGTCACCGAATGCTTCGGATTCAAACCGGACGGCAGCTATTCGATGCGTCATCTTTCCGTCGGCCATGCCGAGCCGCTGCGCGCGGAGCTTGCCGCCTTCCTGCACGCGGTGCGCACGGGCACGCGGCCCGCCGTCACCGGCGAGGAGGGCGTGGCGAGCCTTGAGATCGCGACGCGCTGCCTTGCGGCGCGGCCGACCGCCGCGGCTGCCGGCCGGCCGGCGCCGCGCGTCGTTGCGGGTTGAACCGCCGTGCCGGCGTCGACGGGCACGGCTCCCGCGGATGCGGATGCGCTGCGCGCGACCGACCATGCCTTGACACCCATGCACCGCGCATCCGAACCGGCCAGCATTCCGTTCATCGACCTCGCCGCGCAGCGGCGGCGGCTCGGCGCGGCCATCGATCAGGCGCTGGCGCGGGTGCTCGGCCATTGCCAATTCATGCTCGGTCCGGAAGTCGCCGCCTTCGAGCGCGAGCTCGCCGAATTCTGCGGCGCGCGCCACGCGATCGGTTGCGCCAACGGCACCGACGCGCTGGTGCTGGCGCTGCGGGCACGGAACGTGGGGCCGGGCGACGCGGTGTTCTGCCCGGCCTTCACCTTCTGCGCCACCGCCGAGGTCGCGGCGCTGGTCGGCGCGACGCCGGTCTTCGTCGACGTCGACGCCGCGACCTTCAACATGGACGTCGACAGTCTCCTCGCTGGCGTCCGCGTCGCCAGGCGCCTGCGCCTGCGACCGAAGGCGGTCATTCCCGTCGACCTGTTCGGGCTGCCGGCCGATCACGAGGCGATCGCGGAGGCGGCGCGCGCGGAGCAGCTCGTCGTGATCGACGACGCGGCGCAAGGCTTCGGCGCAAGCATCGGCGCGCGCAGGCTCGGCACTTTCGGGGCGATGACCGCAACCAGCTTCTTTCCGGCCAAGCCTCTCGGCTGCTACGGCGACGGCGGCGCGATCCTCACCGACGACGACGCGACCGCCGAGCTGCTGCGCAGCCTGCGGGTGCACGGCCAGGGCCGCGACCGCTATGACAACGTGCGCATCGGGCTCAACTCGCGGCTCGATACCATCCAGGCCGCGGTGCTGCGCGAAAAGCTCAAAATCTTTCCCGAAGAGATCGCCGCGCGCAACCGCATCGCGCAGCGTTACAGCGAGGCGCTGGGCGATATCGTGACGACGCCCGCGGTGCCGGATGGCTACCGCTCGGTATGGGCGCAGTACACGATCCGCGTCGACGGCGGTCGGCGCGATGCGCTCGCCGCCGCTCTTCGCGCCGAAGGGATACCGACCGCGATCTATTATCCGATCCCGCTCAACCGGCAGCAGGCCTATCGCCACTATCCGGTCGCGGACGGCGGCGTGGCGGTGAGCGAGCGACTGGCGGCCGAAGTCCTGAGCTTGCCGATGCATGCCTATCTCGACGCGGCCACGCAGGACCGCATCGTCACCGCGATACGCCGCATTCTCGCGCGCTGAACATTCGGCGGCGAATTTTTCCGACTCGGACGACAATTTGAAATAACGTCGGCTCCCGTCGCCGATGACCGTGTGGTAAGCCCTGCGCGGTGAGCTGGCGTCGACACAATCTGCGCCTGCGCCGGCTGGAGGCGGAGGCGATCCACATTATGCGCGAAGCCGTCGCCGAATTCGCGCGCCCGGTCATGCTCTATTCCATCGGCAAGGACTCGAGCGCGATGCTGCACATCGCGCAGAAGGCTTTTGCTCCCGGCAAGCCGCCGTTCCCGCTGCTGCACATCGACACCACCTGGAAGTTCCGCGAGATGATCGCCTTCCGCGACGCGACCGCGGCGCGGCTCGGCCTGGAGCTCATCGTGCACGTCAACGAGGAGGGGCTCAAGCGCGGCATTTCGCCGATCGCATCGGGTTCGGCGCTGCACACGCAGGTGATGAAGACGGAAGCGCTGCGCCAGGCGCTCGATAAAGGGCGGTTCGACGCCGCCTTCGGCGGGGCGCGTCGCGACGAAGAAAAGAGCCGCGCCAAGGAGCGCATCTTCTCGCATCGTTCGGCCGCGCATGCCTGGGACCCGCGTCATCAACGGCCCGAGCTGTGGCGCCTGTTCAATACGCGCATCGGACCGGGCGAGTCCATGCGCGTTTTCCCGCTCTCCAATTGGACCGAACTCGACGTCTGGGAATACATCCGCGCCGAACAAATACCGGTCGTGCCGCTCTATTTCGCCAAGGAACGGCCGGTGGTGGAGCGCGACGGTCAGCTGATCATGGTCGACGACGACCGGTTGCCGCTCGCGGCGGGGGAGCGGCCGCGCCGGATGCGGGTCCGCTTCCGCACGCTCGGTTGCTACCCCTTGACCGGCGCCATCCGTTCGGACGCCGACACCATCGACGCCGTCATCGACGAGATGCGCCGCAGCGCGCAGTCGGAACGGCAGGGTCGGATCATCGACCGCGACGAGCAGGCCTCGATGGAGCGCAAGAAGCGCGAGGGGTATTTCTGATGGACGCCGTGGTCGAGACCGCACGCGCCGTCGTTGCCGCCGACGCCGCCGCCGCACGGCCGCCGCTGCGATTTCTCACCTGCGGTTCGGTCGACGACGGCAAGTCGACGCTGATCGGGCGCCTGCTTTACGAGCAGCGGCTGATTTTCGACGATCAGCTCGCCGCGCTCGCGGACGATTCGCGCAGGTTCGGCACCAACGGCGCCGAGATCGACTACGCGCTGCTGCTCGACGGTCTCGAGGTCGAGCGCGAGCAGGGCATCACCGTCGACGTCGCCTACCGCTATTTCGCCACCCCGCGCCGCGCTTTCGTCGTCGCCGACACGCCGGGCCACGAGCAATATACCCGCAACATGGCGACCGGCGCCTCGAATGCCGAGCTCGCGGTGCTGCTGGTCGACGCGCGCAAGGGCTTGCTCGCGCAGACCCGTCGCCACGCGATCATCGCCGATCTGCTCGGCATTCGCCACGTCGTCCTGGCGGTCAACAAGATGGATCTCGTCGCCTATGATCGGGCGGCATTCGACGACATCGTCGCCGCCTTCAGACGCTTCTGCGACGGGCTCGGTTTCGAGGACGTGACCTGCATCCCCCTGTCGGCGCGTTTCGGCGACAACGTCTCGCGGCACAGCCCGCGGATGGCCTGGTATGCGGGGCCGACGCTGCTCGCCCATCTCGAGAATGTCGATGCCGGGGAAGCGCGGGTCGCGGCACCCTTCCGGTTTCCGGTGCAATGGGTCAACCGGCCGGACTCGGAGTTCCGCGGATTCTCCGGAACCATTGCCGCCGGCAGCGTCAGGATCGGCGACGAGATCGTCGCGCTGCCGTCCGGTCGCCTCACGCGCGTCGCCTCGATCCTCGGCGCGGAAGGCGAGACCGCCGTCGCGGAGGCCGGCGAGGCCGTCACGCTGACGCTTGCCGACGAAATCGACGTCGCCCGCGGCGACATGCTGGCGGCCGCGCGCGAACGGCCGGCCGTCGCCGACCAGTTCGCCGCCCACATCGTCTGGATGGCGGAGGAGAGGCTGCTTCCCGGCCGCTCCTATCTCATGAAGATCAATCATGCGACGCTGCCGGCGACGATCACCGAGCTCAAACATCGCATCGATATCGAAACGCTGGCGGGGCTTGCCGCCAAGACGCTCGCCCTCAACGAGGTCGGCGTGGTCAATCTATCCCTGGCGCGGCCGGTGCCGTTCGATCCCTATGCGGTCAACCGCACGACGGGCGCCTTCATCCTCATCGATCGCCATTCCAACGCCACGGTCGCGGCCGGCATGATCGATTTTCCGCTGCGCCGCGCGATCAATATCCATCAGCAGAACCTCACGGTGACCAAGGCGGCGCGCTCGGCGCTGAAGCCGCACAAGCCGGCGGTGCTGTGGTTCACCGGCCTGCCCGGCGCCGGCAAATCGACCATCGCCAATCTGGTGGAAGCCGCGCTCAACGCGCGCGGCGCGCACACGCTGCTGCTCGACGGCGACAACCTGCGGCACGGGCTCAACCGCGATCTCGGCTTCACCGAGGCCGACCGCGTGGAGAATATCCGCCGCGTCGGCGAGGTGGCGAAGCTGCTGACGGAGGCGGGCCTGCTCGTGCTGTGTTCCTTCATCTCGCCCTTCCGCGCCGAGCGGCGCATGGTGCGCGAATTGCTGCAGCCGGGGGAATTCATCGAGATCTTCGTCGACACGCCGCTCGCCCAGTGCATCGCGCGCGATCCCAAGGGCCTCTACCGGCGCGCGCTCGCCGGCGAGATCCGCAACTTCACCGGCGTCGACCAGCCCTACCAGCCCCCGGAAAATCCCGAACTTCACCTGCCGGCCGGCCGCGTGGAGGCGGCCGCGCTCGCGCAGCAGGTCGTCGACGAGCTTCTCCGGCGCAAGATCCTGTGACGGCGAGACGGCGGCGATCGGACGTCGCGCGCGCCGCGCGCTCGACACGCGCGCGGCCGCGCCGGGATCCGGACGCAGGCCGGTTCAGCGTCGCTTGTAGATGTCGTCCAGCCGCTCGATGTCGTCCTCGCCGAGATAACTGCCGGTCTGCACCTCGATCAGCTCGAGCGGGATCTTGCCCTGATTGGCAAGGCGGTGGACGCTTCCGATCGGAATGAAGATCGATTCGTTCTCGTGCACCGACCGCGATGTCTCGCCGATCGTCACCTCGGCGGTGCCGCGCACCACCACCCAATGTTCGGCGCGGTGGCGGTGCTTCTGCAGCGAGAGCATGCCGCCGGGCACGACCACGATGCGTTTGACCTGGAAGCGCTCGCCCATGTCGATCGATTCGTAATAACCCCAGGGACGATGCACGCGCCTGTGGTCGGTCGCTTGCGGGCGCGCCTCGGCCTTGAGCCGCGCAACCAGTTCCTTGACGTCTTCCGCGCGCGCGCGCGGAGCGACCATCACCGCGTCCGCGGTCGCGACCACGATCAGGTCGTCGACGCCGATGAGCGCGGTGAGCGGGCCGTCCGAATGCACCACGCAGCGGTGCGCGTCCATGGTCACCGTGGGCCCGTGCGGCACGTTGCCGTCGGCGTCGCGCGCGGCGATGTCGAACAGCGCATCCCACGAGCCGATATCCGACCAGCGGAACTCGCCGACGACCACCGCGGCGCGATCGGTCCTCTCCATCACCGCATAGTCGATCGATTTCTGGGGCGCGCGCGCGAAACTGTCGGCATCGAGGCGCAGGAAGCCGAGATCGGTCGTGGCCCGCTCGACCGCGCCTTCGGCCGCCTTGGCCATCTCCGGTTCGAACCGCGCCAGTTCCGACAGCATCACCTCGGCGCGGAACAGGAAGTTGCCGGAATTCCACAGATAGCCTTCGCGGACGTAGCGCGCCGCCGTCGCCATGTCCGGTTTCTCGACGAATTTGGCGACCGCATGCACGCCCGCGCAGATCGCCGCGCCGGGGAGAATGTAGCCATAGCTCGTCTTCGGCTCGTGCGGCTTGATGCCGAAAGTGACGATGTGCCCCCGCTCCGCGCCGGCGCGGCCGGCCTCGCAGGCGAGGCGGAATTTCGCCGGGTCGAGGACGACATGGTCGGCGGCGAGCGCCAGCACCACCGCCTGCGGGTCGCGCTTGCGGGCGAGCACGGTCGCCGCCGCCAGCGCCGGACCCGAATCGCGGCGCTGCGGCTCGATCACCACCGTGGCGTCGATCCCCAGCTCCTCGGCCTGCCGGCGGGCGAAGAAATGGAAGTTCGGGCCGGTGATGACGATCGGCGCCGCGAAGCGGGCGTCGCGCACCCGGAGCAGGGTTTCCTGGTAGGTGGAGCGGTTGCCGAGGAGGGTCAGAAACTGCTTGGGCAGCGCGTCGCGCGAGACGGGCCACAACCGGGTCCCGGCGCCGCCGGCGAGCAAGATCGGGATGATCGGCAGGGACATGGACGATGCGTGCTCGGCGGCGGGCCTGAAGCGGCTTTCGGTGCGATTGACCCGTCATTGCGGGCACCGCGGGACGATCGGCGATCGCCTAGGCTTGCGCCGCGATCGCCTCCTCGCCCCTCGCGGGGCTGCGCGCCATGACGGTACCGATTCGATCCGCCCGCAACCGGCCTAGGTTCCGAGCGGGAATCGGCCTAATCGTCTTAGACCCGATTACCCTATCCGACTATCGTTAATGTCGCGTAGGTTCCAGGCATTTTCGGCCGGGCCGCTGCGGTTCCGGCCCGGCACGGTCCGGCGATGATCGAACGCATTCTCACGGTGGGCGGCTATACGCTGCTTTCGCGCGCGACCGGCTTCGTGCGCGACATCCTGCTTGCGGCGGTGCTCGGCGCCGGCCCGACGGCCGACGCGTTCTTCGTCGCATTCCGCCTGCCCAACCATTTCCGCGCCATCTTCGCCGAAGGGGCGTTCAACGCCGCCTTCGTTCCCGCCTATGCGCGCATCCGCGCGCAGGGCGGCGCCGCGCCGGCAAAGCTGTTCGCCGGGCGCGTCTTCACGCTGCTGCTGGCGAGCCAGCTCGCGCTGCTCGCTTTGGCGCTCGCGTTCACCCCGACGGTGATCGACATCCTGGCGCCCGGCTTCCGCAACGATCCCGAGCGCTTCGCGCTCGCCGTGACGCTCACGCGCATCACCTTCCCCTATCTCCTGCTGATGACGCTGGTGACCCTCTACGGCGGCATTCTCAACGCGCTGCAGCGGTTCGCGGCCGCCGCATCCGCGCCGGTCTTGCTCAATCTTGCGCTCATCGCCGCGCTTGCGCTCGTCCCGTTGTTCCCGAGCGCGGGACATGCCGCCGCCTGGGGCGTGCTCGTTTCCGGCGTGCTGCAGGCGCTGCTGGTGGGGGGCGATGCGTGGCGGACGGGTGCGCTTCCCCGGCCGTGGCTGCCCGCGCTCGACGCCGAGGTGCGGCGGTTCTTCCGCGCCCTCGGCCCGGCGACGGTCGGCTCGATGGGCGTGCAGCTCGCGCTGTTCGCCGACACGGTGATCGCGAGCTTCCTGCCGGCGGGTGCCCTCTCCGCACTCTATTATGCCGACCGCATCGACCAGCTGCCGATCGGCGTGATCGGCATCGCCGCCGGCACCGTGGTGCTGCCGGAAATGTCGCGGCGCCTGGCCGGCGGCGACGCGGCCGGCGCCGCCCATGCGCAGAACCGCGCGGTCGAGCTCACGCTCTTGCTTTCGCTCCCGTGCCTTGCCGCCTTCGCGGTGGTGCCCGATCTCATCATGCGCGCGCTGTTCGTGCGCGGCGCGTTTACCGCCGCCGATGCCGCCTCGGCCGGCCGGACGCTCGCGGCCTATGCGGTGGGGCTGCTGCCTTTCGTGCTCATTCGCAGCGCGGTTGCGGGCTTCCTGGCGCGCGGCGACACGTCAACGCCGGTGAAGGCGGCGCTGATCGCCGCGGCGGTCAACATCCTCTTCAAGGTGCTGCTCACCGCTCCACTGGCGCAGGCGGGTCTGGCGCTCGCGACCTCGATCGGCGCCTGGGTCAATCTGCTCCTGGTCGTGCATTTCGCGCATCGCGCCGGGCACCTCGCGATCGACGCGCGCCTGCGCCGCTCCGCCGGCCGGCTGCTCGCGGCCGGCCTTGCCGCCGCCCTCGCGCTTGCCGCCGGCCGGGTTCCGCTCGCCCGCGCCATCGGCGAGGGCGACGGCCTGCACGCGCTGGCGCTCTTGATCGCGCTGGGCGCGCTCGCGGGTGCGGTTTATCTCGGCGCGATCGTTTTGTTTTTCGGACCGGCCTGGCTTGCCGCATTTCGTTCCAAGCCGCAGCCGTGAAAGGAAATTTCATTCGCCCTATTGCTGCATCGCGGAAGTGGACATAGCTAATCCCGGACGCTATGGGGTGCGGGGAGCCCCGAAGCGGTGCGACCGATCCCAAGCGGCGACATTGGCATGTCCTTAACCCTGTCCCTTCGCGCCGGGCGCGGCCTTCTCCCGTTGCTGGCGCTGGCCGGTTTGGTGGCATCCTGCGGGCAGGGTGAGCAGCCACAGGCCATGCCGCCGCCGCCCGCCGTGACCGTTGCCAAGCCGGTGCAGCGGACGGTCACCGATTATGACGAATATGTCGGCCGCTTCACCGCCGTCGATTCGGTCGAAGTGCGCGCCCGCGTCTCGGGCTATCTCGATGGCGTCCATTTCAAGGACGGACAGCTCGTCAAGCAGGGCGACCTTTTGTTCACGATCGACAAACGGCCGTTCCAATATGCGCTCGATCAGGCGCGCGCCACTCTTGCGCAGGCGCGCTCGAACGTGATCTTCACCAAGGCCGATCTCGAGCGCGGCCAGCAGCTGCTGCGCGACAAGACCATCACCGACCAGACCTTCGAGCAGCGCGCGCAGGCGGCGCGCAATGCCGAAGCGGCGGCCGCCGGCGCCGAGGCCGCGGTGCGCCAGGCCGAGCTCGACCTGCAGTTCACCGATCTGCGCGCCCCGATCAACGGCCGCATCGGCGACCGCCGCGTCTCGCCCGGCAATCTCGTCACCGGCGGCACCGCCGGCAACACCACGCTTCTCGCCACCATCGTCTCGACCGATCCGATCTATTTCGAATTCACCTTCGACGAGGCCTCCTTCCTGCGCTACGAGCGCATGGCCAAAGAGGGCTACGACCACGACATCGCCAGCCGCGGTGCCGGCGTCGACGTGATGCTCAAGCTCATCGACGAGCAGGACTTCGTGCACAAAGGCCGCATGGACTTCGTCGACAACGTGATCGACCGCACGACCGGCACGATCCGCGGCCGCGCCGTGTTCCGCAACGCGAACGGTCTTTTCACCCCCGGCATGTTCGGGCGCGTGCGCGTCCCTGCCTCGCCGCCGCACGAGGCGCTGCTGGTGCCCGACGTCGCCATCGGCAGCGAACAGGCACGCAAATACGTGCTGACGCTCACCAAGGACAACGTCGTCGCGCCGAAATACGTGGTCCTCGGCCAGCTGGTCGGCGACCTGCGCGTGATCAAGAGCGGCATCGGCCCCGACGACACCATCATCGTCAACGGCATGGCGCGCGTTCGGCCGGGCATGAAGGTCGCGCCGCATGAGCAGAAGCCGGCGTCGCCGCCCGAGGCCAGAGCCGCGTCCCCCGCCAAAACCGACTGAGGTCGGCGCGACATGCGGATCTCGCATTTCTTCATCGACCGGCCGATCTTTGCCTCCGTGGTGTCGATCGTCATCGTGATCCTCGGCGGCGTCGCCTTCACGCGATTGCCGGTCGCGCAATATCCGGACATCGCGCCACCGATCATCAACATCAGCGGTCAGTTCACCGGCGCGAGCGCGGAAACCGTCGCCGAGACCGTGGTCGCGCCGATCGAGCAGGCGGTGAACGGCGTCGAGGGCATGCTCTACATCTCCTCGAACTCGACGGCCGACGGAAAGTTCACGATCTCCGTCACCTTCGACGTCGGCACCAATCTCGATATCGCGCAGGTGCAGGTGCAGAACCGCGTGACCACGGTGACGCCGCGGCTGCCGCAGGCGGTCCAGCAGGTGGGCGTGACGGTGGCGAAGAGCTCGCCCGACATTCTGATGGTGGTGAATCTCTTTTCGCCCGACAATTCGCGCAACGCGCTGTTCATGTCGAACTACGCCAATCTCGAGATCACCGACGTGCTGGCGCGCGTGGACGGCGTGGGCTCGCTGGTGATCTTCGGCGCGCGCGACTACGCCATGCAGGTGTGGCTCGACCCCGATCGCCTGCAGTCGCTCGATCTGACCGCGGCGGACGTCGTCAGCGCGCTGCAGGGGCAGAACGTGCAAGTGGCCTCCGGCGAGCTCAACTCGCCGCCGGTGCCGCATCAGCTCGCCTTCCAGGTGGCCGTGCGCACGCTCGGCCGTCTCGACGACGTCAGCCAATTCGGCAACATCGTGGTCAAGAAGACGTCGACCGCGGTGGTGCGGCTGAAGGACGTCGGGCGCGTCGAGCTCGCGGCGCAGAGCTACGCCTCGAATTCCTACCTCGACGACAACGAGTCGATCGCCATCGCCGTGTTCCAGCGACCCGGGTCCAACGCGCTCGCGACCGGCGACAATATCCGCAAGGCCATGGCCGAGCTCGGCAAGAAATTCCCGCCCGGGCTGCAATACACGATGATCTACGACCCGACATTGTTCATCCGCCAGTCGGTGAACGCGGTGATCGAGACCATTCTCGAGGCCATGGTGCTGGTCGTGCTGGTGGTGATCCTGTTCCTGCAGACCTGGCGCGCGGCGATCATCCCGATCCTGGCGATTCCGATCTCGCTCATCGGCACCTTCTTCGTGATGAGCCTGTTCGGATTCACGATCAACAATCTTTCGCTGTTCGGCCTGGTGCTCGCGATCGGCATCGTCGTCGACGACGCGATCGTGGTGGTCGAAAACGTCGAACGAAATATCGCCGCAGGCTTGAACCCGCGTGAGGCCGCGATCAAGAGCATGAACGAGGTCGGCAGCGCGCTGATCGCGATCGCGCTGGTGCTGACGGCGGTGTTCGTGCCGTCCGCCTTCATCACCGGCATTTCCGGCCAGTTCTACCGGCAATTCGCCCTGACCATCGCCGGTTCGACCATCATCTCGCTGATCGTCTCGCTGACGCTCTCCCCGGCGATGTGCGCGCTGCTGCTCAGGCGGCACGACCCGGGTCGCCGCGACCGCTGGTTCGAACGACCCGTGCACGGCTTCTTCCGTCTGTTCAACCGCGGCTTCGACTGGGTGCGCGACAGCTACGGCCGGCTGGCCGCGCACGTGGTGCGGCTCGCGGTGCTGATGCTGATACTCTATGCCGGCGTCATCGGCTTCGGCCTCAATGAGTTCCGCAAGACGCCGCAGGGCTTCATTCCGCAGCAGGACCGCGGCTTCCTGATCGTGGCGGCGCAGCTTCCTCCCGGCGCGTCGCTTGCGCGCACCGATGCGGTGCTGCGGCGTGCCTGGGAGATCGCGCGCACGCAGCCGGGGATCGCCCACGGCATCCGCGTGGTGGGCTTTTCAGGCGCGACCTTTACCAACGCCCCCAATGCCGGCGCCATCTTCCTTGTGCTTGACGATTTCAAGAAGCGCGCGCGCGATCCGCGGCAGTCCGCGGCGGCGATCCAGGGCGCGCTGTTGGGGAAGTTCGCGGCGATCGAGGACGCCTTCGTCGTCGTCGTCCAGCCGCCGTCGGTGCAGGGCATCGGCAATGCGGGCGGCTTCCGCATGATGGTGGAGGATCGCGGCGGCGCCGGTCCCGCCGCGCTGCAAGGCGCGGTCTACGCGATGATGGGCGCGGCGGCGAAGACGCCCGGGCTGCAGCAGGTGTTCTCGCTGTTCGAGACGGCGACGCCGCAGATCTATCTCGATATCGACCGCACCAAGGCGCAGATGCTGGGCGTGAGCATGCCCGACGTGTTCAACGCGCTGCAGGTCTATATCGGCGGGTTCTACGTCAACGATTTCAATTTGTTCGGCCGCACCTTCCGCGTCCAGGCGCAGGCGGCGTGGCCCTATCGGCTCGAGCCGCAGGACGTCCTCAACCTGCGGGTGCGCAACGCGTCGGGCGAGACCGTGCCGCTCGGCTCGTTCACGACGGTGCGCGACATATCCGGGCCCTACCGCGTGCCGCGCTATAATCTCTATCCGGCGGCCGAGCTCGACGGCCAGCCGGCGCCCGGCTACAGCCAAGGGGAGGCGATCGCGTTGATGCAGCGGCTCGCGGCGCAGGTGCTTCCCGCCGGCTTCTCCTACGAATGGACGACGCTCGCCTATCAGCAGCTTCGCGCCGGCAACACCGCGATCTTCGCCTTCGCGCTCGGCGTCGTATTCGTTTTCCTCGTGCTCGCGGCGCAGTTCGAAAGCCTCACGCTGCCGCTTGCCGTGATCCTGATCGTGCCGATGTGTCTCGTCGCCTCGATCGTGGGCGTGGTGCTGCGCGGACAGGACAACAACATCCTGACCCAGGTCGGCTTCATCGTGCTCATCGGCCTCGCCGCCAAGAACGCCATTCTGATCGTCGAATTCGCCAAGCAGCTCGAGGACCGGGGCGAGGAGCTGCACGACGCCGCGCGGCATGCCGCCGGTCTGCGGCTGCGGCCCATCCTGATGACGTCGTTCGCCTTCATTCTCGGCGTCGTGCCGCTCGTCTGGTCGACGGGCGCCGGCGCCGAACTGCGGCAGGTGCTCGGTACCACGGTGTTCTCCGGCATGATCGGCGTGACGCTGTTCGGCTTGATCTTCACGCCGGCCTTCTATGTGGTCTCGCGCTGGATCGCGCGGCGCCTGTCGCGCCGGCACGCGCAAGCTCGCGAACGCGCAGCGATGCAATGAAGTTCGGATTCGGACAGGCGCTGAGGCGCAAGGAGGACGAGCCGCTGCTGCGCGGGCAAGGGCGCTACGTCGCCGACGTGACGCCGGCCGGCACGCTGCACGCGGTGGTCGTGCGCTCCCCGCATGCGCATGCGCGCTTCGCAATGACCGACCTCGACCGCGTGCGCCACATGAAGGGCGTGCGGCTGCTGCTGACCGCCGAGGACGTCGAGCACCTCGATCCGATGCCGTGCCCGGGAACCATTCCCGACCTGCCGATCGACGTCCCGCCTTATCCGGTGCTCGCCTCCGATGTCGTGCGTCACGTGGGAGACGCAGTCGCCTTCGTTGTCGCCGATACGCTCGCCGCCGCGAAGGATGCGGCGGAAGCCGTGAGCATCGACTGGCAGCCGCTGCCGCACGTCATCGGCGTGCGGGAGGCGCTGGCGCCGGATGCGCCGCGCGTCTTTCCCGATCGCTCCAATCTCGCCTTCGAGACGGCGGTAGGCGACGCGGCCGCGACTCGCGCCGCCTTCGCCGCGGCCGCGCATGTCGTCGAGGTCACGGTCGTCAATCAGCGCGTTGCCGCCAACTATCTCGACACGCGCGGGGTGATCGCCGAGTATGACGGAGAGCGCTATACGCTGACCGTCGGCAGTCAGGGCAGCCACATCATCCGCGATATCATCGGCGGCATGGTGATGAAGCTGCCGCCGGAGAAGATGCGCGTCGTCACCCATGACGTCGGCGGCGGCTTCGGCACCAAGCTGTTTCCCTATCGCGAATATGCGCTCGCCGCGGTGGCGGCGGAACGGCTGCGCAGACCGGTCAAATGGGTGGCCGAGCGCAGCGAACATTTCCTCGCCGACACGCACGGCCGCGACAATCTTTCCACCGCGAAACTCGCGCTCGACGACAAGGGCAGGTTTCTCGCCCTCGACGTCGAGATCCTCGCCGACATGGGCTCCTATCTTTCGGCCTACGCGCCCTACATTCCCTGGCTCGGCGTCGGCATGGCGAGCGGCGTCTATGACATCCCGGTCGCGCATGTCCGGTTGCGGGGCGTCTACACCAATACCGTACCGGTCGACGCCTATCGCGGCGCGGGTCGCCCCGAGGCCGCCTATCTCATCGAGCGGCTCGTCGACGTCGCCGCGCGCGCGCTCGACGTCGCGCCCGACAGCCTGCGCCGGCGCAATTTCATCAAGCCGAAGGCGATGCCCTATCGCACGCCGACCGGCAAGGTCTATGACTCCGGCGATTTCGCGGGCATTCTCGCGCGCGCGCAGGAGCTTTCCGGCTGGGACGGGTTCAACCGCCGCGCGGCCGCGTCGCGGCGCGCCGGCAAGCTGCGCGGCATCGGCATTTCGACCTATATCGAGGCCTGCGGCAACAACGGCCCGGAGACGGCAACCGTCACGCTCGACCGCGACGGCGGCGTGACCGTGCTGATCGGCTCGCAGTCGAGCGGGCAGGGACACGCGACCGCCTATGCGCAACTCGTCGCCGAGCATCTCGATCTGCCGCCCGACAAAGTGCGGGTGGTGCAGGGCGACACCGACCGCATCGCCTCCGGCGCAGGCACCGGCGGCTCGAGCTCGATTCCCATCGGTGGCGTTTCGGTCGATCGCGCCAGTCGCAAACTCGCCGCCCAGATCAAGGAACTCGCCGCCGACCTGCTCGAGGCCGCCGTGGGCGATCTCGAGATCGCGGACGGCGCGGTGCGCGTCGTCGGGACCGACCGCACCGTCGGTTTCGCCGATCTCGCCCGCCATCCGCGCGCCAGGCCGGAGCAGCTCCGCGCCGCGGAGGCATTCGGCAACGAGCCGCCGACCTTTCCCAATGGCGCGCATATCGCCGAGGTGGAGATCGATCCGCAGACGGGCGCGGTCAGCGTCGTCAACTACGTGGTGGTCGACGATTTCGGCGCCACGCTCAATCCGTTGCTGCTCGAAGCGCAGGTGCACGGCGGCAGCGTGCAGGGCCTCGGCCAGGCGCTGATGGAGCAGGTCGTCTATGATCCCGCCTCCGGTCAGCTCCTCAGCGCAAGCCTCATGGATTACGCGCTGCCGCGCGCCAGCGACGCGCCGCATTTCACCTTCGAGACGCGCAACGTGCCGTGCCGGACCAATCCGCTCGGCGTCAAGGGCGCGGGCGAAGCCGGCGCCATCGGCTCGTGCCCGGCGCTGATCAATGCCGTCTGCGACGCGCTCTGGCGCGCCTACGGCATCCGCCACCTCGACATGCCGGCGACGCCGGCGCGCGTCTGGGCGGCGATCGACAAGGCGCGCGCGCACGGGCGCTGAGCGCGCGACGCGGAGGCCGTCCTTGTTGCGGCGGTCCCGTATTCCGCCGCGTTGCTCTTGCTCAAGGAAAAGTGATGCTTGCCGTGCGGCGGCGGCCAATGCGATAGGCCTGACCCGCATGGAGCGCAGTGGCAGCCGCTCCGGCGGGGGCTGACGAAGACCGAAGCGCGGGGGGCGCGGTCATGGCCTGGTTCAGCGGACACGCGTTCGGCCGCCGGCGGTGGCGCTCGACGGGCGCGCTGGCCGCGGTCGTGCTCGCCTTCGGCTTCGCCGCTTTCTGGCGTTTGACGACGCCGCAGACGGTGGCGCCCGACGCGCTCGAAGCGCGCGCGCCCGATCTCGCCAACGGCCGCACGATGTTCCTGATCGGCGGCTGCGCCTCCTGCCACGCCACGCCGCACCAGGACGATCCGACCCGGCTCGGAGGCGGGCTTGCGCTCGCCACGCCCTTCGGCCGGTTCTACGTGCCCAACATCTCCCCGCATCCGGCGGATGGAATCGGTCGATGGACCGAAGCGCAGTTCGTGACGGCGATGGTCAAGGGCGTCTCGCCCTCCGGCGCGCATCTCTATCCGGCGCTGCCCTACCCGTCCTACCAGCGCATGCGCATTGCCGACCTGCGCGACCTGTTCGCCTATCTCGAGACCCTGCCGCCGGTCGCCGGTCGCGTGCCGGCGCACGAGCTGCGCTTTCCGTTCAACATCCGCCGCCTCCTCGGCCTGTGGAAATTGCTGTTCCTCGACGGCCGGCCCTTCGCGCCGGATCCGGCGCGTTCGGCGGAATGGAATCGCGGCGCCTATCTCGTCAACGGGCCCGGGCACTGCGCCGAATGCCATTCGCCGCGGAATTTCCTCGGCGCGATCGTCGAGAGCCGCCGCTTCGCGGGAGGACCGAGCCCGGTCGGGCAGGGCGGCGTGCCGTCGATCCGGCAGGACAAGCTCGGCAACTGGACGGTCGACGATTTCGCCGCGCTGCTTGCTTCCGGCGCCACTCCCGACGCCGACACGGTCGGCGGCGCCATGGCCGAGGTGGTGCGCAACACGGCGCAGCTGTCGGCCGCCGACCGCAGGGCGATGGCGGTCTACCTCAAGTCGCTGTCCGCTTTGCCGTGACCTTCGCCGCCTCCGCGGCGACTTGCGCGCGGCGTCGCGCCGCCGTCACGCCGTGAAGGCCTTGAAGGTGATGATGGTGTGCGTGTCCTTGACGCCGGGAATGGTCTGCACCTTCTCGGTCACGAAGTGACCGATGTCCGTGCCCGAGTCGACATAGAACTTGACCAGGAGGTCGTAGTCGCCGGCGGTCGAATAGATCTCGGAGGCGATCTCGGCTTCGGCGAGCGCGTTGGCCACCTGATAGGATTTGCCGAGCTCACATTTGATCTGCACGAAGAAGGGCGTCATCGCTCGGCCTCCACGATTGGCGCTCATGCCGCGCCAAGGGGCGGCGGCGCGCGGCTCGCCGCGGCGATCATGGCGGTGACGAATGAGCGGTCCTTGCCGGCAATCCAGCAAAAACCGCCGCCGCTGGCAAGGCGCCGGCGCGAGCGCGGCAAGCCTATTGCCTTGCGCGCGCGCCCGGACTAGGGTCGATCGGCAGCAATCTCGTGGGGTGCCCGACGACGCGTCGGGCTGAGAGGCGGCGCGAGCGCCAACCCAACGAACCTGATCCGGGTCATGCCGGCGGAGGGAAAGGAGATGCAGCATCCCCGCACAGCATCGGACGACGTCGCGCAGGGCGCCGCCGCGCTCGTCGCGCGGCTCGCGGCGCGCAAGCCGCGCGTGCACTGCATCACCAATGCGGTGGCGCAGAACTTCACGGCCAATGCGCTGCTCGCCGCAGGCTGCGTGCCGTCGATGACGCTGTCGCCGGAGGAGATCGGCGCCTTCATCGCGCAGGCGGATGCGCTGCTCGTCAATCTCGGCACCTTCGACGCGGAGCGGCGCGAGGCGGCCCGCGCCGCGGTCGCCGCGGCGACGGAAAGAGCCGTGCCGTGGGTGCTCGACCCCGTGTTCATCGACCGCAGCGCGCTGCGCACGGAATTCGCGCGCGCGCTCCTGTTGCGCGGGCCTGCGGTGGTGCGCCTCAATCATGCGGAATTCGCCGCGCTCGCGGGCGCGCCGCCCACGGCCGAGACGGCGCGCGAGCGCGCGCGCAGGCACAAGACGGTGATCGCGCTGTCGGGCGAGGTCGACATCGTCACCGACGGCGCGCGCACGGCGCAGATCGCCAACGGTCATGCGCTGATGGGCAGGATCACGGCCATGGGCTGCGCCGGCTCGGCGCTGGTCGCGGCGGCGCTCGCGGTGGAAACCGACGCCTGGCTCGCGGCGGCGGCCGCGCTCGCGGTGCTCGGGATCGCCGGCGAGATCGCGGGCGAGACGGCGCAAGGGCCGGGCAGTTTCGCGGCCGCGTTTCTCGACGCGCTGTACCGGCTCGACGCCGCGACGGTCGCGGCGCGCGCGAAGGTGACCTGAATGGCGATCGACCTGCGTCTCTATGCCCTGCTCGATCCGACGCTCGCCGGCGGCCATGAGCTCGATGATCTCGCGCGCATGGTCGCGGCCGGCGCGACGATCGTGCAGCTGCGCGACAAGCGCGGCGAGACCCGAGCAATGATCGATGCGGCGCGTTCCCTGCGTTGCGTGCTCGCGTCGGCGCGCATTCCGCTCCTCGTCAACGACCGCGTCGACGTCGCGCTGGCGGCGCAGGCCGACGGCGTGCATCTCGGGCAGGAGGACATGGCGGTCGCCGATGCGCGGCGCTTGCTCGGGCCGGCCGCCGTCATCGGCCTCAGCGTCAAGACCCCGGCCGAAGCGGAGGCGGTGCCGCTCGAACTCGTCGACTATGTCGCCGTCGGCGGCGTGTTCGCCACCGCCTCGAAGCAGAACGAGGGGCCGCCGATCGGGCTCGACGGACTGCGGCGCATCGTCGGCGCACTGCGCCGGCGCAAAGCCGAGCTGCCGATCTGCGCGATCGCCGGCATCAATGCCGGCAACGCCGCCGCGGTGATCGCCGCCGGCGTCGACGGCGTGGCGGTGATCTCGGCCTTGTCGCTCGCCCCCGATCCCGCCGCGGCCGCGCGCGCGCTGCGCGCCGCGGTGGACCAGGCCTTGCAGCGGCGGCGTCGATGACGGCGATCGCGCTCACCATCGCGGGTTCGGATTCCGGCGGCGGCGCCGGCATCCAGGCGGACCTCAAGACCTTCGCCGCGCTCGGCGTCTACGGGGCGAGCGCGGTCACCGCGATCACCGCGCAGAACACGCAGGGCGTGAGCGCGCTCCACGACGTGCCGCCCGGGATCGTCGCCGCGCAGATCGACGCCGTGTTTGCCGATTTTGCCGTCGGCGCGGTGAAGATCGGCATGCTGTCGCGCCGCACGACGATCGAGGTCGTCGCGGACGCGCTCGCGCGTCATGCCGCGCGCAATGTCGTGCTCGATCCGGTGATGGTGGCAAGCACCGGCGCGCGCCTGCTCGCCGAGGACGCGGTCGAGGCGCTCATCGCGCTCCTGGTTCCGCGCGCGCTGGTGGTGACGCCCAACCTGCCGGAAGCGGCGCGGCTCGCCGGTGCCGCGCCGGCATGCAGCGAGCCGGAGATGGAGGCGCAGGCGCGCACGATCCTCGCGCGCGGCGCGCGCAATGTGCTGATCAAGGGCGGACACGGCACGGGAGCGGAGAGCGTCGATCTCCTGGTGGCGAGGGACCGCGTCCTGCGTCTTGCCGCGCCGCGCATCGCCACGACCCACACGCACGGCAGCGGCTGCACCTTCTCCTCCGCGCTCGCCGCTCGCCTCGCGCAGGGCCGCGACCTCGCCGCCGCGGCGCGCGAGGCCAAGGACTATGTCACCGCCGCCATCGCCGCGGCCGATCGTCTGCAGGTCGGCCATGGCCGCGGACCGCTGCATCATTTCCACGCGCACGACCGCGCCGACCGGCGCAGGCCCGATGCCGCGCAGCCGGATCAGGCCGCCGGCGCGGAGGCCGCGCGCGGCCACCCCGACGCCACAAGGAGGAACGCATGACCACGCGTCGCAAGTTTCTGGCTCGAGCCGCCGTCGCCGCGGGCGCGCTCGGCATGCCCGCGCTCGCCCGCGGTGAGACGTTGAAATGGCGCATGGTCACCTCATGGCCCAAGCGTCTGCCGGGCCCCGGCATGTCGGCCGAACGCATCGCCGCGCGCATCCGCGCGCTCTCGGGCGGGCGCATCGACATCACCGTTTATGCCGCGGGCGAGATCGTGCCGGCCTTCGGCGTGCTCGAGGCGGTCGGCAACGGCGTGGCCGAGATCGGCCACACCGCCTCCTTCTACTGGCAGGGCAAGATGCCGGCCGCCGCTTTCTTCACCACCGTGCCGTTCGGGCTCACGCCGCATGAGCACGTGGCCTGGATCGACGCCGGCGGCGGGCAGGCGCTGTGGGACGCGCTCTACCGGCCGTTCGGCGTCAAGCCCTTCATGGGCGGCAATACCGGCGTCTGCATGGGCGGTTGGTTCCGCCGCGAGATCAAGGCGCTCGCCGACCTCTCCGGCCTCAAGCTGCGGGCGCTCGGTCTCGGCGGGGAGGTCTATCGCCGCCTCGGCGCGGTGCCGCAGACGACGCCGCCGGGAGAGATTCTGGTCGCCCTGCAATCGGGCGTGCTCGACGCGGCGGAATTCGTCGGCCCCGGCTCGGACATCGCGCTCGGCCTCTACCGCGTGGCGCCGCTCTACTACTATCCCGGGTTCAACAAGCCGAACGGCACCGGCGAGTGCATCGTGGCGCTGGCCGCCTGGGAGAGGCTTTCCGACGAGCTCAAGGCGATCGTGCGGCATGCCTGCGCCGCGGAGGCCGACTTTGCGCTCGCCGAGATGGAGCGCCTCAACGCCGAGGCGCTCAAAGCGCTCACCGGCGAGCACCAGGTTCGGCTGGCGGCCTTTCCGGAGGACATGATCGCGGCCGCGCGCCGCGTCGCCGGCGAGGTGCTCGGCGAACTGGCCGCGCGCGACGCGGTCACCGCCAAGGTGCACCAGTCCTATATGGATTTCCGCGCCCGCACCGCGCCCTGGTCGCGCGTCTCCATCGAGGCGGTGCTGCGGGCGCGCGGGGCCTAGTGGATCGACGCCGACATTTGAATCCCAGCCCTTGCGAGTCACAACAATCGCTTATCAGGCCTGCCTGGGAGCGAAATGTTCGAATCGAACCCTCGCGCGACTGTCGGTGTTCCCGCCCCCTGCTTTGCGGGCGAGGCAAGCGCGCATTGCGGCGCCGTTGCGCGCCCGCGCGCCCTTCCCCGTCATTGCGCGCCCGTGCCCCTTTCCCCGTCATTGCGAGCCCGAGCGAAGCGAGGGCGAAGCAATCCAGAAACGGCGGTGCCACCATCGCAGGTATGTGGCCTGTGGCACGGGCCGTGACTGGATTGCTTCGCCGCCGCTTGCGCGGCTCCTCGCAATGACGGGTCACGTTCCCCGTCATTGCGCGCCCGTGCCCCTTTCCCCGTCATTGCGAGCCCGAGCGAATGCGAGGGCGAAGCAATCCAGAAACGGCAGTGCGACGAATGCGGGCATTGGGTCTGCGGCACGACAAGGCCTGGATTGCTTCGTCGCCCCTTCGGGGCTCCTCGCAATGACGGCCGTGGGTCGCGTCGCCGCTTGCGCGGCTCCTCGCAATGACGGCGAGGACATGGCCGCGCAATGCGGGCATCGTCATTGCCCGCGCGGGCGCCTTTTCCCCCGTCATTGCGAGCCCGCGCGCCTTTCCCCGTCATTGCGAGCCCGAGCGGAGCGAGGGCGAAGCAATCCAGAAACGGCAGTGCCACAATGACCGCACGCCGTGCCTGCGGCGCGGCAGTGACTGGATTGCTTCGGCGGCTCGCGCCGCCTCGCAATGACGGCGGAAGTGCCGCTCCACAATGACCGCACGCCGTGCCTGCGGCGCGGCAGTGACTGGATTGCTTCGGCGGCTCGCGCCGCCTCGCAATGACGGCGGAAGTGCCGC
>JADGGK010000116.1 GCA_019689975.1 Pseudolabrys sp.
TTTTCGCCCGTGCGGCCCGATCGCGGCGCCTGCCGGGGATCTTGCTCAGCACGCACTTCTGACGAAAACCGGCGCCGCCATCCGCCGGCCGTCCGCTAGCGTGATTGATCGCGCCTGTCCGCTCGAACCAAGACGTCGGACAGACGCCGCGCCGCGGAACCCGGCTTTAGCGGCTGCTGCTGGCTCGCATGCGGCGCCCATCCCGACAGCCACAGGATATCAAATGTTGCACGGATGCGGCCATCCGGGTCGGCGAACCGCTGCGCGTAAATTTCCGCCATGCGCATCAGCGTCGTGCGACGGAGCGGTCTGCGGTTGCGCTCGCAGAGGATGTTCGTCGCCCCCATCCGGCGCAGGTCGTGCATCAGCTCGAAAACGCTCGGATAGCGTACCGTGAGTCGGTCGCTATCCACCACCGGAAGCGCGAATCCCGCGCGCTGCATCAACGCGCCGAGCGATCGCACGTCTGCGAAGGGTGCCACGTGCGGCGACAGACCCCCTTCGATCTCGCTTTCCGCCTGCACGAAACATTCGCGCAGCTCGCCGAGGCTGCTGCCTCCGGCGAGCGCGGCGAGCAGGAGGCCGTCGGGCTTGAGCGCGCGGCGGATCTGCACGAGTACGCCGGGCAGGTCGTTGACGAATTGGAACGACAGCGCGGAGGCCACCAGATCGAGCGTCCCCTCGGCAAACGGCAACAGTTCCTCGTCGGCGATGACATCACCGCCGAACCGGGAGACGGTGACAATCCTGCCCACGCGGCCGCTCTGCGCCAGCGCGTGTCGTATCGCTTCGCCCGGCGACCCCAGATCGACGGCGACCTCAAAACGGCGCAAGACCGCCGCCAGGCGCTCGCCGAGCTCGAGCGCAACGCGGTCGATGAGAAACGTCTCCGGACCGAGCATGCGGGCGCGCGACTGACGCAAGACCAGTAGTCGACGGTCGAACAGTTTCGGACCGGTTTTGTCGTCCTTTGCCACGCTGTCACACTCTCGTTTCGTTCTGATAGTCTTGCCCGTATGACCGACCCGACCGTGGCGCGAGAAGAACGGTCGTTTCGTCCATTCGCGCTCCTCAACCCGGTGCTGCGCGCCGCATTCCGTTTTATCGTCGACGCGGCGCTGCCGCCTCTTTGTCCCTCGTGCCGCACGCCGCTAGCCGTGGGCCCCGGCGTATGTGCGACCTGTTGGTCGCAATTGTCGTTCATCGAACCGCCCTACTGCGAGCGGCTCGGTATTCCCTTCGCATATGACCCCGGTCCCGGCATGCTCTCCCTGGAGGCGATCGCCAACCCGCCGGCCTATGACCGGGCGCGCGCAGCGCTCCGCTATGATGACATCGCTCGCACGCTCGTGCACCGTCTCAAATATGGCGACCGCCTGGATCTCGTTCCCATGATGGGCCGCTGGATGGCGCGCGCGGGTCGCGAACTCCTCGACGGCGCCGACGCGCTCGTGCCGGTCCCCCTGCATTGGCGGCGTTTGTGGGGCCGGCGGTTCAACCAAGCGGCGGCGCTCGCCGAGGCAATTTCCTCATTGACGGGCACGCCTGTGCTGCACGACGTGTTGCGCCGTGTACGCGCGACCCCGCAGCAAGTCGGACTGGGGAGGAGCGAGCGGGCGGCCAATGTGAGCGGCGCGTTCAGGGTCATGAAGGAGATGACCGCCGCGGTAGCAGAGCGCCGTCTCGTCCTCGTGGACGATGTGCTCACCTCGGGTGCCACGGTCGAGGCCTGCACCCGCGCCTTGCTGCGGGCCGGGGCGACACATGTCGACGTGCTGGTGTTTGCACGGGTTGTCGTGCCGGCGCGTACCCCCATATAACGGATTGCTACAGCAACCGGATCAGGCCCATGGCACCGGCCCCGATTCCTATGCCTTCCTACGATCCGCCAACGCCTCCGCCGTCGGACCGCCCAGGCATTGCGCGTGCGCGGGAGCGCGGGTTACGGCGCGGTTGACATCGGCCCCGAGGGGGAAACGGGCATGGCAATGGTCGAACCCAAGCACCAACGCGCGAGCGGTCCGAGAGTATCCGATGGCCCCGTGGCCCGCGGCGTCAGCGTCGGCCTGCGTGCCCTGGAAGGCGCGGCAATGCCTGGTGCGCTCCCGGCATTTCAAGGGCGACGGCGATGAACGCATCGACATTCAAGGCGGCCATGATCCAGATGCGCTCGGGCCTCGCGTCGGCCGCCAATATCGATGCCGCGGCGCGACTGATCCGCCAGGCCAGAGAAGCCGGTGCCGACTATGTGCAAACACCGGAAATGACCAATCTTCTCGCGGCAAGGCGCGAGCAGCTATTCGCCGCGATCGCGGAGGAAGACAAGGATCCGAGCCTCGCCGCGTTGCGCGATCTTGCCCGCAAACTCGGTATTTTCCTTCATATTGGATCGCTGGCCATCAGGCTGAGCGGCGATCGCGCGGTCAATCGCGGCTTTCTCATTGATCGCACCGGCGAGATCGCCGCGCGTTATGATAAAATTCATATGTTCGACGTCGATTTAGGGAACGGGGAAAGCTATCGCGAGTCGAACAATTATCGCCCCGGCGACACCGCCGTGCTCGTCGATTTGCCCTGGGGGCGGCTAGGCATGTCGATCTGTTACGATATTCGCTTCCCTGCACTTTATCGCGCACTTGCGGAAGCGGGCGCCACCATGCTGGCAATACCCTCAGCATTCACGCGCCAGACGGGAGAAGCGCACTGGCACGTGCTGCTCCGTGCTCGCGCGATCGAAAACGGCTGTTACGTCTTGGCGGCTGCGCAAGGCGGCCGGCACGAGAACGGGCGCGAAACCTTCGGTCATTCAATGATTGTTGACCCATGGGGCAGCATATTGGCCGAAGCCGGCGTGGAGCCAGGCGTGGTGATGGCCGAGATCGATCCGGCAGCGGTGGCCGAGGCGCGCAGGCGCATTCCCTCGCTCGAACACGGCCGTCGGTTCGAGATCGAGGAACCGCTGGTTGAGCCGGCACACTTGCACGTGGTACGGGGGGCAGAATGATCCGCTACGCGCTCGTCTGCCAAAAAGGCCATGAGTTTGAAAGTTGGTTCGCGGACAGCGCCGCTTTCGACAAACAGGTCAAGCGCAAACTCGTTTCGTGTCCGCATTGCGGCTCGACCCAGGTCACGAAGGCGATCATGGCACCGCACCTGTCCGGCGCCAGCAAACGCGAGACCCGATCGCGGACGCCATCCGACGCCGCGATGCACGGCCAGACGTCACCCGTTGCCATGCTGTCTCCGCAGGAGCGAGAGTTCCGTGCCAAGCTCAAGGAGCTGCGCGAACACCTCACCCGCAACGCCGTCGATGTCGGGCCGCGATTCCCGGAGGAAGCGCGCAAGATGCATTACGGCGAGGTCGAACCCCGTTCGATTTATGGGGTCGCAACCCCGCAGGAGGCGAAAGCGCTTGCGGAGGAAGGCATCGAATTCCACCCGCTGCCAATACTTCCGGACGATCACAATTAATAGGCCCATATGAGGAGCGCGACACCGGCCACAACCAGGACGATGCCCAGGAACTCGCGTGGCTCGGTCGGCTGTTTGAACACGAAACGCGTCACTCCTTGCGCGAACAACACTTCGACGAGCGCCAGCGTACGGACATTGGCGGCCGACGTGAGGGCGAACCCGAGAAACCAGAATTCCGAGGCGACGGCGCCCATGAAGCCCGCAAATAGCGAGCGTTTCCAGGCACGGGCAATTGCCCGCAGCACCTTCGAATCGGAAAGCCAAAGATAGATCGACAATGCCCCCGCCTGCATGACGAGCCCGACCGTTACCGTGAATGTCGCGGCGAGGAGAAAATCAGCTCGTTCAAGCGATAGGATGGCGCCGCGAAAGCCGATCGCCGACAGCGCAAACAACGCACCCGAGAAAAGACCGACCACGACCGAGCGAAGCGTGCCGGTCTCGCGCGCGCCAGGTTGGAGCGACATCGCAATTACCCCCGCAGTCGCGATCATGATCGCGGCGGCCGAGGCAAAGGTAATGCGATCGCCAAGAAACAGCAGTCCGAAAAGAGCAACCTGCACCGGCTCCGTTTTGATGTAGGCATAAGCGACCACGAATGTGCGTCGTCCCATGACTGACAACATTGTCGCCGTCGCCGCGATCTGCGCAAACGCGCCGCCAATCACCCAGGGCCAGAATACCGCGGGGACATTCGGCAAACGCTCCCCGGCCGTGATCAATATTGCGACCAGGAACAGAATCGCGAAAGGAAAGCCGAACAAAAAACGCACATGCGTGGCGCCGACGGTTCCCAGCGTCGCCGTGAGTTCACGCTGCATCGCGTTACGCGCGGTCTGCGCCGCCGCTGCAATCACCGTGAAGACGGCCCAGAGCATTCTCTGTTTCTTGACCTCGCGCAGGCTCGCGTTGGAGTGAAGCGGACAAATCGACCGCTATGCCGCTCTGGTGGTCGTCTCCCCCGCCGGGAACTCGACGACGGTGCCGGCTTCGTTGTCGATCAGCAGGAAAAGATCGAAATAGCGAATGATCGGTGCGGCGCCGGTCCGCTTGATCACGGATTGTCGCCAAGCCTCATCATGTGCCCGCTGCGCGGCCGCAACCGAAGGCCAGATGTAGACGCCGCCTCCGGTCTTTCCGTCAAGCGCGAGCAGGAAGTGCTTGCGCTTGAGTTCCTTGTTGGCCTGCCATTTCGATACGACCGTTCGCGCCTCTTCCACAACCTGCTTCCGGCTCCATCCATGGGGGGTGTTGAATTCCACCAATTCAAGAATCATCTGGTTGCTCCGAATTATCCCGCGTCGCCGCCAACATATAGTTGACCTTCATGTCCGACGATAGCTGCCAGCAGTCAGCCAACGGATTATAGATGACGCCTCGCTCCCCGATCACCCGAAGACCGGCATCCTCCACTGCCTGTTCCAGTTCACGCGGCGTGACGAACTTTTCCCATTGATGCGTGCCGCGCGGTATCCACCGCAACACGTACTCGGCGCCCACAATAGCCAGGGCAAAGCTCGCGATCGTGCGATTGATAGTGGCGATGATCAGGAGCCCGCGCGGCGCAACCAGTGACGCACAACTTTGGATGAACGACGGCATGTCGGCAACATGCTCGACAACTTCCATCGCGAGCACGATGTCGAAGCGTTCGCCGGTTGATGTCAATTCCTCCGCAGTCGTGGCACGGTAGTCGATCGACAATCCGGAATCCTGCGCGTGTACCCTTGCCGTTTCAATGTTCTCGCTCGCCGGATCGATGCCGACGACACGCGCCCCGAGCCGCGCCAGCGGTTCCGACAGAATGCCGCCCCCGCAGCCGATGTCGAGCACGCTGAGACCGGCGAGGCAGTTGAGCCTCTTGGCATCGCAGCCGAATTGCGCCACGGCCTGATCACGGATATACGCAAGGCGTACCGGATTGAGCTTATGCAGCGCCGCCATCGGCCCTCGCGGCGACCACCAATCCCGCGCGTGGTCGGCAAAGCGCCTTATTTGCGCATCGATGACGGACGAGTGCGCTTGCTTTCCGGACATCTTTATCGCGCCGTGACGTGATTTCGGAATCTGAGCGGTGCCCGGATCGTGCGAATCGGATCCCAACCCGTACCGGTACCTCGGATCGTGATGTCCCCGTAGTCGAGAATGCGACCAAGGATGGATTGATCGACGTCAACGCTCTCGATCTTGTCCATGTTCATCTCAATGGTATGGCGCGTGATGAACCCGCGCTTGTGCACGATCCGGCGATCGGTGACGTCAAGCTCGGTAGTCCAGCGCCGGAACCACGCAGAAAATATCGCCGCCCCCGCGGCGACCGCAGAGACCACCGCCGCGACCAGCAGCGCGGGCACCACAATGCCGGATTGTACACGCGTCGCCAATCCCAGGAGCGCGATGGCGACCACCAGCAAGGTTATTCCGGGCGCATAAAGGATCCAATGCAGCCGGCCATAAAACAGCACCGTTTCGCCGGGCTGAAGGATTTTGTCGATGTAGCGCATCGTCCGCGAACCTTAAGCGTCTGGGAAAGTTGCAAGGTTTCGACCCGGCCGTTATGTATACACGCCTTTTGCGGCCGGCGCTTCCGGTTTCCGAGGCCTTGTGCCGGCCGATGGTTACCCTTTGCGGGTAGCCCCGGGAACGTCATGGCTCGCTTGGTGATGAAATTCGGCGGAACGTCCGTCGCCGACCTCGATCGCATCCGCAACGTGGCTCGTCACGTCAAGCGCGAAGTCGATGCCGGCTATGACGTGGCCGTGGTGGTGTCGGCAATGGCCGGCGTGACCAACCAGCTCGTCGCTTGGTGCCGCGAGGCGGCGATGTTGCACGATGCGCGCGAATACGACGCAGTCGTGTCGACAGGTGAGGACGTGACGGCGGGACTACTCGCCATCGTGCTGCAGGACATGAGCGTCAACGCGCGTTCTTGGCAGGGCTGGCAGCTTCCGATCCTGACCGACAACGCCCATGGCGCCGCACGCATTCTTGACGTCAACGGGGCCGAGCTGATCAGACGCTTCAAGGAAATGAAACAAGTCGCCGTGATCGCCGGTTTTCAAGGTTTGCATAAGGAGAGCGGCCGCATCACGACGCTGGGACGTGGCGGATCCGATACATCCGCCGTGGCGGTGGCGGCCGCGATCGGTGCGGAGCGTTGTGACATTTATACCGACGTCGACGGTGTCTACACCACCGATCCACGCATCACCGACAAGGCGCGCCGGCTCGACAAGATCGCCTATGAGGAGATGCTCGAACTTGCGTCGCTCGGAGCGAAGGTGATGCAGGTGCGTTCGGTCGAGCTCGGCATGGTGCACAATGTACGCATCTTCGTACGCTCTAGTTTCGAAAAACCGGAAGATATCGACTCAAGCAGGCCCCCGTCAGGCACGCTCATCTGCGACGAGAGTGAGATCATGGAGCAACAGGTAGTGACCGGCATCGCCTTCTCGAAAGACGAGGCACAAATATCGATACGGCGAGTGCGCGACAAGCCGGGTGTCGCCGCAGCGATTTTTGGGCCGCTCGCCGACGCGAACATCAACGTCGATATGATCGTGCAGAACGTCTCTGCGGATGGTGCGACGACGGACTTGACGTTCACCGTGCCGTCGGCCGATTACGAACGGGCGCGTGTCACCCTGGAAAAAGCAGGCGATAAAATAGGCTTTCAGCGCCTCGATGGCGCAACGGACGTTGCCAAAGTCTCGGTGATCGGTATCGGCATGAGGAGCCATGCCGGCGTGGCCGCCAAGGCGTTCAAGGCGCTCGCCGAGCAGAACATCAACATACTCGCGATCACGACATCAGAGATCAAATTCTCGGTGCTGATCGACGCCGCGAAAACCGACTTGGCGGTGCGCACCCTACATACGCTCTACGGGCTGGATCGGGCCTAGCCATCCATTCCTCCGGGGTGCCGCCAATCCGCGGGCGGGGCCAGCCGGTCGGAGCCAGCCGGTCCCGAGTTCCTCCGGGGCGCAGGATGCGCCT
>JADGGK010000117.1 GCA_019689975.1 Pseudolabrys sp.
AGCGAGCCGGCAACAGCTGGTCGGTGTTGATGTTGGGCAGCATCAACGGGCAGACCCGCGCCGTCAGGCGGACGAACTTCTCCATACGCGCATCCTTAAATCTTGCGATCTACAAGCAACGGCCGCACGTCGGCGAGTCGACCGGCGACTGCGGCGGCTGCGACCATTGCGGGCGACATCAGATGCGTCCTGGCGCCGGGGCCTTGGCGGCCGCGAAAATTGCGGTTTGTGGTCGAGGCACACCGTTCTCCGGGCGGCACCACGTCGCCGTTGATACCAACACACATCGAACAGCCGGCATCAACCCATTCAAGGCCGGCGGCGCGGAAGATCATGTCGAGGCCTTCCTGCTCTGCTTGTTGCTTTACCAGGGACGATCCCGGTGACACCATCCCTGGAACCCTGCTGGTGCGGCCCGCCAAGACTGCGGCAGCGGCGCGAAGATCCTCGATGCGGGAATTCGTACACGAGCCGATGAACACGCGGTCGATCGCGATGTCGGTAAGTTTTGTGCTCGGGGCGAGTCCCATATAATCGAGCGCCTCACGCATATATTGCGCGCGCGCTGGATCGGCCTCGCGCGCTGGATCGGGCACGCTGCCGTTGATTGGCAGCGCATCATCCGGCGTTGTGCCCCAGGTAACAATCGGCGCGATGCTGTCGGCATCAAGTGTCACCTCGCGATCGAACACGGCCCCGGGATCGGATGGTAACGTTGACCATTTTTCGACGGCCCGTTCGAAATCCACGCCAGAGGGCGCGAAGGGCCGATTCTTCAGATATTCAAATGTTGTAGCGTCCGGTGCAATCAATCCGCAACGCCCACCAGCCTCGATTGACATGTTGCACAGGGTAAGCCGACTCTCAATCGACAAGGCACGGATCGTATTGCCGGAAAATTCGATTGCATGGCCTTGCGCGCCATTGGCGCCGATACGGGCGATGATGTTGAGCGCGATGTCCTTAGCTCCCACACCCGGCGTGAGCGAGCCGTTGACGGTGATGCGCATGCGCTTCGATTTCTTCTGCCAGATCGTTTGAGTCATCAGTACATGGGCGACTTCCGACGCGCCGATTCCGAACGCCAAGGCACCCAAGGCACCGTGCGTCGAGGTATGGCTATCGCCGCAGACGATCAGGAGGCCCGGCAATGTGAGACCCTGCTCCGGCCCGACGACGTGCACGATGCCTTGGCGTGGATCACGTAGGCCGAAGAACGTGATGCCGTTTTCCGCCGCATTGGCCTCGAGCTTGCGTACCATCTCGGCGATCTCAGGATCGGCAATGCCTTCCTGCCGGCGGCGTGTCGGCACGTAGTGATCGGCAATACCGAAGGTCAGGCTTGGTTCGGCGGCGCGTCGACCGCGCGACTTCATCAGGCTGAAGGCGTGGAAAGAACCCTCGTGCACGTAATGGCGATCGACCCACAATAGGGACGATCCATCCTCGCGGATCGCGATTTCGTGCATCGCCCAGAGCTTGTCGAACAGGGTCTGTGGCTCATTCATGCCGAGCATGGCCTCGTCCGTTCCGTCTCCGTGGTCATTCGAAACAGGCTTGCCGCTATTTCTCAATATTGTATGCTAAATGATACCAAGTAAAGCGGGCGGCGAGCGAAACGGAGGGTTGGGTTGCTCGACTGGCTTGGCGAGGCGAAAGCGAAACAGGTCTATCTAGTTTTGCGTGACCGCATCCTCAGCGGTGCCGTGGCGTTCGGCGCGCGGCTTCCCAACGAAAACGAACTTGCGAGCAATTATGGCGTGTCGCGCGTCACGGTGCGCCGGGCACTGGGCGAACTGGCGCGCGAGCGGCTGATCGAACGGCGGCGCAGCGTCGGCACCACCGTCGTCTATCGTCCGTCGCCGGCTCCGATAACGGCGGATATCTCGGACATGCTCGCTAATCTCGTCGAGATGGGACGGCGTACCGGGGTCAAGCTCCTCGCTTACGATTTTGTACCCGCCAGGGGCCCGATTGCGGATGCGCTCGGCGTCGCATCAGATCAGCTGCTCCAGCGCGCCGTGCGTGTGCGATCGGTTGACGGCCTACCGTTTTCTTATCTGACGACCCATGTGCCGGAGAAGTTGTCCGTGACATTCACGCGACAGGAACTCGCGACACGTCCACTGCTTGATCTGCTCGAGCGCGCCGGAGTGAAGGTCGGTCACGCGCGCCAGCGCATCAGCGCGGTGCTGGCAACGCCCGAAGTCGCACGTGCGTTGAACATTCGCGGCGGCTCGCCGCTGATCGAGTTGACCCGCGTCGTCTATGATCAGGCAGGCCAGGGCGTCGAACATCTGCACGCGCTTTACCGCCCAGATCGCTATGCCTTGGAAATCAACTTGGTCCGTGCCGGCGATGACAAGACGCCCAGTTGGGCGCCGGTCGCCAAAGGTTCTGGCAAGATATCGGCGGTTACGGCTGCGACGACAGGGCGGATTCGTGGCAACCGCCACAGGAAACGCGAGCGCCCGATCGCCAACCGCCACGCCATTGGAGAGGGAGACTAAATATGTCCAGCGAGAATATTTGTTTCAGCCGCCGCAAATTTATCACCACGACCGCGCTTGGCACCGTGGCCACTGCGGCGAGTGCTGTCGCGATGCCCGCCATACTCCGCGCGCAGAATGCGTCGGTCAAAATCGGCGTGCTACATCCGGTGAGCGGCGCTCTGTCCTATTCGGGTACTCAGGGCCGGCTCGGTGCCATGATGGCGATAGAGGACATCAACAAAGCAGGAGGCATCAAGGCGCTGGGCGGCGCCAAGATCGAGGCCGTTACCGGCGATGCACAATCCACGCCGGCAGGGGGCGCTGCGGAGGTCGAAAGGATGAACTCGGCTGGCGTTTCCTGCATCGTTGGCGGCTACGCATCGGCGATCTGCCTCGCCACCACACAGGCGGCCGCGCGTTATGGCCTGCCCTATGTCGTCGACGTTGGCGTTGCAGACGATATTGTCAAACGCGGTTTGAAGAACACGTTTCGTTTTGGCCCTGGTTTCGGCGTGATCGCCCACACCGCGCTCGAGAATCTGGTGAAATTAAATGACGCAGCGGGCAGGCCGGCCAAGACTGTGATGATCATCCATGAGGACTCCTTGTTCGGTTCGGGTCTCGCAAAGCTACTAAACGCACAACTCCCGACAAAGGGATTCCAGGTACTCGAGACCATTTCGCACCCGACGCCGACGCGCGACTTCAACAATGTGGTGCTGAAGATTAAGGCAAACAATCCGGACCTGGTGATTCCGGCCAACTACTACAACGAATATGTTCTGCTTGCCCGCACCATGCGACAGCAGCAGGTGCGTCCAAAAGGCATATATTCGGTCCTCGGCGGTGCTGCGTCGTCCTACAAGTTCGTGAAGGAATTTCCCGAAGCCGCTGACGGGATCATGGACTGCAATCATTGGTTCAATCCTTTGAATCCGAAGGCACAGGAACTGAAGAAACGCGTCGAGGCGCAGGGTCAGTTTTATACGTATGAGGTCTATATGAACTACAGTTGCATCGGACTTGTCGCCGACGCCTTGGAACGCGCTGGCACGCCCGATAGGGCCACACTGACCGAAGCGATCGCTAGCTCGACCTGGAGCGGGCACGTTATGCCGTATGGGCCCACTAAGTTCGTCGATGGTCAGAATCAGGGCGCGGCGCCGTGCAATACACAGGTGCAAGACAACGATATCAAAGTGATCCTGCCGCCCCAATTTGCGGACGGAAAGGCGATCTTCCCAATGAAGGCGTGAGTACCGTAAATGCCGCGCGGGCGCGCGGGCGCCCGCGCGCCGCGTTCCCGTCTTGGTCTTTCACGGTGCCGTTCGTCTGAAATCGTGTTATCGCCCGCTATCCTCTTGAGTGCCCTTCTCAACGGACTGTTGACCGGCGCCGTCTATGCGCTCATAGCCCTCGGGCTGACGCTGATATATGGCGTGCTGCATATAATCAACTTCGCGCACGGTGCGCTGCTGACTGCGGCGATGTTTGCGGCCTATTTCGCATTCAAGACTTTCCACCTCGATCCTTACGTCGCGGTATTCCTGCTCACACCTGCTTTCTTCGTCCTCGGCTATGCGCTGCAGCGTTTTGTGATCGGACCGGCCTCTCATGGGGACGATCGCAACATGTTACTCGTCACGCTCGGCCTCGCGGTTATTATCGAGAACGCATTACTTTTCGAGTTTCGCGCTGATACGCGGACTATCGAACTGCCTTACGCGTTTGCGACAATAAATCTTGGTTTTACATTCCTGGCCGTGCCGCGCATCCTCGGATTGGTTGCAGCGTTCGTCGTCGCTGCCGTGCTATGGTTGATGATAAACTTGAGCGATATCGGACGAGCAATCCGCGCTGTCGCCAAGGAAAAACTCGGCGCCCAGCTTGTGGGCGTCGACGTGGCGCATGTTTACGCGGTAACCTTTGGCTTGGGTACCGCCTGTATCGCCGTTGCCGCGTGCCTCCTCGTTCCGACCTATTATGTCAACCCAACCGCCGGCAACGCCTTTGTGCTGGTAGCCTTTACCATTGTCGTGCTCGGCGGGATGGGTTCGATACCTGGTGCGTTGATCGGCGGTTTTGTCACCGGCGTCGTCGAAAGCCTGTCAGGGCTGTTTCTCGGTGAATCGTTAGGCCAGATCGGAATTTTTCTGACCTTCATATTCGTCCTGTTGGTGCGCCCACGCGGCTTATTTGGAGCAGGGGCATGAAAGTTTTTGCGCCAATTGTCGTCGTGGTCATTCTGCTCGCCGCGATACCGGTCGTGGTTCATTCCAATGTCGTGCTGAACTTTCTGGTCGTTGCGCTGATGGTTGCGCTCGCCGGGCAGGGCTGGAACATCCTCGGCGGATATGGCGGGCAATATTCCTTCGGTCATGCCGCGTTTTTCGGCACCGGCGCCTACGTCACCGCGGTCCTTCAAGCCCGCTATGGCATCAACGCCTGGACGGCTTTTATGCTGGGCATTCTCGGCGGCGCGGTTGTTGGCGCAGTCATCGGCACATTAAGTTTCCGTTCCGGTCTGCGAGGCTCCTATTTCGCTTTGGTGACGCTCGCTTTCGCCGAGGTGCTGCGTATCGTTGCCAGTGTCGCGCCGATCACCGGTGCCGGCGTCGGCACGCTGGTGAGGCTCGACCTGAGGCTCGCGGCGCTGCAGTTCGAAAGCCGCGCGGCCTTCTACTGGGTCATTCTGACCCTCGTTGCCGTCGCGCTTATCGTCACTCGCATCGTCGAGCGCTCGCGTTTCGGCGCGTGGCTGATCGCGATTCGCGAGAACGAGGATGCCGCCATGGCGCTCGGCGTCGACACGACGGCAATTAAACTCGGGGCAATGGTTATGTCTGCTGCGATTACGGCAGCTGCGGGTTGCTTTTATACGCAGTATTTCTTGTTCGTCGACAGTGGTATCGCCTATGGCACTTGGATCTCAATCGAAGCCCTGCTGACACCGATTATCGGGGGCATCGGTACGCTGTTCGGTCCTCTCCTCGGCGCGCTCGCCGTTCGAACGCTCGGTGAGCTTGCGCAATCCATCACCGGTGACGCACCCGGCCTTGACCTTGTGGTATTCGGTTGCGTGCTGGTCCTGGTCGTGTGGTTTTTGCCGCGTGGCTTGGCCGGCGCGGTTGCCGGTATTGCCCAGCGCTTGCGCCAAACGGAACGCGTATCTACGGCACGAGAAGCAGGACATGGCTGAGCCATTGCTCGTCGTCCGGAATGTTTCACGCTATTTCGGCGGCTTGTGTGCCGTCAACCAAGTGTCGCTCACGGTGCCCGAAGGGTGTATCACCGCGCTCATCGGTCCGAACGGGGCGGGCAAGACGACGCTTTTTGCGATGATCTCCGGTTTCCTCAAGCCGAGCGGCGGTATTATCCAGTTCCGCGGCGAAGATGTAACCGGCGAACCACCATATCGACTTGCACGCCGTGGTATCGCGCGCACCTTCCAGATCGTACAGCCCTTCGCGGGCCTGTCCGTGTCCGACAATATCCGGATCGGCGCGCACCTGCGTCACCGGTCTCGCGATGAGGCTGAAAAACTCGCCAACGAAGTCGGCCGCGAGGTAAATCTTGGAGCGATACTCGACCGCCCCGCTGATACGCTGACGATCGCCGGTCGAAAGCGGTTGGAACTTGCTCGCGCGCTCGCCACCCGGCCAAAGCTACTTCTGCTCGACGAGGTACTTGCTGGCCTCAATCCATCGGAAATCCGTGAAATCGTTCCGCTGATTCGTGGACTGCGCGACCGCGGCATCACCGTCGTAATGATTGAACATGTGATGCAGGCGGTAATGAGCCTTGCGGACAGAATTTTTGTGCTCGCCGAAGGTCGAATTATTGCTGAAGGAAAACCTTCGCAGATCGCAACCGACTTGACTGTCATCGAGGCGTATCTAGGCCGTGGCGCCGCTGCGCGGCTCGGAGCCGGCCATGCGCGATGACGTGCTGCTTTCAATCTGTGGTCTGCATGCCGGATATGGCGAGACCGAAGTATTGCGCGGCATCGACCTCGTGATCCACGAGGGCGAGATCGTCGCAGTGCTTGGATCGAACGGTGTCGGCAAGTCGACGCTCAATCGTACCATCTCAGGCATTGTACGCGCCAGCGCTGGAACGATCCGCTTTGCCGGTATTGCCATTGAACGAGAACGACCACGAGACATTGTTGCACTCGGCCTTATCCACGTGCCGGAAGGTCGCCGCATCTTTCCTAATCTCACTGTACTTGAAAATCTTGATCTCGGCAGCTATCGCCGAGCCTCCAGTCGTCGTGCGCTGAATCGTGAACGTGTCTTTAGCATCTTTCCGCGCCTCTACGAGCGTCGGTCGCAGCTCGCAGGCACGCTTTCGGGCGGCGAGCAGCAAATGCTGGCCATCGGTCGCGGCCTAATGGCGGAACCGCGTCTGATTATCCTCGATGAACCGTCGCTCGGCTTGTCACCCCTGCTTGTCGAGGAATTGTTTGCGCTTATTCGGCGGCTCAATGCCGGAGGAGTCTCGATCATGCTGGTCGAGCAGAACGTAGTGCAAAGTCTCGAAGTTGCCCATCGCGCCTACATTCTTGCTGAGGGGCGCTTCCTAATGTCCGGAACCGCCGGCGACATCGCCTCGGATCCCGAGCTCAAGCGCACTTATCTAGGATTGTGACCGATGTCGAACCGTAGCTTGCGCGAACGCCTCCAGCACCCTCCGATTGTCGTTGCACCCGGCATTTATGATCCGCTGACCGCATTGATTGCTGAAAAGGTCGGGTTTGACGTACTTTACGTCTCGGGGGCCGCGATCGCCTATACGCGTCTTGGTCGCCCCGACATCGGATTTGTCGGCCTCACCGAAATCGCCGAGACGGTGACGGCA
>JADGGK010000037.1 GCA_019689975.1 Pseudolabrys sp.
GCGCGCCGCAAGCAGCGCTTCGCGCATGGCTTCGAGGTCGGGGACGCTCGCCATCACGCGTCTGCGTTCGCGTACCTTGAGAGCTTCTGAACGAACTTCCTTCGTCCGAGAAACATGATCGTCGCCCAGACCGGCCTTTTGGAGAGGTGACTTGCCGGATGAGCTTTTGACGTAGTCTTCGAGCGCATAAGCTGGAATGCCGTTAGATCGCAAGCGCCAAAGGATGCTTGAGCAGCGATCGATCCATCGTCGCCAACCTCAAGTTCTCCACGTGGCACTGCGCAAGTAGGAGCCGGTCAAACGGGTCGCGAGTCTCCGGCTCGGGGTCGGCCGCCGTGATCACGTGGCCGGCCTCCATCGGCAGAATGGCAATCCCCACCGCTTCGAGATACCCCACGATATCCTCAAGCGGCATGCCGGCGTTAAGCTTTCCCAGTCGCGACTTGATGGCCGTTTCCCAAAGGCTCGCCACGCTGACGAAGCCAACCGTTCCCGGATCGGCGAGCGTCCGCGCGATCTCGGGATAGTGCTTGGCCAGCGTTCCGCGCAGGAGCGCCAACACGACGTGCGTATCGAGAAGGACCCGCATCCGGCCTACGGCAGCGGGCGGAGGAGAAAGTCCTCGGGGAGCGGTTCATCGAAATCGTCGGCGATGAACGGTACGGGATTTTTGATCCCCTTGGACCGCAAATAGGCTTCTCCGGCTGCCAGATCCAAGCCGCCGCGCTTCTTGTGCGGCACGAGATCGAAAACGGGGCGCCCGTTGCGCGTGACGACGATCGTCTCGCCTCGTTCGACCTCGCGGGCAAGCTCGGTGAGCCGGTTCTTGGCTTCGCGGATGGAAACGGCCTTCATGTCGGATAAGTAGCTACATGTAGCTACTCTGTCAAGCCGCGCCCCCGCGCACCCGTTGGCGCGCACCCGGGGTGCGCAACCGGAATCGCGTTCCGCGGCGCGAGTTCGTTCGCGCCTTCGCCGCCGGCACAGGCCCGACCACGGAATTAATCCATGGCTGGCGGGAGAAGCCGATGCTCTTTCCGCGGGTGCAAGCAGTCTTTAGAGTTGGCGGCCGAGAGGGATGCAGGTGCCATCATGAGCGAGAACTCGGAGCGTGCGGTCCGCGACGTGATCGGCAGGCTCGTGGATGCGTGGAATCGGCATGATGCTGCGGCTTTTGCGGATACCTTCGCTCTCGACGCGGATTTCACGAATGTTTTTGGCATGCGTGCCAGGGGGCGCGCGGCAATTGCCGATTTCCACGCTCCCATTTTCGAGACGATGTTCAAGCAAAGCCGCCTGAGCGCCACGGCGGTCGAGGTGCGATTTCTCCGGCCCGACATTGCCGCCGTAGACGTTCACTGGGAAATGTCGGGAGCGCGCGACCCAAAAGGGCGTGAATGGCCTCTTAGGCGCGGGCTCATGAATTTAATCGTCACCAGCGAGCAAGGCTGCTGGCTGATCGCCATCATGCACAACATGGATCTGCCGCTCGAGGAAATGGCAAAGGCGCAGGCGGAGTTGCAGCGGGAACACAAGCAGCGCTAACCGCGCCTCCCGCGATCATGGCGGCACTTTTGCCGAAATCCGTTTCGTTGTTGAAGCCAAGAGTTCGACGTGATTTGCGGTTTGTGCGCGGTGCGGAGCAAGCCGTCGCGCCGCGACGCGTCCATGGGTTCCAAGTAGCATCAAGTGCAGACCGTGTTGGCTTGTGGTGAAGACCATGACTTATTCCATCATTGGACGCGATCCTCTCACCGGCGAAGTCGGGGTCGCCGTTCAATCACGCTTTTTCGCGGTCGGTCGAATCGTGCCTTGGATCGAGGCCGGCGTCGGCGCCGTCGTGTCGCAAGGCTTCAGTGATCCGGTCTACGGTTACAGAGGCCTCGAATTGCTGAAGCAAGGTGCAACGCCGCAAGACGCGTTGGAAACAGTCAAGCGCGCGGATGCAGGCGCGGCAATGCGTCAGGTCGCCATGCTCGATGCCCGGGGGCGCGTTGCGGTATTCACGGGGCAGGGATGTGTTGCCGCAGCCGGGCATATGATCGGCGACAATTGCGTGGCACAGGCAAACATGATGGCGCGGGAGTCGGCCTGGACTGCGATGGTCGCCGCCTTCCAGCAGAGCGGCGGCGCTTTGGCCGACAGGCTGCTGGCTGCGTTGACGGCTGCCCAGAAGGAGGGTGGTGATATCCGTGGCGCCCAAGCCGCAGCCCTTGTCGTTGCGGCGCCCACCACGACCGGCCACGCCGCACTCGATCGGCTTGTCGATCTTCGCGTGGACGACCACGCCGATCCGGTCGGCGAGATCGCGCGTTTGCTTGCTTACGGACGCGCCCATCAGCGTGCCAGCGCGGCGACAGACAAGGCCGCGGCAGGTGACCTTTTGGGCGCAGTGGCCGACCTCGATGCGAGTTGCAGCGACTATCCGCGCGAACCGGAGTTCCTCTGCCGCCGCGCCGGGGTGCTGCTGGCGCTCGGACGTATCGATGAGGCGCGCGAGACGATTGCGCGTGCTTGCGCCATCGGGGCAGGCTGGGGCGAATGGATGATGCGTCTGGCGGACGCCGGCATCATTCCCGTTGGCCGTCAACAGCTGCAATCCCTGATGCCGGGCGCTCTTCGCGAGGCATAGCTGAGGCACAGCACGTCCGGCAGCTCGACCAATGACGTGCGGCGGACGCGCGTCCTGCGTTCATGCGGTTCTTTGGTCCGGAGCGGGCGCCATCGCCGACCGGCAAAGGGCTTCGAGGACACCGCCGAGCCCGTGCCCGCCTTCCTCCGTGTCGTTTCCCTCTTGCCGCTGGTCGGGCGCATCGCCAGGGCGTCATGAGCATCCAAACGGACTCTCGGAGGTCTCGGCCACTTGTCTGCACGCGGGCGGCACTATCGTGACCATCGGGGGGCGGGTTTGACCCGGCCGGCGTCAAAATCCGGCAAGAGCGGGAAGGGGCTTGCCGGCGGCCAACTGAAGGTTGAATCTGCTGCGCGGAGCTTCGTTCAATGCGCGTGGCAATGCTCATGGGGGCGTTCGCGGCTATGGTGGCATCCGCCCATGCCGAAACTCTCAGCCTTTATGCCGCCGGCAGTCTCAAGGCAGCGCTGACGGAAGCGGTCGACGCATTCGAGAGCGACAACCGAGGCAAGGTTCGCGTCGAGATCACCTTTGGGGCGTCCGGGCTGTTGCGGGAGCGGATCGAGAAGGGGGAGCAGGCGCATGTCTTCGCATCCGCCGATACCGGGCATCCCCGGCGTCTTGCGGCTCAGGGCCGCGCGGCCGGCCCGCTCCGGATCTTTGCGCGTAACCGGCTCTGCGCTCTTGCGCGCGGCGGCCTCGCAGTCACGTCCGAGGGGCTGTTGGACGCCCTGCTCGACCCGGCCATAAGGGTCGGCACCTCAACACCCCAGGCCGACCCCTCGGGCGATTATGCGTTGGCACTCTTTGCAAAAGCCGAAAAATTCAGGCCCGGAGCGCGGGCGACGCTTGAGCGCAAGGCGCTCCAGCTTACCGGCAGACCCGCCTCGGAAAGGGCTCCGTCCGAGCGAAACCAGTACGCATGGGTTATGGAAACCGGTAGGGCCGACGTGTTCCTCACCTACTGCACGAACGCGCTGCTGGCCAAGAAAGAGCTGCCTTCGCTGCAGATCGTCGCGATTCCTTCCGAGCTGAACGTCGGCGCGGAGTACGGCATGATCGTGCTCACGGGCGCACCGGCGTCGGCGGCGGACCTGGCACGCTTCATACTCGACGAGCGGGGTCAGGCGATTCTGATGCGGCACGGATTCAGTCGCGGCGATCCGGCGCGATGACAGGCTTGTCGTTTTTCCCAATCCTCGCGCTGGGGCTCATCGAGGCGTCCTCCGCCGCGTATGCACGGATGTGGCCGACGCCACCGGCCGCATATGCCGCCGGTGCAGAGTCGAGAAAGGATGGAGATCAGGTTCGCAGAGCCGGTCGCCCCCGTCCTCATCCTTGCCGCATCGGCGGTTGCGAGGAATGCGCCGCCGCACCTTGCCTTCGCTCCGCCTGAATAAGGATCGTCCGGGACAATGAGCGCGCCATCGGGCTCGACGATGGTGGATGATCAACACATGAGCACATGCGATGGTGGGCCGTTACAATTGAAGATCCATGGGGGAATATTGCATGCGCCATCGCCGCATTCGGCCGCGTTCGACGACATCGGGCCGCTAGCGGAGGATGACGACCGTGTTACGGCGGGGACGGGTTGCACAGGTGAACATTGTTATTTGCCCAACGCAGCAAAGTCTCTGCCGCCACCGACTCTCGCTAAGCCGCCACGGTAGGACGCGGATGCCGGCGCGGAACGGACGCCAGCACGCTGAGCTGCAGCCAGGATGGAAAGGCTCGGCACAGTTCGGGCGGCCCGTGCAGGTCGATCGCGCCGTCCTTGAGCGCCTGCGCGAGCGACATGTCGCCATACCAGATCCACGTGATCATGCGGCTATCGGTCGTGACGAAGAGATCGATCTCCAAGCCGGGATCGGTGATGCAAAGCTCAACCCCGTCGGAATTGCCGACGATCCAGGCGTGTCGTTTGGCCTTGGGCTGGTCGATAAACTCGAAGCCGATGACAATACGCGTTGCCGGCATCCGGTCGAGATTCATGCGCCGGTGCAGATCCCACAGGATGAGACGCGGGTCGGCATTTCCGCGGTTGAGGGTGGCCGGGAGCCAACGCTTGGCCCATGTCCCGAGCCCGACCATGAGCGGAGAAAGCTCACGTCCTGCTTCCGTCAACACGTATTCGATGCCGGCGCGCGTGCATCGTCGCTCGACAATTCCGGCCTTCTCCAAGGACTTCAGCCTTTGCGACAACAGCGAGGGAGACATGCGCGGCACCCCGCGATGGATGTCGTTGAAGCGACGGGCGCCGAGAATGAGCTCGCGCAGGACCAAAGGCGTCCAACGCGTCGTCAGGATCTCCGCCGCCAGCGCGAGCGGACAGAATTGGCCGTAGCCTGTCATGGGCGATACTATGGCCGAAGCGCGGTCGCCCTTCCACTACAGTTTCCGTAGTTGCTGCTGGTCGCCGATCCTGCCAAGCTTGAAAGGACTCCTTTTCCGGCCAGGTTTCCGAGCAGCGGGAGACACGCATGGCAAATATCGAGCAGCAGGTAGCGCGGCACTACACCCACGGCGCGTTGCGCGAGGCGATCTACAGCGGCTTGAAGAGCCTCGGGCGCGGGGTCGACGACTTCCGCGACGCCGATCTCGCCGGCATGGACGAGTTCCATATGGGCGGTCGCGAGGCGACCGCCGCGCTCGCCGCGAAGCTCGACTTGAAGCCGGCGATGTCGCTATTGGATATCGGCTGCGGCATTGGCGGCGCAGCGCGCTACTTCGCTCAGAGCGTCGGCTGCCGCACGACCGGCATTGATCTGACGCCGGAATTTGTCGAGACGGCGCGCGCGCTGACCGCGCATCTCGGCCTTGCGGAGCGGGTCGAGTTCCGCGTGGGCAGCGCCCTCGAGCTTCCGTTTGCGGATGCAAGTTTCGACGCCGCCACGCTTCTGCACGTCGGCATGAACATCGCCGACAAAAAAAGGCTCGCCGCGAATGTGCATCGAGTGCTGAAACGGAACGGGCAATTTGGCATTTTCGACGTGATGCGTGCGGGGCCGGGTCCGATCGTCTATCCGCAGCCCTGGGCGGCCGACGAGTCGACATCCTTCGTGGCAAGTGCGGCCGAATACAAGGAGGCGCTCGGTGCGGCGGGTTTCGTCGTGACAAGCGAGCAAAACCAGCGGCAGATGGCGCTCGATTTCTTTGCCCGCATGCGCGCCCGCATGGCGGCGAGCGGACCGCCACCCCTCGGCTTGCATGTCCTGATGGGAAAGGATGCCGCGCAGAAGGTCGCGAATGTCGTGACGATGCTTCAACAAGGCATCATTGCCCCGATCGAGATCATCGCGCGGCGTAACTGAATCGAACCATCGATGGTGCGGTCATTCTGACGCGGTCCGGCGCGATCCACGCGGCCGAGCGGAGCCACTCGTCGTCTTCGCCACGCTTCCGGGGGACGAAGTGCCGTAAGACTCCTTCGCCCTTTCAGCCATTTTCCCGGCTCTTGCGGGTGGCGGCGAACCGCGCGCGACCGATGCACGGGCAGCGTCCGGAATCCGTTGCGTTTCGGTCCGGGCTGACAGGCGGACGTCATTTCGACCCTGCGTCGGCGGACGCAGCGCGCGGGGCGGCGCGCGTCGCGCGTCTCTTTGCGGTCGCCAATATCGGCCATCACGCATCTGCGTTTTGACGCAACTGTATTGTGATTGCGGCCGCGCCGCGTATCCCCGGTGGGTTGAGCTTTGGCTCGCATGGAGGAAGACGAGCAAAACCGCCGCGCGCCGCGTCGCCATGCGCGGGCGATGGGCAAGCCTGCAGGCCGCGCGGCACATTGTGCGGCGCAACAGCCGCCCCGTCGTTCCGTTGAATGCGTCCGCTAGCCAAAAAATCCGCCGCCGCGACGGCGTGCCGCGAAACCGTCGCCGCGGCGAGCGGCAGACGCCGTGGGCGCGCGACGTCGGCCCGCTTTTTTCCTCGCGCCGGTCTCGCCCGCGCCTTGCGGATTGCCCTGCGTCGCGTCTGAGGCTATGTGAGCGCGCATCATCGATTTGCCAAGGAGCGCGACGCAGGGATAGTTTGTCATGGCTCGGAATTGGGGGCGAACCGGCGGATAGCGAAGACCGGTCCCAGGAAGGAAGGTGCGAGGGAGGGAGTGATGGAGAGTCGCAATCGGTTTTTCTTTGCGGGCGCAGCGCTTGTCGGCGGCGTCCTCGCCTTGTCGGGTCCGGCCCGAGCATGGGAGCCGACCCACCCCATCGAGATCGTCGTACCGGCGGGCACCGGCGGAGGCGCCGACCAGATGGCCCGCGTGATGCAGGGCATCATCAGCAAGCACGGCTTGTCGAAACAGTCGATCGTCGTCATCAACAAGTCGGGTGGCGCCGGCGGCGAGGGCTTCCTCGACGTCAAGAACTCCAAGGGGGATGATCACAAGCTGATCATCACCCTTTCCAATCTGTTCACCACCCCGCTTGCCACGGGTATCCCCTTCAGCTGGAAGGATCTCACCCCGGTCGCGATGATGGCGCTCGACGAATTCATCCTGTGGGTGAACGCCGACAAGCCCTACAAGACGGCGAAAGACTACATCGACGCCATCAAGGCGGCGCCGGACAACACCTTCAAGATGGGTGGCACCGGCTCCAAGCAGGAAGATCAGATCATCACCATCGCCATCGAAAAGGTCATCGGCAAGAAGCTGACCTACATTCCGTACAAGGGCGGCGGCGAGGTCGCCGTGCAGCTTGTCGGCGGTCACGTCGATTCCACGGTGAACAACCCGATCGAGGCGGTGGCCCATTGGCGCGCGGGCAAGCTGCGGCCGCTTTGCGTCTTCGATTCCAAACGGCTCGATTATCACGACAAGATCACGGGCAATATGTCGTGGAACGATATTCCGACCTGCAAGGAATCGGGTCTTGATATCGAATATCTCATGCTGCGCGGCTATTTCATGCCGCCGGGCGTCAGCAAGGATGCGGTCGCGTACTATGTGGACCTCTTCAAGAAGGTACGCGAAACCCCCGAGTGGAAGAAGCTGATGAACGACGGCGCCTACAATCAGAGCTTCATGACCGGCGAGGCCTATGTGAAATGGCTGGAAAGCGCCGAAAAGCTGCATGAAGATCTGATGCGGTCGGCCGGCTTCCTTGCCAAGAAGTAGGTTTGCGATCGCGCCGCGGCGTGACATGCGCTCTGCACGGGAACGACGATGAACCAAGCCGCAAGCGAGTCCGGTGGGACGGGTCCGTCCCACCGGCAGGTGGAGATCGGGGTCGCCGGCGCAATGGCGATCCTCGCCGTCATCGGCATTTACGGCAGCATTCAGGTGGGCATCGGATGGGGGGCCGACGGCCCGCGCGCCGGCTTCTTCCCCTTCTATGTGAGCCTGATCGTGCTGATCTCCTGCGCCATCAACATCATCACGGTGCTCATGGCGCGCGAGACGAGGAAGATCTTCGCCGAATGGAGTCAATTGCGGCAGGTGCTGTCCGTCCTGGTGCCGACCGCGATCTATGTCGCGCTCGTCCCCTATACCGGCATCTATGTCGCCTCGGCCCTCCTGATCGCGTTCTTCATGCGCTGGTTCGGCCGCTATGGCTGGCTGGCGACCGTGGCCGTCGCGGTCTTCGTGCCGGTGGCGACGTTCATCACCTTCGAGATGTGGTTCCTCGTGCCGCTGCCCAAGGGACCGCTCGAGACCTATCTCGGATATTGAGCGCGGGGCGGCCCGCGCAAGGATAGGCCGCCGTGGAGTCGAATTCGGGCTCAAAGGTCTAGCAAACACCAGAGAGACGCGACGGATGCTGGCGGATTTCGGCAATCTCTTTCATGGCTTCGCGGTGGTGGCGCAGCCTTTCAACCTCGTGCTGATGGTCATCGGCATCGTGCTCGGCGTCATCGTCGGCGTGCTTCCCGGCCTGGGCGGCGCCAATGGCGTCGCCATTCTTTTGCCGCTGACATTCTCGATGTCGCCGACATCCGCGATCATCATGCTCTCATGCATCTACTGGGGCGCGCTGTTCGGCGGCGCCATAACCTCCATTCTGTTCAACATACCGGGCGAGCCGTGGTCGGTGGCGACGACTTTTGACGGCTATCCGATGGCGCAGAAAGGCCAGGCGGGCCAGGCGCTGACCGCGGCCTTCACGTCGTCTTTCGTCGGCGCCTTGTTCGCCGTGCTCGTGATCACCTTGATCGCGCCGCTGGTTGCGAATTTCGCATTAAAATTCGGTCCGCCGGAAATCTTCTCCGTCTATTTCCTCGCTTTCTGCAGCTTTGTCGGCCTGAGCAAGGAACCGCCGTTCAAGACCATCGCCTCGATGATGCTCGGCTTCGGGCTCGGCGCGGTCGGTCTCGACCAGATGACGGGTCAGCTGCGGCTCACCTTCGGCGCCGAGCAGCTGCTCAACGGTTTCGATTTCCTCATCGCCGTCATCGGTCTCTTCGGCATCGGCGAGATCCTGCTCACCATGGAGGAAGGCCTGAGCTTCCGCGGCAAGACCGCCAAACTGAACATGAAAGTCGTGCTCGAGACCTGGGCGAGGCTGCCGCGCTACTGGCTCATCTATCTGCGTTCTTGTCTGATCGGCTGCTGGATGGGCATCAGTCCGGCGGGGGCGACACCGGCGTCGTTCATGAGCTACGGCATCGCCAAACGCATTTCCAAGAACGGCCACAAGTTCGGCACCGGCGAGATCGAAGGCGTGGTGGCGCCGGAAACGGCCGCCCATGCGGCCGGAACCTCGGCGCTTCTGCCGATGATCTCGCTCGGCGTGCCCGGCTCGCCCACGGCCGCGGTGCTGCTCGGCGGCCTGCTGATCTGGGGATTGCAGCCGGGCCCGCTGCTGTTCACGGAGCAGAAGGATTTCGTGTGGGGACTGATCGCGAGCATGTATATGGGCAATATCGTCGGGCTTCTGATCGTGCTCACCTGCGTGCCGTTCTTCGCCTCGATCCTGCGCATTCCTTTCAGCGTGATCGCGCCCATCATCATGGTTTTCTGCGCGATCGGCGCCTATACCGTGCACAACAACACGTTCGACGTCGTCATGATGCTGGTGTTCGGCGTCATGGGCTATTTCATGAAGAAGACCAATTATCCGTTGGCGCCGATGGTTCTCGCGATCGTGCTCGGGGACAAGGCCGAGGAAGGCTTCCGACAGTCGCTGCTGAGTTCGCAGGGCAACCTCGGCGTGTTCTTCTCCAATGGGCTCGTCAGCACCATCATGACGCTCGGTCTGATCGCGCTGTTCTGGCCGGTGATTCAGACGCTGCTGGTGCGCGCGCGTGACCTCATCAACGGCACCCTGCGGCCGGCTGGCTAGGCGACCGACATCCCTGCGTAGCGTCGAGCTTGATCGCGCGGTCCTCGCTCCGTCTCGGGCGTCGGCGCCCGACCGGCGGGCGCGGGCCGCGCGCCGCTTTCGTCTGCCTTCGCCGGCGCGGCGCCGCGCGCAGCCCGCACGCCCTCCGGCGGCGCGGCGGACGCGGTTGCGCCGGTTGCGCAGCTGGCATATTGTATACCAGCAATGACCCGGAACAGCCGATCCCCTCGTCGCGGCACGGCCGCGCGCCTGCGCAGGACGGACGCGAGGCTGGAAGCCGCCGCGCCGCAGCCGCTGCTGGCGCCGATCGATACCGCGTCGAGCTTCAAGCACCAGGCTTATGCGGCGCTGAAGAACGCCATCGTCGCGATGGATGTCTATCGCAGCCGCGACGATATTCGGCTCGATGAACGAAAGCTCGCGCAGGATTTCGGCATCAGCCGAACCCCGGTGCGCGAGGCGATGGCGCAGCTCGAGAGCGAAGGTTTCGTGCGTTCCGTCCCGCGCCGCGGCATCTATGTCGTGCGCAAGACCAAGCGCGAGGTGATCGAAATGATCACCGCCTGGGCGGCTCTCGAAAGCATGGCCGCGCGGCTGATCACCCAAAGCGCGAGCGAGGAGGAGATTTCCGGCCTGCGGCGCATGTTCGCGACATTCGACAATGGCGAGCTGCGGGCCCACCTCGACGAATATTCGGAAGCCAATATCGAATTCCATCAGACCATCATCCGCATGAGCGGCAACAGCGTGCTGATCGCGCTCGCTGAGAATCTGTTCACCCACATGCGCATGATCCGGCGCAAGACCATCGGCGAGAAGGACCGCGTGGAGAAATCAATCCGCGACCACATGAACATCATCAAGGCGCTGGAAACCCGCGATACCGACCGTGCCGAGCGGCTGGTGCGCGACCACGCGCTCGGTCTCGCCGACCACGTGGCGAAATATGCGAATTATCTGGATTGAGAATGCGGGGAAGGCTTTGCAGCGAACTCGACATCCCCGCCGCGCGTGACCGATCGGTTGATGGTGCCGCTTGGCCGGCACGAGCGGACGCGGCTCTTTCGGCGGGATGCGTTGCATCAAGGGGCTCGGGCACGACGAGCGGAGAGGCAGGAGGAATTTTATGGCAGACGCGGCAGTAAGGGAGAAATCGACCACCGCCGAGCCCGAAGGCGAATTGACCGACGGCTTCCATCTCGTCATCGATGCGCTCAGGCTCAACGGCATCAACACCATCTACGGCGTGCCGGGAATTCCGATCACCGATCTCGGCCGCTTGGCGCAAGCGCGCGGCATGCGCGTCATTTCGTTCCGGCACGAGCAGAATGCCGGTTATGCGGCCTCGATCGCCGGCTTCCTGACCAGGCAGCCGGGAGTGTGCCTCACGGTATCGGCACCCGGCTTTCTCAACGGCCTGACGGCGCTGGCCAATGCCACGACCAATTGTTTCCCGATGATTCTGATTTCGGGGTCATCCGAGCGCGAGATCGTCGACCTGCAGCAGGGCGACTATGAGGAGATGGACCAGCTCGCCGTCGCCAAGCCGCTCTGCAAGGCGGCGTTTCGCATTCTTAATGCCCAGGATATCGGGATCGGCGTGGCGCGGGCGATCCGCGCCGCCGTGTCGGGTCGGCCGGGCGGGGTCTACCTCGATCTGCCCGCCAAGTTGCTGTCGCAGGTCATGGACGCGGAGGCCGGCCGCAAATCCCTGGTCAAGGTCGTCGATCCCGCTCCGGCCCAGATTCCCGCGCCGAGCGCCGTCAAGCGGGCGCTCGACCTCCTCAGAGGTGCGAAACGGCCGCTCATCATTCTCGGCAAGGGAGCCGCCTATGCCCAGGCCGACGCGGCCATCCGCACCCTGATCGAGAAAACCGGAATTCCCTTCCTGCCAATGAGCATGGCCAAGGGCATTCTGCCCGACACCCATCCACAATGTGCGGGCGCCGCCCGCTCGACGGTGTTGAAGGACTCGGACGTGGTCATGCTGATCGGCGCGCGTCTGAACTGGCTCCTCTCCCACGGCAAGGGCAAGACGTGGGGCGAACCTCATTCGAAGACCTTCATCCAGATCGATATCGAGCCGAAAGAGATCGACTCGAATGTCGGCATCGCCGCCCCGGTAGTGGGCGATATCGGCTCGTGCGTCTCGGCTCTCGTCGATGCCATGGGCGGGAGCTGGCCGGCTCCGCCGTCGGACTGGACCGACGCCATCAAGGCCAAAAAGGAAGAGAACATCGCCAAGATGGCGTCGCGCTTGATGAGGAATGCCGTGCCGATGGACTTCCACAGCGCCCTCGGCGCGCTGCGTTCGGTCATCAAGGAACGTCCGGATGCGATTCTCGTCAACGAAGGCGCCAACACGCTCGATCTCGCGCGCGGCGTCATCGACATGTATCAGCCGCGCAAGCGGCTCGACGTGGGCACCTGGGGCGTCATGGGCATCGGCATGGGTTTTGCGATCGCCGCCGCGATCGAGACGGGCAAGCCCGTGCTCGCCGTCGAAGGCGACAGCGCCTTCGGGTTTTGCGGCATGGAAGTGGAGACGATCTGCCGCTACAACCTGCCGGTCTGCGTCGTGGTCTTCAACAACAACGGCATCTACCGCGGAACCGACGTCAATCCAGGCGGAGGATCGGATCCGGCAACGACCGCTTTCGTCAAGGATGCGCGCTACGATCGGATCATCGAGGCGTTCGGGGGCGTCGGCGTCCACGTGACGACGCCGGACGAACTCAAGCGCGCGGTGGACACGGCGATGAATTCGCGCCGGCCGACCCTGATCAACGCGGTGATCGATCCGGCGGCAGGTACGGAAAGCGGACGTATTGGCAAGCTCAATCCGCAAAGCATGGTTCGCAAGAAAACCTAGGGCAGGCGCAAGGCGCACTGCACCAGGCGTGCAAGGCGTTGAGCGAATAGTGGGCGGTTCGGAATGACGAGGATGAACAGGGCGGGCATGACGCCTTTGGCGCCATTGTCCGCGCGACGGGTCCGAGGAGAGCGTGATGGCAGTTCGCAAGAAGGCAAACAAGGTTAAATCCAGGACGAAGGCCGCGTCCAAACGGGTCGTGAAGCTCAAGGCGAAAAAGCCGATGACGGGGACGGCCCGAAACAACGGCCTGCCGAAGCCGTCGACCAAGCCCTGGGGTCAGGCCGGCAAGGCGCTTGAGGGCGTGCGTATCCTCGATTTCACGCACGTGCAGTCGGGCCCGACCTGCACGCAATTGCTCGCCTGGTTCGGCGCCGACGTGATCAAGGTCGAGCGTCCGGGCGTCGGCGATATCACGCGCGGCCAGTTGCGCGACATACCGAACGCCGATTCCCTTTATTTCACCATGCTCAATCACAACAAGCGCTCGATCACGATCGATTCGAAGCATCCGCAAGGCAAGCGCGTGCTCGACGAGCTGATCAAGGTTTGTGACGTGCTGGTGGAGAATTTTGCGCCGGGCGCGCTCGACCGCATGGGGCTCACCTGGGAGCACATCCACAAGCTCAACCCGCGTATGATCGTCGCCTCGGTCAAAGGCTTCGGCCCCGGTCCCTACGAGGACTGCAAGGTCTATGAAAACATCGCGCAATGCGCCGGCGGCGCCGCCTCGACCACGGGCTTCCGCGACGGCCCGCCGCTCGTCACCGGCGCGCAGATCGGCGATTCCGGTACCGGCCTGCATCTTGCACTCGGCATCGTGTGCGCGCTGTACCAGCGCAACCGCACCGGCCGCGGCCAGAAGGTGCTCGCGGCGATGCAGGATGGCGTGCTCAATCTTTGCCGGGTCAAGCTGCGCGACCAGCAACGCCTCAAGCACGGGCCGCTCACCGAGTACAGCCAGTACGGTGAGGGAATTCCGTTCGGCGACACGGTGCCGCGCGCCGGCAACGACTCGGGAGGCGGCCAGCCGGGCTGGATTCTGAAGTGCAAGGGATGGGAGACCGATCCCAATGCTTATATCTATTTCATCACGCAGGCCCCGGTGTGGGAGCGGATCTGCGACGTCATCGGCGAACCCGGCTGGAAAACCGATCCCGACTACGCAACGCCGAAAGCGCGTCTGCCGCGGCTGCGGAAGATTTTCGATCGCATCGAGCAGTGGACCATGACCAAGACCAAGTTCGAGGTCATGGAAATCTGCAATAAGCTCGACATCCCGGTCGGTCCCATTTTGTCGATGAAGGAGCTTGCCGAGGAGCCGTCATTGCGCAAGACCGGTACCGTGGTCGAGGTCGACCATCCGGTGCGCGGCAAGTACCTGACCGTCGGCAATCCGATCAAATTGTCCGACTCCATTTCCGAGGTGAGACGATCGCCGCTGCTCGGCGAACACACCGACGAAATTCTCAGGGACGTGCTCAAGTTTTCAGCCAAGGAGATCGCCGAGATCAAGGCATCCGGCGCGCTCAGTGCGGCGCAGAAGGAAGAAAAGGCGGCGTAATTTCTCATGACCCCGCCGCCGGGGGCAGAGCCGGGTGCCGGAGAAGGCGGCGGATGGGGGTTCTTTCGCATTTCGCGGCGGCGAACGCCCCTTCGGTTTCGCCGGCGGCGGCAAGTCGGCCTCTTCCCGGCGGGCGGGGTGAGAGGGAGCAGAGTCGAGAGGAGTTGCGAGGATGCGTATCGTGGTTCACGGCCAGCAGGCTTTCGGCAAGGCCGTGCTGGAAGCTCTCTTGAAACGCGGCGAGTCGGTGATCGCGGTCTATGTCGCGCCGGAGAAACCGGGTGCCAAGCCCGATCCGCTGAAAGAGGCCGCGCTTGCCGCAAATCTGCCCGTCTACCAGCCCGACAGCTATCGCAAACCGGAGGTCTGGGAGCAATTCAGATCGCTCAAGCCGGATTTGCAGGTGATGGCCTTCGTTACGTTGTTCGTCCCCGAGCAGTTCCTCAACATACCGACCCACGGTTCGATCCAGTATCACCCCTCGCTTCTGCCCGCCTATCGCGGTCCCAGCGCAATCAACTGGCCGATCATCAAGGGCGAAAAGGAGACCGGCCTTTCCATCTTCTGGCCGGATAACGGCCTCGATACGGGTGACGTGCTGTTGCAGAAGACGACGCCGATCTCCGACACCGATACGGTGGGCAGCGTCTATTTCGATCGGCTGTTTCCCATGGGGGTGGACGCGATGCTCGAGGCCGTCGATCTCGTCCGGGCGGGTAAGGCGCCGCGTATCAAGCAGGACGAGTCGAAAGCCACTTATGAAGGCCGCTGCGGCCCCGACAACGCAAAAATCGACTGGGGCAAACCCTGGATCCAGATCGACCGCCTGATCCGCGGCTGCAATCCTTCGCCGGGCGCCTGGACGGTGTTCGACGGCAAGCCGCTCAAGATTTTCGAGGCTAGGCCGCTTCCCGCCAAGGATCCGAAAGGCATTGGCGGCCGGATGGGCGAGGTCGTCGCCGTTGACGGCGACAGCTTCACCGTGGTTTGCGCCGACGGCCGCATCCGGGTGACCCGCGTGCAGGCGGAGGGCGGCAAGAAGATCGACGCCTCCGAATTTATTGCGACCGCCAGGCTCGCCGCCGGGACGCGACTCGGCTGACGTTGAACAAAGGATGGAAACAGCCATGCATAGGCCGACCTCTCAGCATTTGAACCCCAAATCCGATATCGAGATCGCCCAGGCGGCCAAGTTGCGGCCGATCGTCGACGTCGCGCGCGAGAAACTCGGGATAGCGCCGGAACATCTCGAGCCCTATGGCCACTACAAGGCCAAGGTCTCGATGGACTTCATCAAATCCATTCAGGACAGGCCGAACGGCAAGTTGATCCTGGTCAGCGCCATCAACCCGACGCCGGCCGGCGAGGGCAAGACCACGACCACCGTCGGCCTGACCGACGCGCTCAACCGGATCGGCAAGAAGGCCATGTTGTGCATCCGCGAACCGAGCCTCGGGCCCTGCTTCGGGGTCAAGGGCGGCGCGGCGGGCGGCGGATATGCGCAAGTCGTGCCGATGGAAGACATCAATCTGCATTTCACCGGCGATCTGCACGCCATCGGCACGGCCAACAATTTGCTGGCGGCGCTCATCGACAATCACATCTACTGGGGCAATCCGCTCGGCATCGATCCACGGCGGATCACTTGGCGGCGCGCACTCGATATGAACGAGCGCGCGCTGCGTCATATCGTTTCCTCGCTCGGCGGCGTCGCCAACGGTTTTCCGCGCGAAGACGGATTCGACATTGTCGTGGCCTCGGAAGTGATGGCCATCTTCTGCCTCGCGAATAGTCTCGACGATCTCAAGCGCCGTCTGGCGAACATCATCGTCGGCTACACGCGTGATCGCAAGCCGGTCCGTGCGGCGGATTTGAAGGCACAGGGCGCGATGGCGGCGCTGTTGAAGGATGCTCTGGCGCCGAATCTGGTGCAGACGCTCGAAGGCACGCCAGCCTTCATTCACGGCGGTCCCTTCGCCAATATCGCGCACGGCTGCAATTCTGTTCTGGCGACGACGACGGCGCTGAAGCTTGCCGACTACGTGGTGACGGAATGCGGATTCGGCGCCGATCTGGGCGGGGAGAAATTCCTCGACATCAAGTGCCGCAAGACCGGGCTTGCGCCGGACTGCGTCGTGCTGGTCGCCACCATTCGGGCGCTCAAGATGCACGGCGGCCTGAAGAAGGAAGAGCTGAAGACCGAGAATCTCAAGGCCCTGGAAGCCGGGATGGCCAACCTCCAGCGTCACATTGAGAACATGCAGAAGTTCGGTCTGCAGCCGATCGTCTCGATCAATCGTTTTTCCGCCGATACGGACGCCGAAATCGCGCTCGTCAAGGAGAAATGCAAGGCGCTCGGGGTCGACGCGATGCTCGCCGACCATTGGGCGATGGGTGGGGAGGGCGCCGTCGACGTCGCGCGCGCAGTGGTGAAAGTGGCGGAAAGCGGAAAGAGCAAGCTCAAATTGCTTTATCCCGACGACATGCCGCTGGTCGAAAAAATCCGCACGATCGCCAAGGAGATCTATCGCGCGAAGGATATCGATGTCGACCGATCGGTGCGCGACCAGCTCGCTTTGTTTGAACAGATGGGTTACGGCCGCTTTCCCATCTGCGTCGCCAAGACCCAATACAGTTTCTCCACCAATCCCGACGCGCGCGGTGCGCCGACCGAGCATATCGTCAAGGTACGTGAAGTGCGGCTCTCGGCAGGCGCGGAGTTCGTCGTCGCCATCTGCGGCGACATCATGACCATGCCGGGGTTGCCGAAGGTGCCGGCGGCGGAGGCGATCGACATCGGGCCGGATGGTAGGATCGTAGGGTTGTCATAAACGCGTTCCTTCACTTGTTTTCGCGATGACGGCGAATCGGGTGACGCCAAGCCCGGTGTCGCTGAGAATGCCGATTTGGGGCTTCGCGCGAAGCAAGGACCAAGGAAGCCTGCGATCGAGTGAACGAGGAGGAAGATGATTAAGTTCTACTACAGCGGCGCACCGAACCCGATGAAGGTTGCGCTGATGCTCGAAGAAACGGGTCTTGCCTACGAGCCGATTCCGGTCGATACCCGCAAGGGCGAGCAGCACAAGCCGGAATATTTGGCGATCAATCCCAATGCCAAGGTGCCGGCGATCGTCGACGGCGATGCGATCGTGTTCGATTCGAACGCGATCCTGCTCTATCTCGGCGAAAAGACCGGCAAGTTCCTCCCCGCCGGGAGCGACAAGGCGCGCGGGGAATTGTTGTCCTGGCTGTTTTTCGTGGCCTCCGGCGTCGGCCCCTTTGCGGGCCAATCGGTGCATTTCCGCCAGTACGCGCCCGAGAAGATCCCCTATGCGCTCAACCGCTATGCCTACGAGGCGCAGCGCCATTTCGGCATTCTCGACTCGCGCCTGGCGGGGCGGAAATATGTACTGGGCGACGCCTATACGATCGTCGACATGGCGGTTTGGGGCTGGGCGCGCCTGATGCCGACCGTGCTCGGGGAAGGGGCCTGGGCCAAGTTCCCCAACCTCAAACGCCTGGTCGACGAGATCACCGCGCGCCCGGCGGCGCAACGCGCACTCACGATCAAAGATCGGCACAAGCACGTCTTCAAGACCGAGTTTGATGAAGAGGCAAGGCGCGCGATGTTCCGCCATCTGGAGGTGCAGGTGGCGTGAGCGTTTTCGCCGGCGACGGTTCAGCGACGGGCGGCCATGCCGCCCGTTTTTTGTCCGCCCTGGCTTATGCCGCTTGCACTCATGCGCCGGCGGCGCCCGCGATCGGGGCGGGCGCCGTTCGAATTGAATCGACATTGTCGCGCTGGGGAGCCGCGCAAGCGGCGGCGACGCAATCCAGGCCTTGCGTGGCGCCGGCGCGGCGCGCGGTCATCGTGGCCGGGTCGATTCGCAATTGCTTCGCCCCCGCTTTTGCTCGGGCTCGCAATGCTCGGGCTCGCAATGACGGGTCTGCGATGCGCTTGCAATGGGGTACTCCCGCAACGAGGGCCGATATCGGCGACATCCGCCTAGCCAAGGTCGATCGGCCTGAAATTGATCGCGGCATTGAACATGGCCGCACGCACGCGTGCGACGGCATAGGGCTCGCCGAACAGCCGCAGCGTCTCCTTGGCGTAGCCCTGCACCACCACGACATTGGGGGCCTGCTCGCCGTATCTACGCATCGCATAGTCGCGCATCCGATCGGCGATTTCATCGAGTTGCTCGACCTCGAGCATGTCGTCGACGACGCGCACGACGTGAATTACCTTGCGCGGGGGATCCGACACCGCGCCGTAGACGAGCTGAAAGGTCATCGCGAGTCTCGCGCCTGCCGCCTCGCCATGTCGAGACGAGGATCGCCGCCGCCTCGTGAACGAAGCGGCGGCCGTGCACGGGGGTTACTGGAACAACTTCATCGCGTTGATGAGCGTCTGCAGGACGCCGAGCGCTAGCGGAATGCCGACGAAACTCCATGCCAGGACAAGCTGGAGCGTGGTAGTGCCTTGTTGGTCTTCGTTGGCCATGATCCGAGCTCCTCTATGCGCCGGCCGGTTCGCTTGTCATGGCGGCCCGGGCCCGCAGATGTTCGCCCTCTTGTTCAGTTTTCATGTGGAAGCGGTGATGCACCGCTTTGACGAAATAGTTGCAGACGAAGCCCGCGACCAGCAGCGCGGCCATGATGTACATCGTTGTATTGTAAGCCTGCGCCTTCGGCACGCCGTGGGTGATGTTGTATTCGCGGATATAGTTGACCAGCACCGGTCCGAAGATGCCGGCCATCGACCAGGCGGTGAGCAGGAGCCCGTGGATGGCGCCGACATAGCGTGTGCCGAACATGTCCTTGAGATAGGCCGGCACAGTCGCGAACCCGCCGCCATACATCGAGATGATGATTAGGAAACAGATGACGAAGGCGGCCACGCTGCCGATCGAGCCGGTATGGGGCACGAGGCAGTAAAGCACGGTGCCGAGCGCGAAGAACACGAAATAAGTGTTCTTGCGGCCGATGAAGTCCGATGTCGAGGCCCAGAAGAAGCGGCCGCCCATGTTGAACAGGCTCATGAGACCGACGAAGCCCGCGGCCGCCACCGCAGTCACGCGGCCGGGGAACATTTCCTGGCTCATGGCCGAGGCCTGCCCGAGCACGCCGATGCCGGCAGTCACGTTGAGACAAAGGACCCACCAGATCAGCCAGAATTGCGGCGTCTTCAATGCGTCATACACGAACACGTCGTGTTGCGTGATCAGCTTCTGCGGCACCGCCGGCGGCGTATAGCCCTGCGGCTTCCAGCCGGGCGCCGGCACTCGCACGATCATCGCGCCGACCATCATGAAGAAGAAATAGACGATACCGAGGGTGATGAAGGTCTCGGCGACGCCGATATGCGTCGGCGTGGAGTACGTGCTCATCAGCCACACCGAGAGCGGGGAGGCGATGAAGGCGCCGCCGCCGAAGCCCATGATCGCCATGCCGGTGGCCATGCCGGGGCGGTCGGGAAACCATTTGATCAGGGTGGAGACCGGCGAAATATAGCCGATGCCGAGACCGCAGCCGCCGAGAACGCCATAGCCGAGATAGATGAGCCACAGCATGTGCGCATAGACGCCGATCGCCGAGATCAGGAAGCCTCCCGACCAGCATAATGCGGCGGTAAACATGGCACGGCGCGGGCCGCCTTCCTCGACCCAACGCCCGAACACGGCAGACGACACGCCGAGAAAAAAGATCGCGATCGAAAAAATCCATCCCAGCTCGGTGAGTTTCCAGTCGTCGGGCGTCGACTGATTGATTCCGAGCAGCTTCGTCATCGGCAGGTTGAAGACGCTGAAGGCATAGGCCTGTCCGATGCACAGATGGACGCAAAGCGCGGCCGGCGGCACCATCCAGCGACTAAACCCCGGTTTGGCAATCGTATGGCTGCGATCGAGAAACGAAAGAGCACCCATCGTGCAATTCCTCCATTGATTTCCGATCTTCTCGTTTCGGCAATGGACCGCGGACCGCTGCCGGCCGCAGTGCTGCACGACGCACACTGCGGTCGAGGAGACGCTTTATCAACGATGGGTTTCCGATCACGTCATAGAAGGTCAATATCTCGCAATAGCGAACGGCTATAGGACCGCCTCTGCGCGGCAGGCATCGTGCCGGGAATGCCCATCACGCGGCAACGGGGAGGCATGACCGCACATCGCGTGCGCGAGGCGCGGCAGCGCCGGCGTGTCAGTCGGCAAGCAGAACGGCCACGCGGCGCGCTTCGGCCACCAAGGCGGCGGTGAGCGGAATCATCGGCTCGCGCGCGGGCGCGACCAGTCCGATCGTGTGGGACGTATCCGCACCGATGATGGGAATCGCGCGCAGCACGTCGGTCAAGCCGAGCATGGCGGCAACACGCGACGGCATCACGCTCGCCCAGCGACCGGTGCGGACGTGAGAATAGAGCACGAGCATCGAATCGGATTCCAATGTGATGGTGGGCTCGACACCGGTCTCGCGCAGGTACTGGTCGATGATACGGCGGTTCTGCATATCGGGCGTCAGCAGGCAGAGCGGCACTTGCGCGACGTCCGACCAGGTGACCTGTTCCCGATGGCCGAGCGGCCCGTCGGCAGCCACCAGCAGCCGATAGCTCTCGCGATAGAGCGGCACCGCGGTCACGCGGCCGGGCGACTCGTTGTTGAGATATGTGAGCCCCGCGTCGACCTCGAGATTGTCCAGAAGGTGCCGCACCTCGGCCGAGGTACGGGTGAGCACCGTGAATTGCACGTTAGGGTGCCGGGCGCGAAGGGGTGTGGTCAGCGTCTCCACCATGGGCAGGGCGGTCGGTACCACGGCGAGCCGCAGCCGGCCGGCGAGGCCATGCTTGAGCGCGAGCACCTCCTCGCGCATGGCGCGGGCATCGCCCACGATGCGGCGGGCCCATTCGAGCACGCGCTCGCCTTCGGCTGTGAAACCGCGAAAGCGCGAGCCGCGATTGACGAGCAGGACTCCGAACGCGTCCTCGATCTGCTTCACACCCGCGGATAAAGTGGGCTGGGTGACCCCGCAGACTTCGGCGGCGCGTCCGAAATGTTTCTCGCGCGCGAGCGCGAGTAGGAATTCGAGCTTCTCAAGCACGGCGGCGGTTCCGGCGGGACCCCGCGACAGGTTGCGCAAGGTGTAGAAAGGACATATTGCTGCACTTATCTGCTAATGGAGGCCGGTCAGCAATCGAAAATTTCGTAGATCACGCTCCATGTTAATCGGAAATATCTATCGATCAATCGGTTCCTGGGTCTTGCATCGCTGCGCCCGGCGCGGTGTTGTGCGGTCGGGCCTGGAGGCGTGCTTGGAGGTGTGAATGACGTCGTTGGATCTGAATGTGCCGCCGGGCACCGCACGCGACCGTCGCCGGCCTCCGCGCACACCCAAGGGACGCCAGGTCGATCCGCTCGCGCTCGAGCAGGTGCGCGCGCTGCTGACCGACAGGCCGCGCCGGCGCGATCTGCTCATCGAACACCTCCATCTCCTGCAGGACCGGTATGGTTATCTTTCGGCAGCGCATCTTGCCGCGCTCGCGGCGGAAATGCGGCTTGCACTGTCCGAGGTCTACGAGGTCGCCACTTTCTATGCGCATTTCGACGTCGTGAAGGAAGGCGAGGCTCCGCCGCCGGCGGTGACGGTGCGCGTCTGCGACTCCTTGTCCTGCGCCATGGCCGGCGCAGAGCGACTGCAGGCGGATCTGCGACGCAGGTTCGGTGCCGACGTGCGCGTCGTGCGTGCCCCCTGCATGGGGGCCTGCGATCGGGCACCGGTCTGCGCGGTGGGCCATGTGCAGACCTTCAAGGCCACCGTCGACACGGTCGCCGCCGAAGTGAAGGCGAACAGGCATCCGCGGGCATGGATCCCCGCGACCGACTTTGCCGCCTATCAGGAGGCGGGCGGCTACGCGCTGTTGCGCGACTGCTTGGCGGCAAGGCGGACGCGGGATGAACTGATCAGGCTCGTCAGCGACGGCGGCCTGCGCGGCCTCGGCGGCGCGGGGTTCCCTACCGGGCGCAAGTGGTCGCTGGTGCGTGCCGAGCCGGCACCGCGCATGTTTGCGGTCAACGCCGACGAAGGCGAGCCGGGCACGTTCAAGGACCGCTATTATCTCGAACGGGATCCGCATCGCTTCATCGAAGGCATGCTGATCGCGGCCTGGGTGGTCGAAGCGGTTGAGACCTATATCTATATTCGCGACGAATATCCCGAACTGCGTCTGATGCTCGCGCAGGAGCTCGCGGCGGTGGAGAAGGCGGGACTGTCGCCGCACACTAAACTGCATCTGCGTCGCGGCGCCGGCGCCTATATCTGCGGCGAAGAGTCCGCCATGATCGAGTCGATCGAGGGCAAACGCGGCCTGCCGCGTCACCGCCCGCCCTATGTCGCCCAGGTCGGCCTGTTCGGCCGCCCTACGCTCGAACAGAATGTCGAGACGCTTTACTGGGTGCGCGACATCGTGGAGAAGGGCGCCGCCTGGGCGACGTCGCAGGGTCGACGCGACCGCAAGGGGTTCCGCAGTTTTTCGGTGTCAGGCCGCGTGAGGAAACCGGGCGTGGTGCTGGCGCCGGCCGGCGTCACGGCGCGCGAGCTGATCGAGGAGTTCTGCGGCGGGATGCAGGAGGGCCACGCCTTCAAGGGCTACCTGCCCGGAGGGGCGTCGGGCGGAATCCTGCCGGCATCGATGGCCGATATTCCGCTCGATTTCGGGACTCTGGAGCCCTATGGCTGCTTCGTCGGGTCGCACGCCGTTGTCGTCCTTTCGGACAAGGATGATATGAAGGCCGTGGCGCTCAACCTGATGAGGTTCTTCCAGGACGAGAGCTGCGGCCAGTGCACGCCCTGCCGCGCCGGTACCGAAAAGGCGGTCAAGCTGATGGAGCAAGGACCATGGGACTCGGCCCTCCTAACCGAATTGGCTTCCGTGATGCGCGACGCCTCGATCTGCGGTCTCGGTCAGGCGGCGCCGAACCCGCTCATGTGCGTGCTGAAATATTTCCCGGAGGACCTCGCCAAGCCGCTGGGAAGCTGGTGAACGTCGGATGCCGGCGCCGGTCTCGACGATGATGTTGACGGTGATGACGAAAGCGGCGCGAGCGGTAGAATGCGGCCGCTTTCGCTCTCGGTAAGGAGGAGAGCGCGGCGCCGCACGTGGAGGATTTGCCCGAATGACGAAAACCAACGGCTCCGGCAGGAGCGTGAAATTCATGCTTGACGGGCGCGAGGTGGTCGCGCAGGCGGACGAAACCATCTGGCAGGTCGCGCGGCGTTACGGCATCGACATTCCGCATCTGTGTTATTCGCCGGAACCGGGCTATCGCGCCGACGGCAACTGCCGCGCCTGCATGGTGGAGATCGAGGGCGAGCGCGTGCTCGCGGCGAGCTGCATCCGCAAGCCGGCGGAAGGTATGAAGGTCAAGGTCGCGTCCGAACGCGCCAGGACGGCACGGCAGATGGTGTTCGAGCTCCTGCTTGCGGACCAGCCCGCGCGCACGGCCTCGCATGACCCGCAGTCGAAATTCTGGGCTTGGGCCGAGCGCATGAACATCGCGGTCAGCCGCTTTCCCAAGGATGTCAGACCCGGCCCGGACCGCAGCCATCCCGCCATGGCCGTCAATCTCGACGCCTGCATCCAGTGCAATCTCTGCGTCCGCGCCTGCCGCGAGGTGCAGGTCAACGATGTGATCGGCATGGCCGGCCGCGGCCACGCCGAAAAGATCGTGTTCGACTTCGACGACCCCATGGGCGCGTCCACCTGCGTCGCTTGCGGTGAATGCGTGCAGGCATGTCCCACCGGCGCGCTGATGCCGGCGACGCTGGTGAACGAGAGCAATCTGCGCACCGAATTTCCCGATCGTGAGGTGCACTCGGTTTGTCCCTATTGCGGCGTCGGCTGCCAGCTCACCTACCACGTCAAGAACGATCGGATCGTTTATGTCACCGGCCGCAACGGGCCGGCCAACCAGAACCGGCTCTGCGTCAAGGGGCGCTTCGGCTTCGATTACGTGAGCAATCCGCAGCGCCTGTTGAAGCCGATGATCCGCAAGGACGGCGTGCCCAAGGTCGCCCACGAGGAGATTGATCCCTCCAATCCCTGGACGCATTTCCGCGAGGCGACGTGGGAGGAGGCGCTCGACCGGGCTGCGGCGGGCCTGAAGCGGATCCGCGATCGCGACGGTCCGCAGGCGCTCGCCGGTTTCGGCTCGGCCAAATGCACGAACGAGGAAGCCTATCTCTTCCAGAAGCTGGTGCGCGCCGGTTTTGGCACCAACAATGTCGACCATTGCACCCGGCTCTGCCACGCCTCATCCGTCGCCGCGCTCATGGAAGGCATCGGTTCCGGTGCGGTGACCGCGACTTTCAACGAGTGCAAGAACTCCGACGTCATCATCGTGATCGGCGCCAATCCGGCCGAGAACCATCCCGTCGCGGCAACGTTCTTCAAACAGGCGGCCAAGCGCGGCGCGAAACTGATCGTGATGGATCCGCGCGGCCAGGCCTTGAAGCGTCACGCATGGCGCATGCTGCAGTTCAAGCCCGGCACCGATGTGGCGATGCTCAATGCCATGCTCAACACGATCGTGACCGAGAAGCTGTACGATCAGCAATATATCCAGACCTATGTGGAAGGATTCGGTCCCTTCGCCGAGAGCATCAAGGATTTCACCCCGGAAGAGATGGCGCCGATCTGCGGCATCCCCGCCGACACGCTGCGCGAGGTGGCGCGCACCTATGCGCGCGCGAGGAGCGCCATCATCTTCTGGGGCATGGGCGTCTCCCAGCACACCCACGGCACCGATAACGCACGCTGTCTTATCGCCCTGTCGCTGATCACGGGTCAGATCGGCCGGCCCGGGACCGGCCTGCACCCCTTGCGCGGGCAGAACAACGTGCAGGGGGCGTCCGACGCCGGCCTGATCCCGATGTTCTATCCCGACTACAAGTCGGTGGAGGCGCCCGAGGTCATCGCCAAATATGAACAGGCCTGGGGCACCGCGCTCGACCGGAAGAAGGGATTGACCGTGGTCGAGATCATGGATGCGATCCATGCCGGCACGATCAAGGGCATGTATATCCTCGGAGAAAATCCGGCGATGTCCGACCCTGATCTCAACCATGCGCGCGAAGCGCTCGCGCATCTCGAGCATCTCGTCGTGCAGGATCTCTTCCTTACCGAGACCGCGGTCTATGCCGACGTGGTTCTGCCGGCTTCGGCCTGGCCCGAGAAGGAGGGTACGGTCACCAACACCAACCGCCAGGTGCAGATGGGTCGCAAGGCGCTGCCGTTGCCGGGCGATACGCGGCCGGACTGGTGGATCACGCAGGAGATCGGTCGTCGCATCGGCATGAACTGGAATTATCGTGGTCCGAGCGAGATCTATGCCGAAATGGCCTCGCTCATGCCCTCGCTCGACAACATCACCTGGGACCGCGTGGAGCGCGAAAGCGCGGTGACCTATCCCTGCGACGCGCCCGACAAGCCCGGCCGTGACGTCGTCTTCGACAAGGGCTTCCCCCGCCCGGGCGGCTTCGGCAAGCTGGTTGCGGCCAAGCTCACGCCGCCCGACGAGACGCCGGACGACGAATTTCCGTTCATCCTTACCACGGGACGCCAGCTCGAGCATTGGCACACGGGCGCGATGACGAGGCGCGCACGCGTGCTCGATGCCCTCGAGCCGGGTCCGACGGCCGCGGTTTCGCGCGGCACCATCGCCAAGCTCGGCATCCGACCCGGCGACCGCGTGCGCGTGACCACGCGACGGGGCGCGATCGAGCTTGCGGCACGGCTCGATGACGCCGTGCCCGACGGCGTGGTGTTCATCCCCTTCGCCTTTTTCGAAGCGGCAGCCAACAAGCTCACCAATCCGGCACTCGATCCGTTCGGCAAGATTCCCGAATTCAAATTCTGCGCTGCGCGCGTGGAACCGGTCGCGCAGCAGCAGGCGGCCGAATAGCGCCGCGGCGGTTGCGTCTCGCCGCAGCGCGAGCGTGCCGGGCGGCCTTTCTTGGGCCGCAGGCGCGCCGCGGCCTTGACGCAAACGGCCGCGCAAGCGGCGCTGTCGGCATCTTCGAGACCGGACCCGCATGGCGTTTTCGGTGTAGCTTGTCGGTCAAGAAGACGGAGTCGGTTGACGCCGGGTGCGGGGCGTCCATCGACCGCGCGGAGCGGAGGCGGCGCTTTGGCAAAAGCCGATAAACGCAGCGTTTTCGTGCGACGCCTCGCATTGCTGCGGTCCATCATCGGTGCCGAATGGGCGTTGGGTGCGGCTGCCGCGACCGCAGCGTTTTTCGCCTTCGCCGGCGACGGTCTATTCGATCATCTCCGCGAACCCCTGTGGTTCGTGCTCGTCTTCACCTGGCTGTTCGCGGTGCTGGCCGCCGCCACGCTGGCGGTGGTGCGCCATGCCGACGAGGTAGCGGAAGCGCTCGACGAGCCCCTGGGCACGCTGATCCTGACGCTGTCGGTCACCACGGTGGAGGTACTGAGCATCTCGGCGGTGATGTTGCACGGCGAGAACAACCCGACGCTGGTGCGCGATACGCTGTTCGCCATCATCATGATTATCCTCGGCGGGATGGTGGGCGCCTCGCTGCTCCTCGGCGGCCTCCGTCATCGTGAGCAGCATTACAATCTGCAGGGCGCCAATGCCTATCTCGGCGTGATCATCCCGTTGGCGATGTTCACCTTGAGCCTGCCGAACTTCACCGTCAGCACTCCGGGACCGACGCTGTCGTTCCCGCAGCAGCTTTTTCTGGCGGCGGTGGCGATCGGCCTCTACATCATCTTCCTTGCCATCCAGACCGGCCGGCATCGCGGTTACTTCGCCATGGGCGAGGCGGCGGAGGTGCGCCGCGAGGTGTCGAAGTCCTCCGCCCTTCGGCACGCCGCGCTTTTGCTTGCGTATATCGTGCCGGTTGTTTTCCTCGCCGAGCACCTGGCGCGGCCGATCGATCACCTCATTGAGACGATGCGCCTGCCGACCGCGCTCGGCGGTATCATCATCGCCGTGCTGGTGGCGCTGCCGGAAGCGGTTGGCGCGACGCGGGCGGCGCTCGCCAATCGCCTGCAACGCGCGATAAACATCTTTCTCGGCTCGGTCCTATCGACGATGGGACTGAGCGTGCCGATCATGCTTGCCGTGAGCCGTGTGACCGACCACCCCGTCTCGCTCGGGCTTCCGGGTGCCGACAATCTTCTGCTCATGACGACGCTCGCCGTCAGCGTCGTCACCTTCGCGAGCGGCCGTACCAATGTATTGCAGGGCGCGGTGCATGTCGTATTGTTCGCGGTGTTCCTGATGCTGGTTTTCGACTCCTGAGGCGCGACCGGAGCCGCGTCGAACCATCAACCATTCTGCGCCTCCGTCCTCCTCACGACGCCCGCCGATCATCGACCGAATGCCGCCCCAATCCCGGCAATCGTGCACACAGGCCGACGGCAAAATGAATGGCCGGAGCGAACCGGCCATTGCTGCATCGTGTCTGCTTCGCCGATGACGGGTCTCGGACGCGGCGTCTCAGTTGATCTGGACGCCGCTGGCTTTGATCGGCGCCGCCCATTTCTCGATTTCACTCTTGACGAAGCCGGCAAGATAGGCGGGCGAGGTCCTGTTTTCGTCGACGATCTGCGCGCCGAAGCTCTCGAGCCGGGAGCGCACCGACGGCGTCTTCATGGCTTCGACGATTGCCGCGTTGAGCTTCTTGACGACGGTCTCGGGAGCGCCCTTGGGCAGGAACACCGCATTCCATGTATAGGCCTGGACGTCGAGACCCTGTTCCAACGCGGTCGGCAGGTTGGGCTCAACGGGCGATCGCTGCCGGGTCAGGATCGCGATCGCCTTGACATTGCCGCCGTCAATCTGCGGTTTCGCCGTTGATATGATCTCGCACAGGTAATCGATACGGCCGCTGACCAGATCCTGCATGGCCGGTCCCGTCCCCTTGTAGGGAACGTGGGTGATCTTGGGCGTGCCCATGGCCGTGTTGAGTACCACGCAACCGAGATGCGTCGCCGAACCCGCGCCCGCCGAGCCGAATTGCAGCTTGTTTTCGTTCGCCTTGGCATAGGCGACGAATGACTTGAGGTCGTTCACCGGCAGATCCTTGCGCACGATGAGCACGATGGGGACCTCGGCGATCAGCGCGACCGGGGTGAAATCGGTCACGGCATTGTAGGCGGGATGCGCGAACAGGGTTTGGTTCTGAGCGTGAGTGCCGACCGTCCCGAGCAGGAACGTATAGCCGTCCGGCTTGGCGTCGGCGACGCGCTTCGAGCCGGTCATGCCTCCGGCGCCGCCGATGTTTTCCACCACCACGGTCTGACCGAGAATTTCGCCCATGCGCTGGGCGATCACGCGGCCGAGCAGGTCGGTAGGACCGCCTGCCGCGAAAGGAATGACCATGGTCATCTGCCGCGTGGGGAAGTCCTGCGCGATCGCCGGTGCGGCGAGCGCCAGCATGACGAACAGGCTTGCAGTGAGTTTTTTCATGGGATCCGGATACCCCTTGGGTGCCGACGGTGTTGCGCCGGCTGCAATAACGGAGTTGCATGGAGGGTCAAGCGATAAAGCCGCAACCCTCGAGGGACATTTTGCCGATGCTGGCAGGGGTTCACAACCGCGGGCCGCGCGTCGCCGTCGCCGGGCTGGGCGCCATCGGCCTCAAGGTCGCGCAGGCGCTCGACCAGGGTCTCGGCGGGCTCGCGCTCGCCGCAATCGCGGTCGGCGACCGCGCCAAACCGCGGCCCGAGCTCGACCGGTTGGCGCGCCGGCCCGCCGTTCTGCCTCTCGCGGAGCTGGAGCCGGCGGCCGACATGGTGATCGAATGCGCGCCGCCCGCCCTGCTGCGTGCCATCGTCGAGCCGTTCGTCGCCCGCGGCAAGATGGCGGTGGTGCTGAGCTGCGGTGCGTTGCTGGACAACTGGGATCTGGTCGACATCGCCAAGCGCAATGGCGGCCAAATTGCGGTACCGACCGGTGCGTTGATCGGGCTCGACGCCGTGACCGCCGCGGCGGAAGGCGACATCCGCTCGGTACGCATGGTCACGCGCAAGCCTCCCCGGGGCCTTCTGGGCGCGCCCTATGTCCTGGCGCAGGGGATCGACCTCGCGGGGTTGCGCGAGCCGACCAGGATCTTCAAGGGCTCGGCACGAGACGGGGCGAAGGGATTTCCGGCCAATGTCAACGTCGCCGCGGCGCTGTCGCTCGCCGGTGTCGGTCCGGACCGGACGCTGCTTGAAATCTGGGCCGATCCATCCGTGGACCGCAACATGCACCACATCGAGGTCGAGGCGGATTCGGCGCGCTTTTCGATGTCGATTGCCAATGTGCCGAGCGAGAATCCAAGAACCGGCCGCATCACTGCGCTTTCGGTGATCGCGTTCCTGCGCAAGCTC
>JADGGK010000038.1 GCA_019689975.1 Pseudolabrys sp.
GGGCGCCGACGTCCCCTTGCGCGGCTCCGCGCGATGACGATGACCACCCCCGTCATTGCGAGCCCGAGCGCAGCGAGGGCGAAGCAATCCATTGCGAGCCCGAGCGCAGCGAGGGCGAAGCAATCCAGAAACGGCAGTGCCACGAATGCGGGCATCGGGTCTGTGGCACGGGCTGTGACTGGATTGCTTCGGCGGCTCGCGCCGCCTCGCAATGACAGCGGAAATGCCGTGCCACAATGACCGCGCGCCGCGCCTGTGGCACGGGCTGTGACTGGATTGCTTCGTCGCCCCTTCGGGGCCCCTCGCAATGACGGCCGTGAGTCACGTCTCGCCTTCGCGGCTCCTCGCCATGACGGCGGCGGGTCAGGCGATCCCCTTCCCGGCTCCCCGCCATGACGGCGCAGCATCAATCCGATCGGAACCGGCTCTCAATGCCCAAAAATCGCGGGATGATGACCACGGCTCGCCGGCACGCCGTACCTGCCGGGCGCCGACGGATGCGCCGCCGTCACCAGCGTCGCCGCGGCGGTCGCCAGCACCAGCGCGGCGGCGACGAGCGCGCGCAACATCGGCGCAAAGCCGGCCGTCATTGCTCGCTCCAATCCGTCCATCGCCAGCAGCTAGCGGCGAGTCGGCGCGCAGGTCAATGATTCGATTCCGTTGAATCCGGTTCAGGCCCGCTCGATCTCGGCCTTGACCGCGGAGAGCGATTCGGGCGTATCCACGTCCACGAAAGCCGATTCGCCGGCCACCGGCACCTCGACCACGGCCTCCCCGTAACTGGCGATAAGGTGACGCGCGCCGACATCGCCCTGGATCTGCCGCAGATCGGAGAAGAAACGTCGCGACCACAGAACCGGGTTGCCGCGCCGACCTTCGATGGTCGGCACGATGATGAGCGCGCCGCGATCGGGGTCAAAGGCCGCGATCAGCCTGTCGATCAGCGCCGCGTCGACCTGCGGCATGTCGCCCAAACAGATCACCGCGCCGTCGACGTCGTTCGGCACCGCGGCGATGCCGGTCCGCAACGAGGTGCCGAGTCCTTCGGCGAAGTCCGGGTTGTACGCGAACCGCACGGGCAAACCCGCGAGCGCCTCTTCCACCTTTTCGCGTTGATGCCCGGTCACCACGATGACCGGCCTTGCCGACGAGGCGAGCGCCTGCTCGGCGGCGATGCGCACCAGCGGCTTGCCGCCGATCTCGGCGATCAGCTTGTTGATCGCGCCCATGCGCGTGGAGCGGCCCGCCGCCAGCACCACCGCGGCGACGCGGCCTGCGGCCTCGGGCGCGCTCGCGTGACGCGGCTGCGGTCGTGTGACGATTTCCATCAACAGGCCGCCCACCCCCATGCCCGTGATGTCGGCACGGGAAACCGGCAGTCCCGCCAACAGCCGCATCAGAACCCAGTCGAATCCGTTCTCTTTCGGCGAACGCGCACAACCGGGCGCGCCGAGCACGGGCTCGTTTTGCAGACGGCCGATGAGCATCAGGTTGCCCGGATCGACGGGCATGCCGAAATGCTCGATCCTGCCGCCCACCGACTCGATTGCCGCCGGGATGACGTCGCGGCGATCGGCAATGGCGGATGCGCCGAACACGATGATGAGCTCGGCGCCCGCGCGGCGGACCTCCTCGATCGCATGCGCGAGCGCGGCCTGTTCATGCGGGACGCGCCGGTCGGCGATAATGGTCGCGCCGGCCGGCGCGATGCGCGCCGCGGTGATCTTCAGCGTCTTGTCCACGACCTTGTCCGCAAGGCCCGGCAGCAAAGTCGAGATGACGCCGACCTTCCTGATCGTGTAAGGCGCGACGCGAATGATCGGCGCCGCGCGCATCGCTTCCTTCAACGCCTTGTCCCGCGCCTCCGCGGCCACGGCAAAGGGGATGATTTTCACCGTCGCGATCATCTCGCCCGCGACCACCGGCTTGAAGGCCGGCAGCGTTGCGAGCGTCACCGCTTCGTCGACGCGATTGAGCCGATCAATCGCGTCGCGCTCGAGCACGAGCACACCGGCCCATTCGGCGAAGAGATTGCAGCGGCCGGTGAACGCGCGGTCGAGACGCACCCCCTCCCCCTTCACGGCCGCCGCGATTTCCGCCGCGGCTTGATCTTCCGCGACGTCGCCCGGCTCGAGCCGCGCCACCACGATGGCCGTGATGCCCGCGGCCTTGAGCGCGGCAAGCTCCTGCTCGCCTATCCTGGTGCCCTTCTTGAGCACCAGCTCGCCCTGGCGGATCGAATGTACCGCGATCCCGCCGAGCGCCTCGTCGACGGGGACGGACCCGAACTTCATGCTGCCTCCGCCCGCTCCGCTTTGAGTCGCAACGTCGCCGTGATTTCCGCCATGATGGCCACGGCGATCTCGGCCGGCGACACGGCGCCGATCGCCAAGCCGATCGGCGCATGAATACGCGCCAGCTCGGCATCGGTGAGACCGGCACGCTTCAGCCGCTCAATGCGCTTGGCATGCGTCTTCCGCGATCCGAGCGCACCGATATAGAAACACTCGCGCGAGAGCGCATGGATCAGCGCCGGATCGTCGATCTTGGGGTCATGCGTAAGCGCAACGAATGCCGTGTAACGATCGACGTTGAGAGGCGGCAGCGCGATATCCGGCCATTCGGCGATCACCTTGACATCGGGAAAACGCTCGATGCTGGCGAATGCCGTACGCGGATCGACAATCGTCACGTCGTAGCCCAGCAATTGCCCGATCGGAGCCAAGGTCTGGCTGATGTGCACCGCACCGGTGATCACGAGTTGCGGCGAAGGCACGTGCACCGTGAGGAAGAACCGCCCCTGCGGCGTATCCGCCATGCCGCTCTTGCCCGCACGCAGATGCTTGTCGATGATCTCGTACAGCGGATCCCTGGCGGCGTCGGCCGCCTTGACCAGCCGTTGCGCGCCGCTCTCGATATCGGTAACGAGCACGACCGCTCGCCGCGCCGCGCGTTCGGCATTCAGTTCGCGGAGCAGGTCGAGCTTCAACTGACCTTCTCCACGTAGACGCGGATCCTGCCGCCGCAGGACAGGCCGACCTTCCAGGCGGTCTCGTCGGCAACGCCGAATTCCAGCATCCGTGGCCTCCCGTCCTCGATCACGTCGAGGGCTTCGGCGACCACGGCGCCTTCCACGCAGCCGCCGGAGACGCTGCCGAGGAAGTTACCCTCGTTGTCGATGACGAGATTGGACCCCACCGGCCGCGGCGCCGAGCCCCAGGTTTCGACCACGGTGGCGAGGGCCACGCCGCGGCCGGCCTGACACCAATCTTCGGCTGCTTTGAGGATGTCTTCGTCGCGCGAGAGCATGGCGCTTCTCCTTCAGGCGGTCTGCCGCAGCAGGATTTTCGGATTGCGGCCCGCGACGGGCGCGCCGGACAGGGCCTGCACCAGGCCCGCCACGGACTCTAGATTGTGAATCGGGCGCAATTCGTCAACATGCGGCAGCATCGTGCGGACTCCCTTGGCGCGCGCCTCGAACCCCGCGAAGCGCAAGAGCGGGTTGAGCCAGATCAACCGCCTGGACGAACGGTGCAGCCGATCCATCTCGAAGGCTAATGTGTCGTCGGCATCGCGTTCAAGGCCGTCGGTGATGAGCAAAACCACGGCCCCCTGGGCAAGGACTCGGCGTGACCAGCTCTTGTTGAACTCGCGCAGCGAAGAGGCAATCCGCGTTCCGCCCGACCAGTCCACCACGTGCGCGGAACAGGCCGCCAGCGCTTCGTCTGCGTCACGCTGCCGGATCGAACGGGTGACGTTGGTGAGGCGCGTGCCGAAGAGAAAGGTCGATACCCGTTTCTCGCGCTCCGTCAGCGCGTGCAGGAAATGCAGCAGGACCCGCGTATATTGGCTCATCGAGCCGGAGATATCGAGCAGGGCGACGATCGGCGGCCGGGCCTCGCGCGGGCCGAGAAATTTGAGGTCGATCACCGCTGCTCCCGTCCGCAAGCTTGCGCGCAAGGTGCGGCGGATGTCGACCATATGCCCGCGCCCTTTGACGGAATGGCGACGGGTGCGCACGGGATCGACGGGCAGAATGAGCTTGGCCATCGCGTTCTTGGCGGCGGCAATCTCGGCGGCCGTCATTTGCGCGAAATCCTTCTTCTGCAGCACTTCTTGATCCGACACGCTCAGCCGCGCGTCGACCTCGGTGACCGTATGCTCGTCCTTGCGCGCAATCCCCGCGAACAACGCGTCGTGAATGCGTCGCGCGGCAGGCGGCGGCAGTTCGGGCACGCCCGGCAAGGACGCGGGCAGCAGGGAAGCGATGAGCTTGTCGAGGTAGCCGCGACGCTGAAAAAAGATATGGAATGCCTGATCGAACACCATCGAGTGCTCGCGTTTCTTGACGAACACGGCATGCAGCGTCCAATAGAAATCGTCGCGATTTCCTATTCGGGCAACGCTCAACGCTTCCAACGCATCGAGTACCGCCCCCGGCCCGACCGGAAGGCCGGCCGCGCGCAACGCGCGCGCAAAATAGAGAATGTTCTCGGAAAGGCGACCTTCGCTGTCCTTCATTCGCGATCGTATCCCGGAGTTCGCGACGCCGCCGCCGCGTTCGCGCGGCCAAGCTATTCCGCCGCCTTGAGCTCCGATCTCACCTCCTCGAGCAACGCCTTCACCTTGCTGCCGTCGAGACGCGCGAGATCATCCTGGTACTTCAACAACACGCCGAGCGTGTCGGACACGATCGCCGGATCGAGCGCGACCACGTCGAGCTCGGTGAGCGCGCTCGCCCAATCGAGCGTCTCGGCGACGCCGGGCACCTTGAACAGGTCTTCCTTGCGCAATGCCTGCACGAACGCGACGATCTGTTCGGACAGTTTCTTGGGCACGCCCGGCACCTTCACCCGCAAGATATGCAGCTCGCGCGCGGCGTCAGGATAGCCCACCCAATGATAAAGACACCGGCGCTTGAGCGCATCGTGCACTTCGCGTGTCCGGTTCGAGGTCACGATCACGATCGGCGGCCGGACCGCCTTCACCGTGCCGAGTTCCGGCACCGTCACCTGGAAATCCGCGAGAACCTCGAGCAGAAACGCTTCGAAGGCCTCGTCGGTGCGGTCGATCTCATCGATCAGCAGGACCGGCGCCCCGTCCGGATCGGGCTCCAACGCCTGCAGGAGCGGCCGCTTGATCAGGAATCGCTCGGAGAACACGTCGTGCTCGATGCGTTGGCGGTCGCCTTCGCCTTCGGCTTCCGCGAGGCGAATAGCGATCATCTGCGCGCCGTAGTTCCATTCGTAGACCGCCGCGGAAACATCGAGCCCTTCGTAGCATTGCAGTCTTATCAGACGCCGCCCGAGTGTCTGCGCAAGCACCTTCGCGATCTCGGTCTTGCCGGTACCCGACTCGCCTTCGACGAAGAGGGGCCGACCCATGCGCAGCGCCAGGTAGAGCACGGTCGCGAGCGGGCGATCGGCGATGTAGCCCGCCTCGGCAAGCAGCGCGAGCGTGGCATCGATCGAGGCAGGCAGATCAACCATTTTTCGCTATCCTTTGGGGGCTTTATGGCGGCGGGCGGGCATCGTACATGTAGGGACGGTCGTTCCCTACGGCCAGCCGAGGAGGTCCCCGATGCCTACCCCCGAAACACTGGAAAAACAGGCCGTGCAGCGCCCCACGATCGACCCCCGGGTACGCATCGGCCATGTACATTTGAAGGTCGCCGATCTCAAGCGCGCGCTCGATTTCTACAGCGGCGTGCTGGGGTTCGAGGTCACCACGAGCCGCCCGGGCGCGGTCTTCCTCTCGGCCGGCGGCTACCATCATCATCTGGCCTTGAACATCTGGGAGAGCAAAGGCGGATCCCCGCCGCCTCCCGGGACCACCGGGCTTTACCACGCTGCCATTCTTTACCCGACGCGCAGGCTGCTCGCGGATGCGTTGCGCCGGCTGATCGTCGCCAAAATCCCGCTCGAGGGCGCAAGCGATCACGGTGTTTCCGAGGCGCTCTATCTGCGTGACCCCGACGACAACGGCGTCGAACTATACTGGGACCGACCGAAGGAATTGTGGCCGCGAAAGCCCGACGGATCGCTGTACATGGTCACCGAGCCGCTCGATCTGCATGATCTGCTGGCGGAGCTGGACAAGCCCGCCTGATTGACGTCGATCGCGCGGCACGAGCTTGCCGCCGACATCGCGCGTCGCCTGCCTCGCCGCTCCCGACAAGGCCGCGCGACGATCTCGCCGCAATGCGACACGCGGGCAACGTCACGCCGTCGCCTTGGCCACGGCGCGGCGCGCCAACACGCCGACGAGATGCGCGCGATATTCGGCGCTGCCGTGGATGTCGGAGTTGAGGCCGGTTGCGGGAATGCTCATTCCCTCGAGCGATTTCGCGGCAAACCTTTTTTTCAGCGCGTCCTCGAACGACTTGACGCGAAAAACCCCGTTGGCGCCCGCGCCGGTCACCGCCACGCGGATCTCGGAGCCGCGTTTGGAGACGAACACGCCGACGAGCGCGAAACCGGACGCCGGATGCTTGAACTTTTCATAGGCCGCCTTCTTGGCGATCGGAAAGCTCACTTTGGTGATGATTTCGCCTTCCTCCAGCGCCGTCGAGAACAGGCCGGTGAAGAAGTCGTCCGCGGCGATGCGACGCTTGTTGGTGATGATGGTGGCTCCCAATCCCAGCACCGCCGCCGGATAGTCGGCATTGGGATCGTTGTTGGCGAGCGAGCCGCCGATCGTCCCCCGGTTGCGCACCTGCGGGTCGCCGATCGATGCCGGCACCATGGCCAGCCCCGGCATGACCTCCTGCAGCACCCGCGAATTGGCCACGTCGGCGTGGCGCGTCATCGCGCCGATCACGATCGAACGTCCTTTCTGCTCGACGCCCGCCAGTCCCTCGACCAGCGAAAGGTCGATCAGCGCGGAAGGACTCGCCAGCCGCTGCTTCATCACCGGCAAGAGGGAATGGCCGCCGGCGAGAAGCTTGGCCTCGGGATTGCGCGCGAGCAGCCCGGCCGCCTGGCGCACGGTGGTCGGGCGGTGAAAGGCGAAATCATACATTGCAGGTCTCCTTGAACCTTCCTATGCAGCCGCCCGACGGGCAGGCTGCACGCGCTGCAGTGCCGCCCAAACCGTGGCGGCCGTGGCCGGCATGCTGACGTCTTCGCTGCCGATGGCATCGGTGATCGCATTGATCACCGCGGCGGGCGCGGCGATCGCGCCGGCCTCGCCGCAGCCTTTGATGCCGAGCGGATTGGACGGCGATTTGGTCTCGGTGAGGCCGACCTTGAAGGACGGCAGGTCATAGGCGCGCGGCATGGTGTAATCCATGAGCGAGCCGGTGACGAGCTGGCCATTGTTGTCATAGACCGCGCCTTCCAGCAGCGCCTGGCCCACGCCCTGCGCAATGCCGCCGTGCACCTGTCCCTCCACGATCATGGGATTGACGACCGTGCCGAAATCATCCACCGCCGTCCAGTTCACGATCTCGGTTTTACCCGTTTCCGCGTCAACCTCGACCTCGCAGATGTGGCATCCCGCAGGGAACGTAAAATTGGTCGGATCGTAGAATGCGGTCTCCTTCAGGCCGGGCTCGAGATCCTGACCGGCAAATTTGTGCGCGATGTAGGCGTTGAGCGCAACCTCGCCCCAGGCCGCGGATTTGTCCGTGCCGGCGACGGTGAACTTGCCGTCCTTGAACTCGATATCACCCTCGGAGGCTTCGAGCATGTGCGCGGCGACCTTCTTGGCCTTGTCGATCACCTTGTCGATCGCCTTGACGAGGGCGGACATTCCGACCGCTGCGGAGCGCGATCCATAGGTTCCCATGCCGAACTGCACCTTGTCGGTGTCGCCGTGCACGACCGAGACGTTTTCGATGGGAATGCCGAGGCGTTCCGAGACGAGCTGCGCGAACGTCGTCTCGTGCCCCTGCCCGTGCGCGTGGGTGCCGGTGAGCACCTCGACCGTCCCGGTAGGGTTGACGCGCACTTCGGCGCTTTCCCACAAACCGACCCCGCAGCCGAGCGAGCCGACCGCCCGGCTCGGCGCGATTCCACAGGCCTCGATATAGGTGGAATAGCCGAGGCCCCGCAGCTTTCCCCGGCGCGCACTTTCGCGTTTGCGTTTGTTGAATCCCTTGACGTCGGCGAGTTCCATCGCCTTTTTCAGCGAGGCGTGATAGTCGCCTGCATCGTAGGTCATGATCACCGGCGTCTGATGCGGGAACGACTTGATGAAATTTCGCTCGCGCAGTTCGGCGGGGTCGATGCCCATCTCCCGAGCCGCGACTTCAACCAACCGCTCGACCACGAAGGTCGCCTCGGGCCGTCCCGCGCCGCGATAGGCGTCGACCGGCACCGTATTGGTGTAGACCGCGTCCACCTCGCAATAAATGTGGGGAATGTCGTACTGGCCGGACATCAGCGTCGCATAGAGATAGGTCGGCACGGACGAGGAGAACGTCGACATATAGGCGCCGAGATTGGCGATGGTCTTGACGCGCAGCGCCAGGATCTTGCCATGCGCGTCGAGCGCAAGCTCGGCATGAGTGACGTGGTCGCGGCCGTGGGCGTCGGCGAGGAAGGATTCCGATCGTTCCGCGGTCCATTTGACCGGCCGCCGCAGCTTGCGCGCGGCCCACAGGCAGACCACCTCTTCCGGATAAATGAAGATCTTGGACCCGAAACCGCCCCCGACGTCGGGAGCGATCACGCGCAGCTTATGTTCCGGTGCAAGGCCGACGAAGGCGGAAATGACAAGCCGCGCGACATGCGGATTCTGTGACGTATTCCAGAGCGTGAGGCGATCGGTCCCCGCGTCATATTCGGCAAGGGCCGCGCGCGGCTCGATGGCATTGGGGATGAGTCGATTGTTGATGATGTCAAGCCGGGTGACGTGCCTGGCCGCCGCAAAGGCCGCATCGACCGCCTTGGAATCGCCCAGCGCCCATTCGTAGATCGTGTTCCCGGGCGCGACGGCGTGGATCTGGGGGCCGGACCGCGCCTTCGCCGGGTCGACGACCGCGGGCAGCACCTCATAATCCACCTTGACCCTTTCGGCGGCGTCGCGCGCCTGGGCGACCGTTTCGGCAATGACAACCGCCACGGGATCGCCGACGAAATTGACGGTTTCCGCGGCGAGCGCCGGGTGCGGCGCCATCTTCATGGGAGAGCCGTCCTTCGAATGGATCATCCAGCCGCAGATCAGGTTGCCGATCTTGTCGGCGGCCAGCTGCCGACCGGTGAGAACGTCCACGACGCCCGGCATGTTCTTGGCGGCGGAGACGTCGACCTGCCGGATGCGCGCCCGCGCATGCGGCGAGCGTACGAACACCGCGCGCGTCTCGCCCGGCCTGGCGATGTCGTCGGTATACTGGCCGCGGCCGGTGACGAAGCGGATGTCCTCCTTGCGGCGCACCGCCGCGCCGATGCCCGTTGCGCTCATGGCGGTCTCCTCCCTGATCGTTCGACGCATGACCTTTGCCGAAAGCGGTTGCCGCCTTCGGGGCCCTGCGCGTGAAAGACTACTCGGCCGCCTGCCGCACCGGCCCTCCCTTGGCCATGGCTTTGGCACCGGCGGCGATCGCCTTGACGATGTTGTGATAGCCGGTGCAGCGGCAGATATTGCCGTCGAGTTCGTCGCGGATGGTGCGCTCATCGAGATCGTGGCCGCGGCGGCGGACGATATCAAGCGCGGCCATGATCATCCCCGGCGTGCAAAAGCCGCATTGCAAGGCGTGGTGTTCGCGGAACGCCTCCTGCATCGGGTGCAACGGACCGTCCGGATCGGCGAGGCCCTCGATGGTGGTGACGTGCGCGCCCTCGCATTGAAGCGCGAGCGTGGTGCAGGACTTGACCGCGATGCCGTCGAGATGCACCACGCAGGCGCCGCATTGCGACGTGTCACAGCCGACATGCGTACCGGTCAACCTCAGGTTCTCGCGCAGAAATTGCACCAGCAAGGTGCGCGCCTCGATCTCGCCCGACACCGGTTTGCCGTTGACGGTCATCGACACAACAGGCATCGCAGCCCTCCCGTTTCTGAAGCAGAACCCTGTTTTCGCGCCGCAATTGAACGGCGGACGGCGGCCCGGGCCCGAAATCCAGCCGATTTGGTCCCCGTTGCGCCTTGGAACAGGTTCAACTTTGAACCCCAGCCGCCCGGCCGGTCAAGGGATTGCGTGGTGAAAATGCGCGTGAGCGTGGCGGGTCGGCCCGCGGGCGGGTTCCGATCATCGCCATCGCGAGGAGCCCCGCAGGGGCGAGGCAGCAATCGCGGCGCGAGCGCGGCTGCCGGATTGCGTCGTCCTCGCTTTGCTCCGGCTCGCAATGCGCGGGGTCGCAATGAGGGGTCAATGAGGGGTCATCGCGGCGCCGGCAATGATGCCATCACGGCTCGACAGCGCCGAAGCCCTATCAGCCTGACGCCACGGTTGCGGCGAACTTCTGGAAAAACTCGTCCGCAAGTTTCTTGGCCGCGCCATTGATCAGGCGTTGGCCGAGCTGGGCAAGCTTGCCGCCGATCTGCGCCTCGACGTGGTAGGTGAGCAGCGTGCCTCCGTCCTTTTCCGTCAGCCGCACGGTCGCGCCTCCTTTGGCGAAGCCGGCAACCCCGCCGTCGCCCTCGCCCGAAATCTTGTAACCATTGGGCGGATCGAGATCGGTAAGGTGCACCTTGCCACGGAAGCGCGCTTTCACCGGCCCGATCTTCGTGGTCGCCACCGCCTGAAATTCGGTGTCCGACGACTTGGTGAGCTCTTCGCATCCGGGAATGCAGGCCTTGAGCACGTCGGGATCATTGAGCTTGCCGTAAACGATTTCGCGGGTGGCGGCGAGGTGAACCTCGCCCGTCATGGTCATCGCCATCGAACCCTACTCCATGATCGTCAAAAGCATCCGTTTAAGCTTTCGCGGGTCGGGTGAAAAGAGCTTTGCAGTCCGCTCGCGTCGCTCTAATTGTGTGTCGCAAGGCCAGAACGCCAATTCAAGGCGCGCAAGGGAGGACTGCAATGCCAACGATTACCGCTGACGACGGTTGTCCGCTCCACGTCGAGATATCCGGCCGCGAGACCGGCCCGACGCTGATGCTTTCCAATTCGCTGGGGACCGATCTGCACATGTGGGACGACCAGGCCGCGGAATTCGCCAGGCATTTCCGCCTCATCCGCTATGACCGCCGCGGCCACGGCCGTTCCGGCGCTCCGGCGGGTCCCTACAGTTTTACGCGTTTCGGCCGCGATATTCTTGCCATCCTCGACGCGCTCAAGATCCAGAAAACGCATTGGTGCGGCCTTTCCATGGGCGGCATGGATGGCCAGTGGCTCGGCGCCCATGCCGCCGACCGTGTCGACAAGCTCGTGCTCGCCAATACTAACTTCTATTACGCGGACAAGACCCCGTGGGACGAACGCATCAGGTTCGTGCGGGAGAAAGGGTTGAAAGCGCTCGTGGGCCCGAACATGGAGCGCTGGTTTACCAAGGATTTCCGTGCCCGCGCGCCGCAGGTCATCGCGCGCATGACGGAGATGTTCATCTCCACCAATCCCGACGGCTATATCGCCTGCGTGGAGGCGATCCGCGACATGGATTTCCGCGCCACCAACCCCGGCATCGCCAACCCGACGCTGGTCATCGTCGGCAAGCACGACCCGGCAACCCCCCCTTCCGCGGGCGAAGCCATCGCCAGCCAGATCAAGGGGGCGCGGCTGGTGACGCTCGACGCCGCGCATATTTCGAACATCGAGCAGCCGCGGGCCTTCACCGACGCAGTGCTCGATTTCCTGCAGTGATCCTGTTCCTCGCAACGAGCGGAGGCGCCCGATGGACGAAACAGAGCGTCACGCGATCGGCATGGCCAAGCGCCGCAAGGTGCTGGGCGATGCCTGGGTCGATCGTGCCAATGCGAACAAGACCGCCTTCAATGCTGAATTTCAGGATTTCATCACCCGCGCCGCCTGGGGGGAGATCTGGACCCGGCCGCATTATGACGACCGCATCCGCCGGGTGCTGGTGATCGGCACCATGATCGCGCTCCGCCACTGGGACGAATTCCGCCTGCACGTGGGCGCGGCCGTGCGCGAGGGCGGCTTCACCGCGGACGACATCAAGGAGATCATCCTGCAGCAGGCGATCTATTGCGGGGTGCCGGCGGCCAACCACGCCTTCAAGGAAGCAGCCGAGGTGATCGCCCAAGCGGGCAAGGCCGGTTGACATCCGCGCGCATACGAGCGGCGCCCCATTCCCTGTGCGGATCGCGGAGGGCCTCGGGACGGGTCCGGCGGCGCTTCAGCGCAGCTCGCCCAAGGCGGGCGCGCGGGATTGGCGGATCTCCGCAAACGACTGCTGCAGGATGCGGACCGAGGAAAAGAAGAACAACCCCGCCATTCCGGCGGCGACGATCAAGTCCGGCCATTTCGTGCCGGTCGCCCAGACGGCGAATGCCGCGAGCATGACGGCGACATTGCCGATCGCGTCGTTGCGCGAACAGAGCCAGACCGAGCGGACATTGGCGTCCCCATCCCTGTAGCGCGCCAGGATCAGGACGCTCGCAAGATTGGCGGCGAGTGCCAAAACGCCGACCGCGCCCATCACGTCGGCGCGCGGCGCGCCCAGGATCGCGACATGGTAGACCGTCAAGCCCAGCACCCAGAGCGACATCAGGCTCAGGCTCGCCGCCTTGCCGATCGCCGCCGCCGCGCGAACGCGCGCCGGCGACCCGATCACCACCAGGCTGATCCCATAAGTCGCCGTGTCGGCAAGGAAATCGAGCGCGTCGGCGCGCAGCGCGTCGGAGCCTGCCAGGGCGCCGGCGCCCATTTCGAGCACGAACATCGCCGCGTTGACGGCGATCACGAGCCACAGCCGCCGCTTGTAGTCGGCGGACAGGCCGTCGAATTTCGTGCCGTGGCCGCAGCATTCCAGGCCCATGGACGATCCTTTTTGATTCCGGCGCGAGGGTCTCTGCTGCCAATATGGACGTCGGGGCGGACGTTATACAATCACCATCTGGCCTTGCCCTGCCGAGCCGCGGCGCCGCGACCGCCGCTCCCGCAAGCGCGAATGCGGCGACGCCCGGCGGCCCCATTGCCGACGCGGGTCGCGACGGATCACGCCGTCCGTTCAGCGCCAGAGGGACAATCGCGCGAGGATCTTCGGCGGCCTGATCTCGGCCGCCGGGGGACCGGCGCGGCGCGCGCCATGACGCGCGACAAGGCACAGCGCGACGGCAAGCCCCGCAAGCAACAGGTCGACCGTGTGCTTGCGCACCAGCGCGGCTTCCTGCGACCATACCGCGGGCCCCACCGCGAGGATCGAGATAGCGACGATCAGGATGAGGCCCGCCTCGAGCACATCGGGCGACTGCTGCGCCGGCCAGGTGCGGATCGACATAACGACGTGGCCGAGACAGGCGAGCGCCGCCGCAAGCTTCAAGGCGGCGAAAAAGGCTGCAAGCTTGATCAGTCCGATCGGCGAAAGCGACGCCAGCCTGCCGATGACGAACAGGAACTGCGAACCCCAGACGTCGTCGAGCCCGTAGGCGGGCGAACGGAAGAGCGCAACCGCGTCGGCGCCCCAGACCAGCACGAAATAGACCGCAATGACGAGAGTGATCGCCGCCGGGGCACGAACAGGCCTGCGCATCATCCGCCCTCCTCGACCGGAGCCCAGCTTTAGCCGCGACAAATGCCGCAGACAAAAGAAACCGCCGCTTTACCTTACCCGTTAGCCGCTTAACCATGGCGCGGCAGACAAGAGGCGTGCCGACCAGCGGCCGCCACGTCTCTTCTCTTTTTTCGAGGGAAAGCGGCATCGCGCCGCGCGTTTTCCTGCATGCCGTGCGCGGCGCGCCCATGCGGCCGACTTCCCCCTCAACCCGCAGCGAGGATCGGGCGGAGACGAGGCACGTCCCGCCGTACCGGTCGGCGACGGCGTAAATCAGCCCCCCTTGCCCTCGCGGAAGGCCTGGGGCGTCATCCCGGTCTGTTTGCGGAAGAAGCGCGTGAAATGCGACGGATCCGAAAACGCCAGATCATAAGCGATTTCGTGGATCGGCTGCGCGGTAAACACGAGCTGGCGCTTGGCCTCGATGAGCACGCGCTGGCGGATAAGATGACCGGCGGTGACGCCGATCGCCCGCTTGACATGATCGTTGAGCCGGTCGGCGGTCATCGCCAGCCTGCCGGCATAGAAGGAGATCAAACGCTCCCTGCGGAAGTGCTCCTCGATCAATGCGCGCAATTGCTCGACGCACGCATCGGCGCGCGAGAGCGTGACCGTGCCGCTGCGCGCGCGGCTGGCGGCAAGACGTACCACCTCGATCGCGATCAACGCGAGCAGCGATCGCATCGCGAGCCGGAAGCCTTCCCGGGCGAGCGCGCTTTCCTCGTGCAACTCGGCGCAGAGTTCCGACAGGCGCCTGACCTCGGACGCCCCGGCAAGCGGGACGAGCGGATCGGCCGCGACCGCCCTGAGCCGCGCCAGCGCCTCGCCCGAACGGGCACCGAGGGCGTCGACGACGTCCTCGGTGAAACTGACCACCCAGCCGGCGGTCACCTGCGGGGTAAAGCGGAATCCGTGCGCGATGGTGGCCGGTACCAGGATGGCGACGGGAGCGGAAAACCGCAGTACCGCGGTCTCGAAGCTCATTTCGCCGCCCCCGGTTTCGACCACCAGCACCTGGAACAGGTTGCGATGACGGTGGGCGCGGATGATCCAATCGTGAATGGAGGAGCGCGCCGCGATCGGTTCGATATGAATGAAGTCGAACGCCCCGTCCTCCGGCGGATCACCGTAGAGATGAAACAGCGGCAGCGCAGACGTCTTCGTCACGGCGCCGCCGAGCATAAGCGACAAAAGCGGCCGAGGCCATGCATGGCTTGAGGAAGGCGAGGTCTAACCGGTCCGGCGCCGGCGCGGCGCGGGCGGCGGTGCCGGGAAACCGCGGCCGTCCCGAGCAGCCCTTTTCGCGGCGGGAACCGATCGGGTCGGTCGCGGACGACACCACCTCCCCGCCGGCCGCGGCAACGGAAGGGGGCATGCAATCGCGGGCAGACCCTCGCCGCCCTGGAGCGAGCGCGCCGCCGGCGCCGAACGCCCGCGGCTCCCGTGGGCGCGATGCCGACGCGCCTTGCGCGGCGTTGCCGGTTCCGTTGCGCCCTGTTAAGCCTCTAAGGTGTCAAGGTTGTCGCCGGGCAGCCATGCGCAAGAAGGGGACGCATGGAAGTCTTTCTGCAGCAACTCATCAATGGCGTGACTCTCGGCTCGATCTACGGCCTGATCGCCATCGGCTATACGATGGTGTTCGGCATCATCGGGATGGTGAACTTCGCCCACGGCGACGTGTTCATGGTCTCGGCCTTCGTCGCGCTCATCGCTTTTCTCGTTCTGACCGCCTGGGCGGGCATTTCTTCGATCCCGATCGCCCTGCTCATCGTGCTGGCGGCGGCCATGTTCTTCACCTCGCTGGTGAACTGGGTCATCGAGCGCGTTGCCTATCGGCCGCTGCGGGGTTCGTTCCGTCTCGCGCCGCTGATCTCGGCGATCGGCATGTCGATCCTGCTGTCGAATTTCGTGCAGGTCACGCAGGGTCCGCGCAACAAATCGATCCCGCCGATGGTGCAGGGCGAGATCGTGCTCTACCGCCACAATGACTATCCGGTGACATTGTCCTACAAGCAGCTCATCATTTGGTTCGTCACCGCGGCGCTTTTGGTCTCTTTCTGGTACCTGGTCGCCAGGACGAAGCTCGGCCGGGCCCAGCGCGCCTGCGAGCAGGACCAGAAAATGGCGGCGCTGCTCGGCGTCGACGTCGATCGCACCATTTCGATGACCTTCGTCATCGCGGCGGCGCTCGCGGCCGTGGCCGGCACCATGTACCTGATGTATTACGGCGTGGTCAGTTTTTCGGACGGCTTCGTTCCCGGCGTGAAGGCGTTTACAGCCGCCGTTCTCGGCGGCATCGGTTCCCTGCCCGGCGCGGTGGTCGGCGGCCTGCTCATCGGCCTCATCGAGACCTTCTGGTCGGCCTATTTTTCCATCGACTACAAGGACGTCGCGGCTTTTTCGGTGCTCGCCATTACCTTGATCTTCCTGCCGCAAGGTCTGTTCGGCCGGCCCGACGTGGAAAAGGTGTGACGTGTCGGCATCCGGCGACAGAGCGGGGGAGCAGCCGCGAGCGCCGCGCGGCCCGGCAGGGCCGATCCCCGCCGCGCGCGCAATCGACCGGTTGGCGAGTTCGGTGCGCGAGGCGGCCATCACGGCCGCCCTCGCCTTCGGCCTCTTCCTTCCGCTGATCGGTTTCGAAACCGTCACCAACATGCGCAACGAGGTCACGCTGAAAACGCGCTGGCCGCTGCTCTTCGCGATCACCGCGGCCGTCGCAATCGGCCGCCTGGCCTACATGTTGACGCTCGGGCCGGCGCTCGGCCGGCGCAGGCTGCGCGCGGCGCCCGCCCCCTCGGCCTGGCGCGCCCGCGCCGGCGGCCTGTTCGTGCCCTTCGCCATCGCCCTCGTCGTGCTCTATCCGGCTCTTGTCATCGTGCTCAACGGCAGTTCGGGCGCGCTGAAATGGATCGACAATTTCGGAATCCAGATCCTGATCTATGTCATGCTCGGCTGGGGCTTGAATATCGTCGTCGGCCTCGCCGGCCTGCTCGATCTCGGCTACGTCGCCTTTTACGCGGTCGGCGCCTATTCCTATGCGCTGCTCGCCAAAACCTTCGGCCTCGCCTTCTGGATCCTGCTCCCGCTCGCCGGGATCCTCGCCTCGTTCTGGGGCATCTTGCTCGGCTTCCCCGTGCTGCGGCTGCGCGGCGACTATCTCGCCATCGTCACGCTCGCCTTCGGCGAGATCATCCGCATCGTCCTCGTCAATTGGGTCGACCTGACGAACGGCTATGCCGGCATCGGCGGAATCCCGCGCCCCACTTTTTTCGGCATACCGTTCAACGCCGGCGATGACGGTTTCGCCGCCGTGTTCGGTCTGGAGTTTTCCCCGCTTCACCGCACCATCTTCCTTTATTACATCATTCTCGCACTGGCGCTGCTCACCGCCTATGTGACGGTGCGACTGCGTCGCCTGCCGGTGGGTCGCGCGTGGGAAGCGCTGCGCGAGGACGAGATCGCCTGCCGTTCGCTCGGCATCAATACCACCAACACCAAACTGACCGCCTTCGCCATGGGCGCGATGTTCGCGGGTTTTGCCGGCTCTTTCTTCGCCGCCCGCCAGGGTTTCATTTCGCCGGAATCCTTCACTTTCATCGAGTCGGCGACGATTCTCTCCATTGTCGTGCTCGGCGGCATGGGCAGCCAGATCGGCGTCGCCATCGCCGCCGTCATCATGATCGGCGGCACCGAGATCATGCGCGAACTCGACTTCCTGAAAGACATCTTCGGCCAGACATTCGATCCGACGCAGTACCGCATGCTGTTTTTCGGCCTTGCCATGGTCGTCATCATGGTCGTGCGCCCGCGCGGGCTGATTTCGCGGCGCGAACCTTCCGTATTCCTGCGCGAGCGGAAGACGATTTCCGCCGATCTTGTGAAGGAAGGCCGAGGCTGATGGCTGTCGCCGGCAACACGTTGCTGCATGTCGAACATCTCACCATGCGCTTCGGCGGCCTGGTCGCGGTCGACGATCTTTCCTTCGACGTCAATGAAGGCGAGATCACGGCGCTGATCGGCCCCAACGGGGCGGGAAAGACGACAGTGTTCAATTGCATCACCGGTTTTTATCACCCCAGCGAAGGCCGGCTCGGCCTGCGCCACGGCGATGCGGCGGCTTGGGACATGCTGGACGCCTTGACCGACAGCGGCGCGCGCTACCGCAGCCAGCGAGGCGGCACGCTGTTCTTGCTCGAGCGCATGCCCGACTATCTCATCACGCACCAGGCGCGCGTGGCCCGCACTTTCCAGAATATCCGTCTGTTCCCCGGCATGACGGTGCTCGAGAACCTGCTCGTGGCGCAACACAACCGGCTGATGCGCGCCTCGGGCTATACCCTGTTCGGCATACTGGGCCTGTCGTCCTACGGCGCGGCCGAACGCGCGGCGATCGATAAGGCGCGCGCATGGCTCGAGCGCGTGGGCTTGCTCGACCGCGCCGACGATCCCGCCGGCGAGCTTCCCTATGGGGCGCAACGGCGTCTCGAGATCGCGCGCGCGATGTGCACCGATCCGGTGCTGCTGTGTCTCGATGAACCGGCGGCGGGCCTCAACCCGAGAGAGAGCGCCGAACTCAATGAATTGCTGCTCTCGATCCGCGCCGATCGCGGCACGTCCGTGCTGCTCATCGAGCACGACATGTCGGTGGTCATGGAAATCTCCGACCATGTGATCGTCCTCGACTACGGGGTCAAAATTGCCGACGGTCCGCCGCGGGCGGTCCGCGACGACGCGAAAGTGATCGCCGCCTATCTCGGGGTCGCCGACGAGGAGGAAGTGGCGGAAGTGGAAGCGGAGGTCGGATGATGAGCGAACCGCTTCTCAGCGTGCGCGGCGTGACGACATTCTACGGCCGCGTGCAGGCCCTCAAGGGAGTGGATCTCGATATCCACGACGGAGAAATCGTCACGTTGATCGGCGCCAACGGCGCCGGCAAGTCGACCCTGATGATGACCATCTGCGGCAATCCGCAGGCGCGCGACGGCGTGATCATGTTCGCGGGCCGCGATATCACCCGTCTTCCCACCCACGAGATCGCACGCCTCAGGCTGGCGCAGGCGCCCGAGGGCCGCCGCATATTCCCGCGCATGACCGTGCTCGAGAACCTCCAGATGGGCGCGACCGTCGCCGATCCCGCGATGTTCGCGCGCGATCTCGAGCGCGTGCTCGAGCTCTTCCCCCGCCTCAAGCAACGGCTCGCACAGCGCGGCGGCACACTCTCGGGCGGCGAACAGCAAATGCTGGCGATCGGCCGCGCGCTGATGAGCAGGCCTCGCCTGCTGCTGCTCGACGAACCGTCGCTCGGGCTCGCGCCGCTGCTGGTGCGGCAGATCTTCGAGGCCATTCGTCTGCTCAACCAGCAGGACGGCGTGACGGTCTTCCTGGTCGAGCAGAATGCCTATCATGCCCTGAAGCTCGCGCATCGCGGTTACGTCATGGTCAATGGACGGATCACGCTTTCAGGCAAAGGGCGCGAGCTGCTGGAACGACCCGAGGTCAAATCCGCCTATCTCGAGGGCGCGAGACTGCAATGAAAGCGAGATCGAAGCCATCGTCCCCATGCACGGCCTAGTTTACGAAGGTTCGTTCGGCGTCTTTCTGCTCGTGACGATCGTCCTCGGCGGCGGGGCTGCGGCGCTCACCGGTCGTGCCGTCGCCTCGACCTGGCGCCCGCGCTGGCAGATCCTCGTCTACACGCTGATTCTGGCGGCCGTGGTGCGGTTCTTCCATCATGCCCTGTTCGGCGGGACGCTGCTGTCGCCGCACTATTACCTCGTCGACGGCATCGTCTGCCTCGCCGCCGGATTTCTCGGCTTCCGCGCCGAACGCGCCCGCCAGATGAGCTCGCAATACCGCTGGGTGAACACCCGCGCCGGTCCGTTCCACTGGCGTCGCCGTCCGCCCTGACGTAACATCGCCGGCAAATCGGACCCAAGAGCCGCAAGTTGCAGGGGAGAAACATGAACAGGATCATCGCGTTCGGACTGGCGCTGGGCTTGACGCTGGCGGCCACCGGCGGCGCGTCGGCGCAGATCAAGATGGGCGTGGAAGGTCCGATCACGGGACCCAACGCCGCCTTCGGCGCCCAGCTCAAGAACGGGGCCGAGCAGGCCGTCATCGACATCAACGCCAAAGGCGGCATCCTCGGCAAAAAGATCGAAATCGAGTTCGGCGACGACGTCTCCGACCCCAAACAAGGCGTCTCGGTTGCCAACAAATTCGTCGCCGACGGCGTGAAATTCGTGGTCGGCGCCTTCAATTCCGGCGTGACCATGCCCTCATCCGAGGTTTATTACGAGAACGGCATCCTCGAGATCACGCCCGCTTCCACCAATCCGCAGATCACCGAGCGCGGCATGTGGAACATCTTCCGCACCTGCGGTCGCGACGACCAGCAGGGCGCCGTTGCCGCCGCCTATATCCTCAAACACTTCAAGGGCAAGAAGATCGCCATCGTCCACGACAAGACCACATATGGCAAGGGTCTCGCCGACGAAACGAAGAAAGGCATCAACAAGGGCGGCATGAAGGAAGTGCTGTATGAAGGCATCAATCTCGGCGAGAAGGATTTCTCTGCGCTCGTATCCAAGATCAAGCAGTCGGGCGCCGACCTCGTCTATTGGGGCGGATTGCATACCGAAGGCGGGCTCATCGTAAGACAGATGCGCGACCAGGGCATCAAGGCGCCGCTGATGGGCGGCGACGGCATCACCTCGGACGAGTTCGCCGCGATCGGCGGACCGGGCGTCGAGGGCACGCTGATGACCTATGGTCCCGACCCGCGGAACAATCCGGCGGCGAAAGCGGTGGTGGCGGAATTCCGTGCCAAGAATTTCGAGCCGGAATCCTACACGCTCTACAGCTATGCCGCGGTGCAGATCATCAAGCAGGCGGCGGAGGCGGCGAAATCGCTCGACCCCAAGAAGGTCGCCGACAAGATGCATTCGGGAATGACGTTCAAGACGGTGCTGGGCGACCTGTCCTACGACAAGAAGGGCGATCGCACCAATCTAGACTACGTCATGTACATCTGGAAAAAGAATGCCGACGGCAAGATCACCTACAAGCAGTGTCCCAACAACGACTGCAGCAGAGAAATGATGTAGGCGCTCGCACCATCGTGCACGACCGAAGCCCGCCCCTTGCGGCGGGCTTCGCCTTTCAGCCGATCCGGCCGAGCACGGGAAAGGTCTCGAGCAGCCAGGTGCCAAACGAATTGATCCAATTGAGCGAAGGAAACAGGAAGGCAATTCCGGTGATCACAAGGAATGCGCCCATTGCCTGTTCGACGCGACGCAGGCGTCGCTTGAAGCGCGACAGGAAAACCGCGAAGGACTCGGCGGCGAATGCGGCGAGGACGAAGGGGATGCCGAGACCGAGCGAGTAGACCGCAAGCAGGCCGGCACCCCGCGCCACCGTTTGTTCGGAGGCGGCGACCGCGAGGATGGCCGCAAGTATCGGCCCGATGCATGGTGTCCAGCCGAACGCGAAAGCGAGGCCGACCACATAGGCGCCCCACAGCCCGACCGGCCTGGCGACATCGAGACGCTTCTGCCGATCGAGGAGCGCAAGCGGCGCGAGGCCCAGGAAATGCAGGCCCATGACGATGATCACGAGGCCGGCGACGGTCGCCAGCGGGCCCGAATAGGCGCGGACGGCGGCGCCGATCGCGCTGGCGCTGGCCCCGAGCGCGATGAACACCGTCGAAAATCCCGCCACGAACAACAGCGCCGCGCCGACGGCCTCGCGCTTGACGCGCGCCTGCGGTCTATGGTCCGCAACACGCTCGAGCGACGTGCCGGTGAGGAACACCAGGTAGGGTGGAACCAGCGGCAAGACGCAGGGCGAGAGGAAACTCACCAGGCCTGCGAACAGCGCGGCCGCAAGGGTGACGTCCGGAGCCATGGGCGCGATATGCCCGCCCTGCGGCCGGCCTGGCAAGGGTCCGTGACCGTGATGGCGCGGATGTGATAAACGGTCGCGGCTTATGCGCAACGCCATCACCGATATCCCCGGCGTTCGGGTCGGTCATGCGGGCGACACCGCGCTCGGCTCGGGCACCACGGTGGTGCTGTTCGAGCGTGCGGTGGTGGCGAGCGTCGACGTCCGGGGCGGCGGCCCCGGCACGCGCGAGACCGCGCTGCTCGATCCCGCGCAGACCGTCGCCGGCATCGATGCCATCGTGCTGTCGGGCGGCTCGGCCTTCGGACTCGACGCCGCCTCCGGCGCGCAGGCGTGGTTGCGCGAGCAGGGCCGCGGTTTTCCGGTAGGCGAGGCGCGCGTGCCCATCGTCCCGGCGGCCATCCTGTTCGACCTCCTTTCCGGCGGCGACAAGAACTGGGGTCGCTATCCGCCCTATCGCGAGTTCGGCTACGAGGCGGCAAGGCGTGCCGACCGCGATGTGGCGCTGGGCAGCGTGGGCGCCGGACTCGGCGCCACCACCGTCAATCTCAAGGGCGGCTTCGGCACGGCCTCCGCGCAGACGAGCGACGGCATCACGGTCGGCGCGGTCGTGGCGACCAATGCGGTCGGCAGCGTGGTCGTCGGCGACGGTCCGCATTTCTGGGCGGCGCCGTTCGAGCAGGGCAAGGAATTCGGCGGCCGCGGCTGGCCTCATTCGGTAACGGCTTCCGATCTCGTCTTTCGCAGCAAGGGCGCGGCCCGCGCGAACACGACGCTCGCCGTCGTCGCCACCGACGCCCGGCTCGACAAGGCGCAATGCAAGCGCCTCGCGATCATGGCGCAGGACGGACTCGCGCGCGCAATCTATCCGGTGCACACGCCGCTCGACGGCGACGTGGTATTCGCGGCAAGCGCGGGCGAGCGGCCGCTCCGCGATCCGGTGTTCTCGCTCGCCGAGCTCGGCATGCTCGCCGCCAATGTGCTCGCCCGTGCGATCGCGCGCGGGGTTTACGAGGCCACGGCGCTCCCCTTTCCGGGGTCGCTGCCGAGCTGGCGCGACCGGTTCGGATCCTAGAGAAAACGCTCCGCGCGGTAGGGCGTGGGATCGCAGAACGGCGTCTCGCCCGCGATCAGCTCCGCGAGCAGCCGACCGGTCGCGGCAGCGAGCGTCAACCCCCAATGGGCATGACCGACGGCAAGCCACAGGCCCCTCCGGCCCGGTGCGCGACCGATCACCGGGCGCGAATCGGGAAAACAGGGCCGCGCGCCCAGCCAGGTCCGGTCGTCCGCGCGCTCGCCGAGCGGAAACAGTTCGCGCGCTTTGGGCATCAGCCGATCGAACTGCACCGGCGTCGGCGGCGCATCGCGGGCGGCGAACTCGGCACCCGTGGTGATGCGCAGGCCCTGCTCCATCGGCGTGATCAGGTAACCGACGTCGGCGTCGAGCACCGGCCGCGCGAGCGTCGCGGTACCGCGTGCCCGGAAGTGACGGTGATAGCCGCGCTTGACGGCGAGCGGCAGCCGAATGCCGAGCGGCTCGAGCACGTCGCTCGCCCAGGGGCCGAGAGCGATCACCGCCTCCGGCGCATCGAGGCTGCCCGAAGCGGTCTCCACGCGCCAGACGCGGCCGGTCCGATGCAGCGAGCGCGCATCGCCGGCAAGCGTCAACCCGCCGAGCGCGGCAAAACGCGCCGCATAGGCGCGCGTGACCCCCAAGGGATTGCTCACGCTCGCGGCTTGCGGCCAGAATACCGCGCGACGGAAAACCGGCTGCAGCGCAGGCTCGAGCGCCTGCGCCTCGGCCACGTCGAGTTGACGCAACGGCAGACCCAGCTCGGCGGCCACGTCGAGTTCGTGCTTGAGCGCGGCGAAGCTTCTCTCGCTGCGATAGACCTTCAGCCAACCGGTCTTGCGCAGATAGCCGCTTGCACCGGACTCCGCCATCAACACCTCGTGTTCCGCCAGCGCACGCGCGTAAAGCGGGCGGATGAGGCGCGCGGTCTCCGCCAGACGCTCGGGGCGCGAGGCGGCGCGGAACGCCATCAACCAGGGAAATATCCGCGGCAGGAACGCGAGATGATAATTCGCCTCGCTCGCCCGCTTGAAGATGATCCGCAGCAGCGCCCCGGGATCGGTCGGAAAGGCGGGCGGAAAAACGGTATTGGCTTCGATGACGCCGGCATTGCCGTAGGAGGTCTGTTCGCCGATGCCGGCGCGTTCGACCAGCGCGACGGAAAGGCCGCGCCTGGCAAGATGCAGTGCGACCGAGACGCCGACGATACCCGCGCCCAGAACGACGGCATCGCTGCGTGCCATGTCCTTTCCTCCTCCGCACCTTGCCGCATGCGCCTTTATATATGGAACCGCATCGCCGTCTTGGCTATGACCGTGCCGCAACACCGGTGTCGGGGAAGCGCTGATGCTCTTCCTGATGCTCTTCCTGGGCAAATTGCATGCCGCGCTGGCGTGGCTCGGCCGGCAAGGAACACGCGCGCTCGCGGTGTCGATCTTCCTCGGCCTCGCGGTGCCCGCGCTTGCCGCTTACGTGAAGCCCTATCTCGGCGCGACGGTCTTCGTCTTGCTGCTATTCTCCTATCTCCGCACCGACCGCTCCGCCCTGCGGCGCTATATCCGATCGCCCGGGCTCACCGTCATCGCCTCGCTCTGGGTGATGGTTGTCCTGCCGTTGCTGTTCGGCACGATCTACGCGGTTGCCGGCATTCGCGAGGTCTCGCCGCCGCTCTTCACGATCATGATCTTGCAGAGCGCGATCACGCCGATCACGTCGGCGGCGGCATTCGCGGCGCTGATGGGGCTCGACGTTGCCCTCTCGCTCGCGGTCCTCGTGCTGAGCAATGCGTTGTCGCCGCTCACCACCGTCGCCTTCAGCTATCTCTTTCTCGGAACCTCCCTGTTTTCGCCGCTCGATCTCGGCCTGCGGTTGTTCGCCCTTTTCGGCGGCGCCGGCGCCATCGCCTACGGGATCGAACGACTGGCCGGGCGCGAGCGGATCGAGCGGCAAAAGGACGTCATCGACGGACTCAACGTGATTGCCGTTTTCGTCTTTGCCGTCGCCGCGATGGAAAGCGTGCCGCGCCACGTTTTGACGGACCCGCCGTTCGCGCTGGAATTGTTCGCGCTCACCGTGGCGCTGACCCTGGTCTCGATCGGCGCGAGCATGCTCGTCTTCTGGCGCGCCGGACGCGATCGGGGCTTGGCGATCGGCGTGCTTGCCGGCTTCCGCAATATCGGCGCCATCATGGCCGTCGTGGGTGCGACGCTGCCGGACCTCGCCTGGTTCTACTTCGCCATGGCGCAATTTCCCATTTTCCTCCTGCCGGCGGTGCTGCAACCGATGGCCCGCCGATGGGCGGAAAAACGTTGACAGGCCGAGCCCGCGCGCGCCGATGCATTGCCTGCCGTTGCGCCCCATGATACCCGGAGCCTGCCGGAGGCCGCCGATGCGTCCGCTCATGATCGCACCCTCCATTCTCGCCGCCGACTTCGCCCGGCTCGGCGAGGAGGTGCGCGCCGTCGAGGCCGCCGGCGCCGACCGTATTCATGTCGACGTCATGGACGGGCACTTCGTGCCCAATATCTCGATCGGTCCCGCGGTCGTGCGGGCGATCCGCCCCGTCGCCCGGACCGCGCTCGACATTCACCTCATGATCGCGCCCTGCGACCCCTATCTCGACGCCTTTGCCGCGGCCGGCGCCGACCTCATCACCGTCCATGTCGAGGCCGGCCCGCATCTGCATCGCTCGCTTGCGGCCATCCGCGCGCTCGGCAAAAAGGCCGGCGTGGCGATGAATCCGGCGACTCCTGTCGCCACGATCGAGCACGTCCTCGATCTGGTCGATCGGGTGCTGATCATGTCTGTCGATCCCGGATTCGGCGGGCAGGCCTTCATTCCCGGCGCTCTCGACAAGCTCCGCGCCGCGCGCGCGCTCCTCGGCGCACGCCCCATCGACCTCGAGATCGACGGCGGCGTGACGACGCGGAACGCGGCGGAGGCGGTGCGCGCGGGTGCCAATGTGCTGGTCGCAGGCTCGGCGGTGTTCTCGGCGGGCGACTATAAAATGGCGATCGACGCCATTCGCCAGGCCGCCGCATCGGCGCGCGGAGAGGCGGCGTGAGCGAAGTCCGGTTCATGGCCGCGACGGGCCTGCCCGCGACGCGTCAGCCATCCCGCCATTCGCGCGCAGGCATGGGCCGACGATGATTCCGCGCTATTCCCGCCCGCAAATGGCGGCGATCTGGTCGCCCGAGACCAGGTTCCGCATCTGGTTCGAGATCGAGGCGCACGCCGCCGATGCGATGGCCGAACTCGGCGTCATTCCCAAACCGGCGGCCCGCGCCATCTGGGAAAAGGGCAAGGCGGCCCGCTTCGACGTCGCGCGCATCGAGGCGATCGAGGCCGAAGTCAAGCACGATGTGATCGCTTTCCTCACGCATCTTGCCGAGATTGTCGGACCCGATGCGCGCTTCGTGCACGCCGGCATGACATCCTCCGACGTGCTCGATACCGCGTTCAACGTGCAGCTCGTGCGCGCCGCGGATATCCTCATCGGCGACGTCGACGCGCTGCTGGCCGCGCTCAAGCGGCGCGCTTTCGAACACAAGTTCACCCCGACCGTGGGTCGCACGCACGGCATCCATGCCGAACCGACCACCTTCGGGCTGAAACTCGCCTATGCCTACGCCGAATTCGCCCGTGCGCGCCGCCGCCTGCACGCCGCGCGCGAGGAGGTCGCGACTTGTGCGATTTCCGGGGCGGTCGGCACGTTCGCGCAGATCGACCCGCGCGTCGAAGCGCACGTCGCCAAGGCAATGGGCCTGCGCGCGGAACCGATCTCCACGCAGGTCATCCCGCGCGACCGTCACGCGATGTATTTCGCGACCCTCGGGGTCGTCGCCTCATCGGTGGAAAGATTGGCAACCGAGATCCGCCATCTGCAGCGTACCGAGGTGGGCGAAGCCGAGGAGTTCTTCGCCGAGAACCAGAAAGGCTCGTCGGCGATGCCGCACAAGCGCAATCCGGTACTGTCGGAGAACGTGACCGGCTTGGCGCGGGCGGTGCGCGCCTACGTGCAGCCGGCGATGGAAAATGTCGCGCTCTGGCACGAACGGGACATCTCGCATTCCTCGGTCGAACGCCTGATCGGACCCGACGCCACCGTGACCCTCGACTTCGCCCTTGCCCGACTTACCGAGATCGTGAACAAGCTCGTGATCCATGCCTCGGCCATGCGCAGGAATCTCGACCGCCTCGGCGGTTTGATCCACTCCCAGCGCGTGCTGCTCGCGCTGACGCAAAAGGGCGTTTCGCGCGAGGACGCCTATCGTCTCGTGCAACGCAACGCCATGCGGGTGTGGAGCGGCGAGGAGAACGACTTTCTCGCCCTGCTCAAGGCCGACCACGACATACGCGCCAAACTGTCGGAAGAGGAAATCGAAGCCAATTTCGACCTCGACTATCATTTCAAGCACGTCGACACGATCTTCCGGCGCGTGTTCGGCGCGGCATGAGGCCGCCTCGTGCCGGACCCCGCAGCTCCCACCATTCTCGTGTTCGATTCCGGCCTCGGCGGCCTCACCGTGCTGCGCGCGGTCAGGGCGGCGCGGCCCGATGCATCCTATGTCTATATCGCCGACGACGCGGCGTTCCCCTATGGCAATCTCGGCGAAGGCGAGCTGACCGCGCGCGTGCGCCACGTGATCGGCACGGCGCTCGCGCAATACGCGCCCGACCTCGTCGTCCTAGCCTGCAACACCGCCTCGACACTGACGCTCGCGGATCTGCGCGCGCATTTCAGGGTGCCCTTCGTGGGAACCGTTCCGGCGATCAAGCCCGCCTGCGCGCAATCGAGGAGCAAATGCGTGGCCGTGCTCGGCACGCAGGCGACGGTGTCGCGCGAATATACGCGGACCCTGATCCGCCAATTCGCCGCGGGCTGCCACGTGATCCTCGTCGGCTCGTCGCGGCTCGCCCATTTTGCCGAGGCCGAACTTGCGGGTGCGGCCGTTGCCGATGCGGACATTGCCGCTGAAATCGCACCCTGTTTCGTCGACCGTGACGGGCAACGCACGGATATCGTGGTGCTGGCCTGCACGCATTACCCGCTGTTGCTGCCGCGCCTGCGCGGGCTCGCGCCCTGGCCGGTCGATTGGCTCGATCCGGCGCCGGCGATCGCGCGGCGGGTGGTCGACCTCATCGGCGGGCCGAAGGGCGCGGTCGGCCCGCCCACGCGCGTCGCGTTCACGTCGGGACGGCGACCGGCTCCCGCTCTTGCCGCGGCGCTCACGGATTACGGCGCGGGCGGGTTCGAACCCGCGTCGGCCTGAGGCCACCCAAGCCGCCCGCTTATCGGCACCGCTTACTCTGCCGCTCGGTCCCTTTCCGCCCCGGCCCGCGAGAAGCGTCCTTTGGCGGGACGAATGATCGCGTCGCCGCAAGAGGCGGCACGACTCTTGCAGATTACCCGGCACATGGATGCGCGCCTTCATCGGGAGGGGCGGCATGAAGGTGGGAATCCCCGGATCGGGGATTGCTGGAAGGACACTGGGCGGCGGGTTCCCGCGCCAGGGCCATCAGGTCGGGCCTGCGATGCGTGATCGCGGCAAGAGCGACATCATGGGGCCGGATTGCAACACGGCGGGGCGCATTCCGCCCCGCGCGGGCCGGGACATCTGCGCGCTGTCGAACGCCGTCGTCACGGGCTTTCCTGATATGAAGGAAAATATGAACCGAAGCGTGCGCACCACTTGTGGGCCCATCGGGGCCGGCCTAGGCTTTTTGCCGCGGACAACGGGGGAGGGGCCGTCATGACCATCGCCGTGCAAGCTGACAGGACTGCGTGGTTCTGGAACCGATGGATCCAGTTGCTCCTCGGTCTCATCGCGATGATGTCGATCTCGAGTCCGCAATATGTATGGACGCTGTTCACCGGTCCGTTGAACCAGAAACTCGGGACCACGCTCGCGGAGCTGCAGTGGACATTCTCGCTGCTCATCATCCTGCAGACTTGGTGCTCGCCGCTGCAGGCCTATTTGGTCGACCGGTTCGGGCCGCGCACCCTGATCTCCGTGGGCGCGCTGATGTCCGGCGGCGGCTGGGTCCTTTCCGCCTATGTCGACAACGTATGGATGCTTTACCTCACCTATGGCGTGATTTGCGGCTTCGGCACCGGCATCATCTATGTCGGCATCATCGGCTTGATGGTGCGCTGGTTTCCGGACCGGCGAGGGCTTGCCGCCGGGATCGCCGCCGCCGGTTACGGCTTCGGCGCCTTCTTCACCAGTTTTCCGATCGACAGCATGATCAAGTCTTCCGGCTACGCGCATACGCTGGTCGTGTGGGGGATCATTCAGGGCATCATCGGCATCCTTGCCGCCCAGTGGCTGCGTCTTCCGCCCGAGCAGCATGCGCAGACGGTGGTCGTCGACCGCGCGGTTGCCGAACGGCAGGCGCAACGCAGCTACACGCCGCGTGAAATGCTGCAGAATCCGATCTTCTGGTTGCTTTTCGTCATGATGAGCATGATGGCGACGAGCGGCCTCATGGTGACCTCGAATGTCGGCCCCTTCGCACGCGAATATGGCGTCGCTGAAATGACCGTCGTGGGAATGGCGGCGCTGCCGTTGTCGCTCACGCTGTCTCGTCTTACCAACGGCCTGACGCGGCCGTTCTTCGGCTGGGTCTCCGATCATCTTGGCCGCGAGCTCACGATGGCGATCGCCTTCTCGCTGGAAGCGGTGGCAATCCTCGTCCTGTTCGCCTTCATCGACCGACCGGCGCTGTTCGTCGTGCTCACCGGCCTGGTGTTCTTCGGCTGGGGCGAAATCTTTTCTTTGTTCCCGTCGACATTGACCGACACCTTCGGACCGCAATATGCGGCTACCAATTACGGCTTCCTCTATATCGCCCAGGGGGTGGGCTCGATCCTCGGCGGTCCGGCCGCGGCTTTCCTCAAGCAGGTTACCGGAAGCTGGAGCACGGTGTTCATCGTCGTCGCGATCCTCGATGCCGTGACGGCCTTGCTTGCGGTGACCACGCTCAAGGCGATGCGCCGGCGCCATCTCGATCAGGCGCGCTGACGCCCCCATGGGGATTGCTCGCGAGCACCGCCATCGCCGCCGACGGCGGCCGGCCCCACCCGCGTCGTGCGGCCCGCCCCGGCCCGGCGCCTAGCCGGTCAGATGCGGCCATA
>JADGGK010000039.1 GCA_019689975.1 Pseudolabrys sp.
CCGCATTCGTGGCACCGCCGTTTTCTGGATTGCTTCGCCCTCGCATTCGCTCGGGCTCGCAATGACGACGCCGTCATTGCGAGGAGCCGCGCAAGCGGCGACGAAGCAATCCAGACTGTGCCATGCCACAAGTGCGGCGCACGGTCATTGTGGCCCGGCACTTCCGCCGTCATTGCGAGGAGCCGCGCAAGCGGCGACGAAGCAATCCAGTCTTTGTCTTGCCACAGGCCCGATGCCCGTATTTGTGGCACTGCCGTTTTCTGGATTGCTTCGCCCTCGCATTCGCTCGGGCTCGCAATGACGGGGAAGGCGCGCGGGCTCGCAATGACGACGCCGTCATTGCGAGGAGCCGCGCAAGCGGCGACGAAGCAATCCAGACTGTGCCATGCCACAAGTGCGGCGCACGGTCATTGCGGCCCGGCATATCCGCCGTCATTGCGAGGAGCCGCGCAAGCGGCGACGAAGCAATCCAGTCTTTGTCTTGCCACAGGCCCGACGTCCGCGTTCGTGGGCCTGCCGTTTTCTGGATTGCTTCGCCCTCGCATTCGCTCGGGCTCGCAATGACGGGGAACGTGCGCGCGGGCGCGGCGTCATCGCGGCGTCACGGCGATCCGACCTCGTCCCGGCCGGGCCGGAGCGCGGCGCCTTGCGCCTCGCAGCGGGAGACGAAATCGACGATGCGGGCGATCACGTCGTCTTCCGCGAGCAGCGGCGCATGGCCCTGCTCGGGCACGGTGAGCACCTCGAGGCCGGGCTTGCGGCGCGCCATCTCCGCGACCGTCTCCGCGCTCAGGATGTCGGAATTCTCGCCGCGCACCACCATGAGCGGCACGCGGGCAAGGGCGTCGAACTCCTTCCACAAGGTCGGCAGCGGCCGTTCGGGCGCGATGCCGGACAGCGTGCGCGCAAGCCGCACGTCGTAGCTCGGCACCAGCATGCCCTTCTCCTCGCGGAAGCCGCGCCGCGCGGCGGCAAGCCAGTCCTCGCGCGTGAGCCTCGGAAACTGCGCCGAGAACAGCCGGCGCAGGATGTCCGCGCCTTCCTCCAGCGTCTTGGGCTGCGGCAGCCTGCCGACATAGTGCTTGATGCGGATCAGGCCCTTGAGCTCGATCACCGGCCCGATATCGTTGAGCACCGCGCCGGCCAGCGCCGTCGGCCGCAGCAGCGCGAGCAGCATCGCCAGGATGCCGCCGCGCGAGGTGCCGACGAGCACCGCCGGCATGGCGCCGAGCGCGATCATGACCGCGTCGAGATCGGCAAGCTCGGTGTCGAGCGTGTAGTTGCGCGGATCGCGGTCGTAGTCGGAAAGGCCGCGGCCGCGATAATCGAGCGCGATCACCCGCCGCGCCCGCGCGGGGTCAGCGGCAAGCGCGCGCGCCAGCGGTTCGAAGTCCTCGGCGGTGCGGGCAAGGCCCGGCAGGCAGACGACGGCGGGCGCGCGGCTCTCGGCCCTGCCGTAGCAGCGCGCGTGCAGCCGCAGCCCGTCGGGTGCGGAAACGAAGACGGAGACGGGATCCGCGCGCGCGCTTCGCATCGCTTGCCCCGGCATTTCCTTGCGCCTATATCCCGCTGCGCGGCCGCGCTTGCCGCGGCCGCGGGCCGGCCTTATAGCTTGCCAAGCCGGCGTTCCTCCCTAACCGGCCGAGCCTCCATGATCGCCCGCATCTACAAGCCCGCCAAGACCGCCATGCAATCCGGCCAGGCCAACACCAAGGCCTGGGTGCTCGATTTCGAACCCGAACAGCCGCGCGAGGTGGAGCCGCTGATGGGATGGACCTCCTCCGGCGACACCCGCCAGCAGATCCGCCTGCGCTTCGCGAGCAAGGAGGAGGCGATCGCCTATTGCGAGCGCAACGGCATCGCCTACCAGCTGTTCGAAGCCAAGGCGCCGGTCCGCCGGCCGATCTCCTATTCCGACAATTTCGCCTATAACCGCCGCGAGGCCTGGACGCACTGAACGGCAAGGCAAAGCCTGCGCGCGCCGCCGCGCGGCACCGGCGCGGGTCCTCGCGCGCGACCGGGAAAGGCGCGGACGCGCGTGCGGCTCAATCCGGCTTGCCGTCGGTTGCGCCGAGGCTGCGGCCCTGCGTCGCCGCGCGCTGGCGCAGCAGCGACAGGAAGCGTTCCTCGGGCATGGGCTGGCCGAGCAGGAAGCCCTGGCCGAAATCGCAGCCCATGCTCACCAGCGCCACCGCGTCGGCGGCCTTGTCGACTCCCGTCGCCACCGCGGCGCGACCGAAATTGTGCGCAAGATCGATGACCGTCTTGCACAGGGGCGCGTTCACTTTGTCGGTGCCGCATTCGGCGACGAAGCTGCGGTCGAGCTTGAGCTCGGCGAAGGGCAGTTCGCCAAGGCGCGCGAGCGCCGAATAGCCGCGGCCGAAATCGTCGACGGCGAGCCCGACATTGCTTTCCGCGAGCCGCCGCGCGAGCTCGCCAGCAAGCGACAGATCGGCGAGGACCTGATCCTCCGGCACGTCGACGACGAGGCCCGGCCAGGACCGGGCGGGCGCGTACGCCTTGATGACGTCCGCGACCTCGAGCTTGGCGAGCGCGCCGAGCGGGATGTTGACCGCGAGCTTCAGGTGCAGGCCGAGCGCGGCGAAATCGGCGGCCGCCTTGAGCGCGGCGTCGATCGCGCGGCGCGCGAGCGCGAGGAGGTCGGCGTCCGCCGCGCCCGGCAGGAGGGCGCTCTCCAACACGATGCCGTGCTGGGGATGGCGCGCGCGCACGACGAGTTCGGCGCCGGCGAGCTGCTTGCGGCGCAGATTGATCTTGGGTTGGAACCAGAACTCGATCCAGTTGCCGGCGATCGCCTCGGCGAGCGCGACGCGGTGGCTCGCCGGCGGCGCCATGCCGAGCTTGAGCTCGCGCGTGATGGTGAGGATCGCCTCGGTCTCGAACGGTTTCTTGAGCACCGGCAGCATGGTGAGCTTGTGCTGCAGCCCGACGGCCTTGACGTGCTCGAGCACGGCCGCGCCGCGCGCGCTCATGAGCTGCACCGCGCCGCGGTAATTGCTGGCGCCGAGCGCGACCATGGACTCGATCGCGTCGGCGGCGTCGAGCGAGACGTTGTGGAAGACGAGGTCGGGCGTATGCTGCGCGATCGCCGCGCGCATGGCGGCGCCCTCGGCGAATTCCATGGTGTCGATGCCGGCGCCGTGCAGCACCAGCGACAGGAAATGGCGGATGCTCGATTCCTCGTCGACCACGAAACAGAGCGGCGCCGGGGCCGGCGCGAGCGGCGGACCGGCGACGGCCGGCACCGCCGCGGCCGCGGGCGCCTGGGAGGAGGGGACGATGGTAGCGGTCATGCGAAGGGCGGGGCGAGGGCGAAACGCAGGGTCAGCGGGGCGGCCGCTTGCGGCCATGGACGCGCCGGTTATTGGTGTGGCAAAGGGGTTAATTATGGGTTTCGTTCCGGCCCGCCCCGCGCCGCCGCTCCGCCCGTCTAAGTCCAATGCATGCCTGCGGAATCTGGCGACCCCGGCAGGATTCGAACCTGCGACCCTCAGCTTAGAAGGCTGATGCTCTATCCGGCTGAGCTACGGGGTCGGTCGCTGCCGGATTTACCCGGCTTTGCCGGCGCGCGAAAGGTCGGCCTTGCGCCGCCTCGCGGCAAGGGCGGGACCGTTGCCGGCCATGCCGCCGACACGTTCGGGCGCTGGGATGGCGGCCGCCGCTCTCGCGAAAGGTCACGCTCGATGTCGAAGCTGCTCCGCGTCCTGATCGCCGCCGCGCTCCTCGCTCTTCTCCCCCTCGCGGCGCCTGCGGCCGAGGGGACGGCCTTCCGCGACGAGGCCCTCGAGCAGGCCGCCGTCACGCTCGAAGCGCAGATCCGCAAGGATGCGGGCGCGGTGACGCAGTCGGCCGCACAACTGAGCAAGGAGGCGGAGGCGGCGTTCCAGCGACGCGATTTCCGCACCGGCATGACGGTGCTCGGCGCGCTCGTGACCGCCGCGCCCGAGGACGCGGCCGCCTGGCTGCGTCTTGCCCGCGCGGTCGGCGCGATCAAGGGGCGCGACGCGCGCGAACAGGACTTCCTGCGCGAGCGCGCGGCCACCGCCGCCTATATCGCCTATCGCCGCGCGCGCGAGCGCGACGCGCAAGCCGACAGTCTCGCGCTCCTCGGCCGCCTGCTCGCCGAGCGGCAGCAATGGCGACCGGCGCTCGAGGCCATGCGCCTTGCCCTTGCGTTGCGCGAGAGCGCCGAGCTGCGCGGCGACTACGAGCGTCTGCGCCTTCAGCACGGGTTCCGCGTGCTCGACTATTCGGTCGATTCCGACACCGAGTCGCCGCGCGCCTGCATCCAGTTCTCCGAGCCGCTTGCCGGCAGGCGCGACCTTTCGCCCTTCGTTGCCGTCGCCGGGCTCGACAAGCCGGCGGTGTCGGTCGACGAGAAGCAGCTCTGCGTCGAGGGTCTCAGGCACGGCGCGCGCTACGCGATCACGCTGCGCGCCGGCCTGCCCTCGGCCGGGCACGAGACGCTGGCGCGGTCGACCGAGCTCACGGTGTTCGTGCGCGACCGCAGGCCGTTCGTGCGCTTTTCCGGCAGGGCCTTCGTGCTGCCGCGCAGCGGCCAGCGCGGGATCCCGGTGCTCAGCGTCAACAGCAGGACGATCGCGCTGTCGATCTACCGCATCGGCGATCGCAATCTGCTCGCGACGATCCTCGATCGCCGCTTCGAGCGCAATCTGACCGCGGCCGAGGCCGAGCAGATCGAAAGCCGCAGCGGCAGCAGGATCTGGAGCGGGGAACTCGCCGTCGAGCCCAAGCTCAATGCCGAGGTGGCGACCGCCTTCCCGCTCGGCGACGTGCTCAAGGAGCTCGCGCCCGGGGTCTATGTCATGACGGCGATGCCGAAGGAGGAGGGCGGGCGACACGACGGCCCGCTCGCCACCCAATGGTTCGTCGTCTCCGATCTCGGGCTTGCCGCCTATTCCGGCCCCGACGGCATCGACGTCTTCGTCCATTCCTTGGCGAATACCGCGCCGCTCGAAGGCGTCGAATTGCGCCTCATCGCGCGCAACAACGAGGAACTCCTGCGCCTGGCCACCGACCGCGACGGCCGCGCCCATGTGCCGGCCGGTCTTACCCGCGGCGCCGGCGGCCTCGCGCCGGCTTTGATCGTGGCGAGCAGCCAAGGGGACTACGCGTTCCTCTCGCTCAAGGGGCCGGCCCTCGACCTTTCCGATCGCGGGGTCGCCGGCCGGCCGGCGCCGGGCGGGCTCGACGCCTATGTCTTCACCGAACGCGGCGTCTATCGCAGCGGCGAAACCGTGCACGTCGCCGCGCTGTTGCGCGACGCGCGCGGCAAGGCGGCCGCCGGCGTTCCGTTGACGCTGGTGGTCGAACGGCCCGACGGCGTCGAATATCGCCGCGCGGTGATCGACGACCAGGGCCTTGGCGGCCGCGTCTGGGACGTCGGCCTGGTGCCGCAGGCCATGACCGGCACCTGGCGCGTGCGCGCCTTCGCCGATCCCGGGCGCCCGCCGATCGGCGCAACGAGCTTCCTGGTCGAGGACTATGTGCCCGAGCGGCTCGCGATCACGCTTTCCGCCGCGGCCGATGCGGTTCCGCGTGAGGGGCCGGTCGCGGTTTCCGTCTCGGGCCGTTTCCTCTATGGGGCGCCGGCCTCCGGTCTCAGGCTCGAGGGCTCGGTCACCGTCGCCGCCGTCGGCGAGCGGGCGGGATTTCCGGGCTATGTCTTCGGCGACGCCGAGGAAGAGGTGAGCCCGCTGCGCCAGAGCCTGCGCGATCTGCCGGCGACCGACGCGCAGGGCAAAGCGGAGATCGCGGTCAGGCTCGATGCCCTGCCGCAGACCACACGCCCGCTCGAGGCGCGCATCGTGATCGGCATGGCGGAAGCGGGCGGCCGCGCGGTCGAACGCCGGCTCACGCTGCCGGTCGCGCCGGAGGCGCCGATGATCGGCGTGAGACCCGCTTTCGACGGTCGCGCGCTTGCCGACGGCGCCGCTGCCGACTTCGATCTGCTGCTGGTCGCGCCCGACGGGAGGACCATGGCGGCGTCGAACCTGCACTACGAATTATTGCGCGTCGAAACCACCTACCAGTGGTATCGGGAAAACGGTCGCTGGCATTACGAACCGGTCAAGCGGAGCCGCCGCGTCGCCGACGGCACGATCGACCTTGCCGCCGACAGGCCCGCGCGCCTGACGCTGCCGGTCACATGGGGTCGCTACCGGCTCGAAGTCTCGAGCGGCGAGGCCGGCGGCGCCTTCACCGCGCTTGATTTCGACGCCGGCTATTACGCCGAGGCGGGCGCCGAGCGGCCCGATGCGCTCGAGCTTGCCCTCGACAAGACCGACTACCGGCCGGGAGAGACGCTCACGGTGGCGGCGACCGCGCGCAGCGCCGGCCGGCTCATCGTCAATGTCGTCACCGACCGCATCGCCGCGAGCCTCGCACGGGAGGTCAAGCCCGGGATCGCCCGCGTAACGCTCCCGGTCGGCGCCGACTGGGGCAGCGGCGCCTATGTGGTGGCGACGCTGCTGCGTCCGCTCGACGCGTCGGCCCAGCGCATGCCCGGCCGGGCCGTCGGCGTCAAATGGTTCGGCATCGATCGCGCCGCCCGCACGCTGCCGATGTCGCTCGAGCTGCCGGCGACGTTGCGGCCGAACTCCCGGCTCGACGTTGCGCTGCGCATCGCCGGTCTCGACAAAGGCGAGGAGGCGCGCGTCGTCGTCGCCGCGGTCGACGTCGGCATCCTCAATCTCACCCGCTACGCGCCGCCCGCGCCCGAGGATCATTTCCTCGGCCAGCGCGCGCTCGCCACGGAGATCCGCGACCTCTACGGCCAGCTCATTGACGGCATGCAGGGGACGCCCGGCCGCATCCGCGCCGGCGGGGACGAAAGCGCCGAACGCGTCGGCCCGCCGCCGACGCAGGCGCCGCTCGCGCTTTATTCCGGCATCGTGACGGTCGGCGAGGACGGCGTCGCGCGGGTGGCGTTCCACATGCCGGCCTTCGCCGGCACGGTGCGGGTGATGGCCGTGGGCTGGAGCAAGGACCGGGTCGGCAAGGCCGTGAGCGAGGTCGCGGTGCGCGATCCGGTGGTATTGACCGCGACGCTCCCGCGCTTCCTGCGTCTCGGCGACCGCGGCGTGGTGGCGCTCGAGCTCGACAATGTCGAGGGCGCGGCCGGCGTCTATGCCGTGACGGTGAGCGGCGAGGGGGCCCTCAAGCGCGCCGGCGACATGACGCAAAGGCTGACGCTTGCCGCCAAACAGCGCGGCCGGATCAGCGTGCCGGTGGAGGCCGCCGCGCCCGGCCGCGGCGCGGTCGAGGTGAACGTCAGCGGACCGAACGGTTTCGCGCTCAACCGCATCTACGCCCTCGACGTGCAGCCGGCCGCACACGGCGTGACCCGTCGCACCGTGCGCGAGCTCGGCACCGGCGAAACGCTGACCCTGTCGGGCGATGTCTTCGCCGATTTCGTCCCCGGCACCGGGCGCGTATCGCTCGCCATTGCGCGGTCCACGGCGCTCGATGCCGCGGCGCTCCTCGCCGAGCTCGACCGCTACCCGTTCACCTGTACCGAGCAGCTCGCGAGCCGCGCGATGGCGCTGCTCTATGCCAGGGACCTCGGCGGGTCGCATCTCGCGATTGCGGATGCCGACGGCAAGATTCGCGACGCGCTGATGCAGCTCCTGGCACGGCAGGACGCCAACGGCGCGTTCGGTCTCTGGTCGGTGGGCGGCGACGACCCTTGGCTCGACGCCTATGTCGCCGATTTCCTGACCCGCGCCAGGGAGCGCGGCTTCGCGGTGCCGTCGAGCGCGATCTCGCTCGTGCTCGAGCGCCTGCGCAACGAGGTAGCCGTCGAGCAGGATCCGGCGCGCAATGGCGGCCGCGATCTCGCCTATGCGCTTTATCTCCTCGCACGCAACGGCATGGTTCCGATCGGCGACTTGCGCTATCTCGCGGACGTCAAGCTCGACGCCTTCGCCGGCCCGCTCGCCAAGGCGGAGATCGCCGCCGCGCTCGCCATGGCGGGCGACGCGCCGCGGGCCGCGCGCGTCTTCCAGCGCGCGCTGGCGGCGCTTGCGGCGCCGGAAAGCGACGAGGTCCGCACCGATTACGGCTCGCCTTTGCGCGATGCGGCGGCTGTCGTCGCGCTCGCCGCGGAGGCGCGCCATGCCGCGGTCGTGGATGCCGCGCTCGGTCGCCTCGAGGCGGAGCGCGCCGCCGTGCGGCGCACCTCGACCCAGGAAGACGCCTGGCTCGTGCTCGCGGCCCGCGCGCTGACGAAGGAACTGAGCGCCATCTCGCTCGCGATCAACGGCGACACGCGGCAGGGCGCGTTCTATCGCACGCTGCGCGCCGACGAACTGACGAGTCCGTTCAGCGTCACCAACAAGGGCGGCCACAGGCTGCAGGCGGTCGTTTCCGTCAGCGGTGCGCCGACGAGCCCGGAGCCCGCCGTCGACCACGGCTTCGCGATCGAACGCGGCTACTACACACTCGACGGCACGCCGGTCGACCCCGCTAGCCTCGAGCAGAACCAGCGCGTCGTGGTGATCCTCAAGGTGACCGAGCCGGCGCCGCGCTTCGGCCGCGTGATGGTCGTCGACGAACTGCCGGCGGGTTTGGAGATCGACAACCCGCATCTGGTGTCTTCCGGCGACACGGCCGCGCTGCCCTGGATCTCCGGTGCGGCCGAGCCGGTGCACAGCGAATTTCGCGATGACCGGTTCGTCGCCGCGTTCGAGCGCAGCCAGGAGTCGCCGCCCGTCTTCGTCGTCGCCTATGTGGCGCGGGCCGTCTTTCCCGGGCACTACGGGCTGCCGCAGGCCTTCGTCGAAGACATGTATCGACCGGACCGCTATGGCCGCACCGGCACCGGCGCGGTCGACATTAGGGCCGTCCGATGACACGGCGGTGCATCCGGAAAGCCCTCGCGGGGACGTGCGCGGGGTTGGTCGCCGCGGCGATCGCCCTTGCGGTCTGGGCCTATTCGCTCGGACCGTTGCCGCTCGGCCGCGAGCTCGATTATTCGCGCATCGTGGTCGCGCGCGACGGCAGATTGCTGCGCGCCTTCGCCACGCCCGACGGGCGTTGGCGGCTGCCGGCCACGGTCAAGGATGTCGATCCGCGGTTCCTGCGGCTCCTGCTCGCCTATGAAGACAAGCGCTTCTATCGCCATCCCGGCGTCGATCCGCTCGCGCTGGGACGCGCCGCCTTGCAGCTCGCCGCGAGCGGTCACGTCGTGTCCGGCGGATCCACCATCACCATGCAGGTGGCGCGTTTGCTCGAACCGCGCGAGCATCGCACCTTGCTCGCCAAGCTGCGGCAGATCGTGCGCGCGCTCGAGCTCGAACACGCGCTGAGCAAAACGGAGATCCTGTCCCTCTACCTCACGCTTGCGCCCTATGGCGGCAATCTCGAAGGCGTGCGCGCGGCCGCGCTTGCCTATTTCGGCAAGGAGCCGCGCCATCTGTCGCTCGCCGAAGCGGCGCTGCTCGTGGCCTTGCCGCAATCGCCGGCCTTGCGGCGGCCCGACCGCCATCCGCAGGCGGCGTTCGAGGCGCGCAATCGCGTGCTCGACCGCGCCGTGGCGGCCGGCGTGGTGACGCGCGAGGAGGCGAGACAAGCCAGGGCGCAACCGGTACCGACCGCGCGCAAACATTTGCCGATGATCGCTCCGCATGCCGCCGACGAAGTCGCGGCGGCCGATCCGTTGACGCGCGTGCACCGGCTCACGCTCGACGCCGATCTGCAGTCGCGCCTGGAAGCGCTCGCATGCGCGCGAGCAGAGGCGCTCGGGCCGGAGATTTCGGTCGCGATTCTGGCGGTCGACAATGCGACCGGCGAAGTGCGCGCGCATGTCGGTTCGGCCGGCTATTTCGACGCGCGGCGCGCCGGAGCGGTCGACATGACCGCCGCGTTGCGCTCGCCCGGCTCGACCCTGAAGCCGTTCATCTATGGTCTCGGTTTCGAGGACGGGCTCCTCCATCCGGAAACGCTGATCGACGACCGGCCGGCGCGCTACGGCCCCTATGCGCCCGAGAATTTCGATCACCTCTTCCGCGGCACCGTGACGGTGCGGCGCGCGCTGCAATTCTCGCTCAACCTTCCGGCGGTGGCCGTGCTCGACCGGGTGGGCGCGGAGCGGCTCGCGGCCCGGCTGCGCCAGGCGGGTGTCGTTGCCGCATTGCCGAGGGGCGCCTCGCCGGGCCTCGCCATGGGCCTCGGCGGCGTCGGTCTGACGCTGCGCGACCTGACCTTGCTCTACGCGGGCCTGGCGCGGCAGGGCTCCGTGCTGCCGCTGGTCGAGACCTCCGCGCCGCGCAGGCAGGGACCGCGCCGCCTGCTCGATCCGGTGGCCGCCTGGTATGTGGCGGACATCCTTCGCGGGACGCCGCCGCCCGACAATGCGCCCGTCGGCCGCCTCGCCTTCAAGACCGGCACGTCTTACGGCAATCGCGATGCCTGGGCGCTCGGTTTCGACGGCCGCATGACCATCGGGGTCTGGGTCGGCCGTGCCGACGGCGCGCCGGTTCCCGGGATGACCGGACGCTCGGCGGCCGCGCCGATCTTGTTCGATGCCTTCGCCCGTGCGGAGCGCGATCCGGTTCCGCTTTTGCCTGCGCCTGCCGGCGTCATCCTTGCCGTCAATGCGCAATTGCCGCCGCCCTTGCGACGTTTCGGCCGGGAGGGAACGTTGCGGGAGGCGGGCGAGGGACCGCGCATCCTGTTTCCGCCCGACGGCGCCCGGCTCGAGCTAGCGGGCGATGGCGAGCCGATCGCGGTGAAGGTCGCGGGCGGGCGCGGCCTGTTGACCGTCATGGTCAACGGCGTGCCGCTGCCGAGCGACCGCGGCCGCCATTCCCTGTTATTCGTCCGTCCCGACGGGCCGGGCTTCGCGCGGCTGACGGTGATGGACGCGCGCGGCCGCGCCGACAGCGTCACGGTACGGTTCGAAGCGCGGCCAGGCGCCGCAGCGGCCCAATGACAGTTGGTCGGCGCCGCATTATTGTCCGGCCGATCCCCGGGGGAACCTTTGGACACAGAGCACGCGATGCGCTCAGCGATCGACGACGAAAGCCGCAGGGCGCTCGGCCCGGCGCGCGGCCTGGCGGCGCCGCTCGACTGGGCGGCGCGGTCGCATTGGCGCGCCGCGATGCTGCTCGCCGCCTTCGCGCTGATCGCGTTCCTGCCGGGGTTTTTCCGCATTCCGCCGGTCGACCGCGACGAGGCGCGTTTCGCGCAATCGTCAAAGCAGATGATCGAGAGCGGGCAATATGTGGACATCCGCTTTCAGAACGACGTCCGCTACAAGAAACCGATCGGCATCTATTGGCTGCAGGCGGGGGCGGTGAAAGCGGGCGAGGCCCTCGGCATTCCACGGGCGCGAACCACGATCTGGCTCTACCGGCTGCCCTCGCTCGCCGGCGCCGTCGGCGCGGTGCTCATGACCTATTGGGCGGCGATCGCTTTCGTCGGCCGGCGTGCGGCATTGCTCGCCGCGCTGATGCTGGCAAGCTCCATCCTGCTCGGGGTCGAAGCCCGGCTGGCGAAAACCGATGCCGCGCTGCTGTTCGCCTGCGTCACCGCCATGGGCGCGATGGGGCGCATCTATCTCGCCGCGCGGAGTGCGCCCCGATCCGGGCGCGACTGGGCGATGCCGGCGCTGCTGTGGACCGCGATGGCCGCGGGCGTGCTGCTCAAGGGCCCGCTCATTCTGATGTTCGTGGTCCTCGCCGCGGCGACGCTGTCGATCCTCGACCGTTCCTGGCGCTGGCTCGGCGCGCTCAGACCGCTGCCCGGCGGCGCGTGGATGCTGCTGCTCGTGTTGCCCTGGTTCGCGGCGATCCTTGCCAAGTCGGGCGGCGCTTTTTTCCGCGATTCGGTCGGTCACGACATGCTGGCCAAGGTGTTCAGCGGCCAGGAGGCGCACGGAGCGCCGCCGGGATTCTATCTCGCGCTGTTCTGGGTGACGTTCTGGCCGGGCTCCGTGCTGGCGGGGCTTGCCGCGCCGAAAATCTGGGAGATGCGCCGCGAGCCGAGCGTGCGTTTCCTGCTCGCCTGGATCGTGCCATCCTGGGTCGTGTTCGAGTGCGTCGTCACCAAGCTGCCGCATTATGTGCTGCCGCTTTATCCCGCCGTCGCCATCCTGATCGCGCGCATGGTGGACCGCGGCACGCTGAGCAAGGCGCGCTGGATGCGTCCGGGCCTTGCCGGCTGGTTCGTCCTGCCGGCCGTCATCGCCGTGGCGATCCCGATCCTCTTCATCAGGTTCGAAAACGATCCGGGCATCGTTGCCTGGCCCTTCGCGGGCGCGGCCCTGATCGCCGGCCTGTTCGCGTGGCGGCTGTACGATGTGGACGGCGCCGAGCGCGCGCTGCTGCGCGGCATGGCGGCGTCGCTCTTCCTCGGCATGGCCGTCTATGCCGCGAGCTTTCCATCGCTGCCGGCGCTGTTCCCGAGCACGCTGGTCGCGCGCGCCGTGCAGGAGGCGGGCTGCTCCGATCCCAGGCTGGTCTCCACCTACGCCTATCAGGAACCGAGCCTGGTGTTCCTGCTCGGCACCGGCACGCGCTTCGCGGACGGGATCGGGGCGGCGGAATTCATCGCCAAGGGACCGTGCCGCTTCGCGCTTGTTGACGCGCGCAGCACGCGCAGCTTCATTCAGCGCGCGGACGCGATCGGGCTGCGTTATGCGCGGGAACAGACGATCGACGGATTCAATATCAGCATCGGCAGGCCGGTCGCCCTGACCGTGTTCCGATCGGTGAGCGCGCCATGAGCGCCGCGCAGGACCTGCCGGCCGGGGCCGGCTCATCCTCGGCGCTGCGGCGTTGCCTCCTCGTCGTCGCCGCGTCGCTGCAGCGCCTGCTGCGGCCCGGCCGCGGCCGTGGCGCGGTCTCTTCGTTCGGCGCGCGAGGAACCGTGGTGGCGGCTGCGATCGCTTTGGCCGCGGTCCTCGCGTGCATGGTTCTTTTGGACGCGGCGGCCGTGCGCGCGGTCCTGGGGTTGCCGCGGATCGTGCCGTGGTTTTTCGGCGCGATCACCGACTACGGCAAGTCGGGCTGGTTTCTTTGGCCGCTCGGCGTTCTATTCGTGATGCTGGCGGCGCTGCCGCGCGAGAGGCTGACGCGCATGTCGCAACGCGTGCTCGCGGCGATCATGGTGCGCGTCGGCTTTCTGTTTCTCGCGATCGCGGTGCCGGGTCTCCTGGTGGCCGTGGTCAAGCGCATCATCGGCCGCGCCCGCCCGCTGGTACCCGGGACGGTGGATCCATTCGTGTTCAGCCCCTTCGTCTGGCGCGCCGACTATGCGAGCATGCCGTCGGGCCACACCACGACCGCCTTTGCCGCGCTGGTCGCTTTCGGTTCGCTGTGGCCGCGTGCCCGCACCGTGCTGTGGATCTACGCCTTGGCGATCGCCGCAAGCCGCATCGCCATCACCGCGCATTTCCCGAGCGACGTGCTGGCGGCCGCGATCGTCGGCGTGGTCGGCGCGCTCCTCGTCCGGCGTCATTTCGCCTTGCGCCGGCTCGGCTTCTCGCTCGGATATGACGGCGTTCTGCGCGCGTGGCCCGGTCCCTCGCCGCGACGGATCAAGGCGGTTGTCCGCGAGCTGCTCGCCCCCTAGGGAGGATCCATGACCGCGAGCATTCCCGCCGTCACCGTCGTGGTGCCGGTGCGCAACGAGGCCGGCAATATCGGTCCGCTCATCGCGGAGATCGCCGCCGCGCTCGAAGGGGAGTGGAGTTTCGAGGTCGTCTGCGTCGACGACGGGTCGGACGACGACACGGATGCCGAGCTGCGGCGGCTCGGCGCGCACTATCGCTGGCTGCGTCGGCTGCGCCACCGGCAGTCGTGCGGCCAGTCGGCGGCCATCCGCAGCGGTGTCCTCGCGGCGCGCGCGCCGGTCATCGCCATGCTCGACGGCGACGGTCAGAACGACCCCCGGTTCATTCCCGCGCTCCTGCGCGCGCTGGAAGCGGGACGCCCGCGCGTGGGTCTCGTTGCCGGCCAGCGCGTCGGCCGCAAGGCTTCCTGGTTCAAGAAGCTGCAGTCGCGCATCGCCAATGCCGTGCGTGGCGCGGTGTTGCGCGACGGCACGCGCGACAGTGGGTGCGGATTGAAGGCGATGCAGCGCGAGCTGTTTCTGCGGCTTCCCTATTTCGACGGCTTGCACCGGTTTCTTCCGGCGCTCGTCCGCCGCGAGGGTTTCGACGTCGGTTATGTCGACGTCGTCGACCGTCCGCGCCGGCACGGCGTCTCCAATTACGGGCTGTGGGATCGCCTGTGGGTCGGCATTCTCGATCTTGCCGGGGTGTGGTGGCTGATCCGACGGAGAAAACGCATTCCTGATCTGGAGGAGTAGATGCTGGTCGATATCGCGCGTTCCGTCGGTGGCTATCTGCATGACGTCTTCATCGGCAATGTCGACGTCGGGATCCTGGTCGGCTATGTCGCGCAGGCGATGTTCGCGATGCGTTTCGTGGTGCAATGGATCGCCTCGGAACGGGCGGGAAGGAGCGTGGTGCCGACCGCGTTCTGGGTGTTCTCGATCGGCGGCGGCCTGATGCTGCTCGGCTATGCGGTCTATCGCCGCGACCCGGTATTCATCCTCGGCCAGGCGTTCGGCGTGTTCGTCTATCTGCGGAACCTGCAGTTCGTGTTGCGCGGACGCGGGGAGGGCGCCGCGGCCTGAGCACCGAGCGGGGACGGCGTCGCCGTCGGATGCCGTGCCGAGTGTTGCGAGCGCGTTCCGATCAGGCCGCCGCCCGCATCGCCGCGAAGGCCTTGTCGAGGTCGGCGATCAGATCGTCGGGGTCCTCGAGGCCGATATGGAAACGCAAGGTGGGACCGCCCGGTGCCCAGCGGGTCGCGGTGCGGTAGTCGGTGCAGTCGAAGGAAATCACCAGGCTTTCGAATCCGCCCCAGGAATAGCCCAGGCCGAACAGCGTCAGCGCGTCCATGAAGGCGAAGACCGCCCGTTGGCTTACCGGCTTGAGCACGACGCTGAAAAGTCCGCAGGCGCCCGTGAAGTCGCGCTTCCATATCGCGTGACCGGGATCGCTCTCGAGCGCCGGATGGAGCACGCGCGCGACTTCGGGGCGCCGCGCGAGCCAGCGCGCGACCGTGAGCCCCGACTCGAAATGCCGCTTCAGCCGCACGGCCAGCGTGCGCAGGCCGCGCAGCGCGAGATACATGTCGTCGGGACCGACGCAGAGACCGAGCGCATGAACCGTGTCCCTGAGCTTCGGCAGCAGCGCGGCGTTGGCGGCGACGCAGCCGAACATGAGATCGGAATGGCCGCCGATATATTTCGTTCCCGCCTGGATCGACAGGTCGACGCCCTTGTCGAGTGCGCGGAAATAGAGGGGCGTGGCCCAGGTATTGTCCATGAGCACGACCGCGCCCTTCGCGTGCGCCACCTGCGCGATCGCCGGGACGTCCTGCATCTCGAAGCTCTGCGAGCCCGGCGCTTCCACGAATACCGCGCGGGTGTTCGGCTTGAACAGCGCCGCGATGTCGGCGCCGATCAGCGGATCGTAATAGCTGGTCTCGACGCCCATGCGTCGGAACACGCCGTCGCAGAAGCTGCGCGTCGGGCGGTAGACGCTGTCGGTGACGAGGACATGATCGCCGGCGCCGGCGACCGTCATCAGGGCGGTCGCGATCGCCGCGAGCCCCGAGGGCAGCAGCGCCACGCCGGCGCAATTGTCGCCCTCGAGGGCGCCGAGCGCATTCTCCAGCGCCTCCGAGGTCGGCGTGCCGCGGCGGCCGTACTGATAGCGCGCGCGATGCGCGACCTGGTCGGCGGCGGTGGGATAGAGGACGGTCGAGGCGTGGAATACGGGGGGATTGACGAAACCGTGTTGCGCCTCGGTGTCGCGCCCGGCGGTCACCAGGCGGGTCTCGGGCTTGAGCGGCTCACGCGGGGTCTTCGCCATGGCGAGGGCTCGGCTGTCGGCAAGCGGGCGATCGACGCCTTGTCACATAGCGTTTGCTCGTCGGCAAGCGTCAACCCCTTGACCTAGCAATCCGATCGTTCTGAGATGGCGCGAGGCGAGAGGCGAGGGGCCTTGGGGATCAATGGGCCGCAGACCGGTATGCGTGCCGCTCAGCCGCGCCCTGGCATCGCGCGCCTGGCCAGCCCGCAAGGAGCACCGTATCCGAACATGCGCAAAAGAGGCCGACCCATGAAACGCACTGCCGTTCTGATCATTCTCGGCGCGTTTGCTTTCGCGCAAAGCGCGTCGGCGCAGACGCTGAAGACCGTCAAGGACCGCGGCCTCCTCATTTGCGGCGCCAACGGCACGCTGGCCGGCTTCGGACTTCCCGACGCGCAGGGCAAATGGACGGGTCTCGACGTCGACGTGTGCCGGGCGATCGCCGCGGCGATTTTCAACGACGCCGACAAGGTCAAATTCGTGCCGCTGTCGGCCAAGGATCGCTTCACCGCCCTGCAGTCGGGCGAGGTCGACGTGCTCGTGCGCAACACCACCTGGACGTCGTCGCGCGATACCTCGCTCGGTCTCAATTTTACCGGCGTCGACTACTATGACGGGCAGGGATTCATGGTGCGCAAGTCGCTGAAGGTGAATTCGGCCCTCGAGCTCAACGGCGCGTCGGTCTGCGTCCAGCAGGGCACCACCACCGAGCTCAATCTCGCCGACTACTTCCGCGCCCATAACATGCAGCTCAAGTCGGTAACCTTCGCCACGGCCAACGAGGCGGTGAAGGCCTATGACGCCGGCCGCTGCGACTCCTACACCACCGATGCCTCCGGCCTTGCGGCCGAGCGGCTTAGACTCGCCAATCCGAACGATCACGTGATCCTTCCGGAGATCATCTCCAAGGAACCGCTCGGGCCGGCGGTGCGCCACGGCGACGACCAGTGGTTCGACATCGTCAAATGGGTGCTGTTCGCGATGATCAACGCCGAGGAACTCGGGGTGAACTCGAAGAATGTCGATGAGATGCTCAAATCGAGCAATCCGGACGTCAAGCGCCTGCTCGGTACCGAGGGCAATTACGGCGAACAGCTCGGTCTGACCAAGGACTGGGTGGTGCGCATCGTCAGGCTCGTCGGCAATTACGGCGAGGTATTCGAGCGCAACGTCGGTTCCGGCTCGCCGCTGAAGATCGATCGCGGCCTCAACAAGCTGTGGAACAAAGGCGGCATCCAGTACGCGCCGCCCGTGCGCTGACGCGAATTGGCGCCATGCGCCGCGGCCGGCTCGCGATCGTGGCGTCCGAGTTGCGGAGCCTGCCGTGCGCCGTCGCGACGCGACGGAGGACGAGATGTCCATGCACCTGACGAGAGCCGGCGCGCGCGGCCGCCCCGCATTCTACAACGATCCCAGGATCCGCAGCCTTGCCTATCAGTTCGTTTTGTGCGCGGTCATCGCGTTCCTCGTCTATGGCGCGGTCGCCAATGCCGTCGACAATCTGCGCCGCGCGCATATCGCCTCCGGCTTCGGGTTCTGGGATGCGTCGGCGGGATTCGACATCAGCCAGACGCTGATTCCCTATTCGGCGCAGACCTCGACCTATGGCCGCGCCTTCTGGGTCGGGCTACTCAACACGCTTCTGGTCGCAGGGCTCGGCATCGTGCTCGCGACGGCGCTTGGATTCCTCGTCGGCATTGCGCGGCTGTCGAAGAACTGGCTGCTTGCCAAATGCGCGGCCGGCTATGTCGAGATCATCCGCAATATACCGCTGCTGCTGCAGCTCCTGTTCTGGTACAATGCGGTGCTCAAATCGCTGCCCGACGTGCGGGACAGCATCGCGCTTCCCGGCGGAGCCTTTCTCAATAATCGTGGCCTCTTCCTGCCGGCGCCGAATTTTCTCCACGGCTTCGAGACGGTGATCGTCGCCGCCGGCGTCGGCCTCGCCGCGGCGTTCGGATTCGGTCGGTGGGCGCGCAGACGACAGGAACGCACCGGCGAACGCGCGCCGGTGCTCTGGGTCACACTGATTTTCGTCGTCGGCCTGCCCGCCGCCGTGTTTGCGCTGCGCGGCTTCCCCTTGAGCTTCGATTATCCGCAGGCGGGGCGGTTCAATATCATCGGTGGCTTCGAGGTGCTGCCCGAACTCGTTGCGCTGCTCTTCGGCCTGACGATCTATACCGCCGCCTTCATCGCCGAGGTCGTGCGCGCGGGCATCCTGGCCGTCGCGCGCGGCCAGACCGAGGCCGCATATTCGCTCGGCCTCAAGCCGGGGCTCACGCTGCGGCTGATCGTGGTGCCGCAGGCCATGCGCGTGATCGTGCCGCCGCTGACAAGCCAGTATCTCAATCTCACCAAGAATTCCTCGCTCGCGGTGGCGATCGGCTATCCGGATCTGGTCCAGGTCTTCACCGGCACCGTCCTCAACCAGACGGGCCAGGCCGTGGAGGTCGTCGCCATCACGATGCTGGTCTATCTGACGATCAGCCTTGTCACGTCGCTCGTGATGAACATCTACAACCGGCGTGTCGCGCTGGTCGAGCGGTGAGGGTGCCCGTCATGAGGCGATCGGCAGCCGAACACGAGACGACCGAGATCGCCTTCGTGCGCCGCACGCCGCTCGCGCCGCAGCCGCCGCCCAAAACGATGACCGGCGCGCTCGGCTGGCTGCGGGCGAATCTGCTGTCGACGCCACTCAACGTCGCGCTCACGGTCGGCGTCGCGCTGCTGCTCGCCTTCGCCGTCCCGGAACTGGTGAGGTTCCTGATCGTGGACGCGGTATGGACCGGCGAGGGCCGCGACGCCTGCCTCGAATCCGTGCAGCACCGCGAGATCGGCGCGTGCTGGCCGTTCATATGGGAGCGGCTGCCGTATTTCATCTACGGCTCCTATCCCATTCCGGAGCGCTGGCGCGTCGACCTCTTCTTTGCGATGCTGGCGGTCGCGATCGCCTGGCTCATGTGGCTCGATGCGCCGCGCCGCGATCTCGGCGTGTTCTACGCCTTCGTCGTGCTGCCGATCTGCGCCTATGTCCTGCTGCACGGGGTCGCCGCATTCGGTCTTCCGGTCGTTGACACCGTGCTGTGGGGCGGCGTGCTGGTGACGCTCGTGGTCGCGTCGGTGGGGATCGCTTGCTCGTTGCCGCTCGGAATCATGCTCGCGCTGGGGCGTCGTTCGCGCATGCCGGCGGTGCGTCTCTTGTCGACCGTGTTCATCGAATTCGTGCGCGGCGTGCCGCTCATCACCGTGCTGTTCATGGCGAGCGTGATGCTGCCATTGTTCGTGCCCCAATATCTTGAGCCCGACAAGTTGCTGCGTGCGCTGATCGGCATCGCGTTGTTCGCTTCGGCCTATATGGCGGAGGTCGTGCGCGCGGGCCTGCAGGCGATCCCCAGAGGTCAGTACGAGGGTGCGATGGCCATCGGGCTGCGCTACTGGGCGATGATGCGGCTCGTGATCCTGCCGCAAGCGCTCAGGATCACGATACCCAACATCGTGAACACCTATATCGGCCTGTTCAAGGACACGACGCTCGTGTTCATCGTCGGCATCTTCGATTTTCTGCGCACCATCGAGGTCGCGCGCATCGACCCGAAATGGGCAACGCCCGTGACGTCGACCACCGGTTACGCGGTCGCCGCGATCTTCTATCTCGTCTTCTGCTATGGCATGTCGCGCTATTCGCGCGCCGTCGAAGCGCGCCTTGCCGCCGGCGAGAGCCGCTAGGGGCCGGATGATGCCCGAGGATCACGCAGCGTCGTCCAGGCCCGGCAGGCCCTCGCGGCTTGCGACCGGCGTGGCGATCGAGATCGTCGGGCTCAACAAGTGGTACGGCGATTTTCACGTGCTGCGCGACATCAATCTCAAGGTGATGAGCGGCGAACGCATCGTCATTTGCGGTCCGTCGGGCTCGGGCAAGTCGACCATGATCCGCTGCATCAATCGGCTGGAAGAGCATCAGTCCGGCCGTATCGTGGTCGACGGCGTTGAGCTCACCGACGACGTGCGCAAGATCGACGAGATCCGGCGGGACGTCGGCATGGTGTTCCAGCATTTCAACCTGTTCCCGCATCTGACGGTGATGGAGAACTGCACGCTGGCGCCGATCTGGGTGCGCAAGATGCCCAAGCGCGAGGCCGAAGACATCGCGCTCCATTACCTCAAGCGGGTGAAGATCCCGGAACAGGCGCACAAATATCCCGGCCAGCTTTCCGGCGGCCAGCAGCAGCGCGTGGCGATCGCGCGCGCATTGTGCATGAACCCGAAGATCATGCTGTTCGACGAGCCAACCTCCGCACTCGACCCGGAAATGGTCAAGGAAGTGCTCGACACCATGGTCGAGCTCGCCGAGGACGGCATGACCATGCTCGTGGTCACGCACGAAATGGGTTTCGCGCGCCAGGTCGCCGACCGCATCGTATTCATGGACGAGGGGCAGATCATCGAGACCAACGTGCCGGAGGAATTCTTCGCCCACCCCCGGCACGAGCGCACGCGACTGTTCCTCGGCCAGATCTTGCGGTGAAAAAGGCCCCGCTTCCGAGACGGTAAGCGCGGCGGCCGAGAAGCCTTGCGGTGTCCGGCCGACCCGGCGCGGAAAATCAACCCAGGACTGCGCCCGGGGAAGTGGCGATATGCCACGAATAGGGCTATGAGGGAAATGATTTGCCAGGATCCCGGAGTCATGGCAGCGGTCGCCGAACCCGTTTCCCCCGCCGCGGTTGACGACGCGTTGGCGCGGCGCAATGCGGTCGTGCTGGCCGCGGCGCAGGCGCTTGCCGGCGGCAATAACACGGTCATCGTCGCGACCGCCTCGATCGTCGGCTCGGTGCTTGCCCCGGACAAGGGTCTCGCCACTTTGCCGATCTCCGCCATGGTGGTCGGCATGTGGCTCGGATCGCTGCCGCTCGGCTGGCTTGCCCGCCGTTACGGCCGAAGGACGGCGCTGCAAATCGGCTCCGGTTTCGGCGTGCTGTCGGGCCTCGTCTCCTATAGCGCCGTGATCGGCGGTTCGTTCGCCTTGCTGCTCATCGGCACATTTTGCGGCGGGCTCTACGCTGCCGCGCATCAATCCTACCGGTTCGCCGCCGCCGACACGGCGAGCGAGGCGTTTCGCGCCAAGGCGGTATCATGGGTGCTCGCCGGCGGGGTCTTCGCGGCGGTGATCGGGCCGCAACTCGTGATCTTTACCAAGGATCTGCTTGCGCCCTTCGCCTTTGCCGCGAGCTATCTCGGCCAATCGGTCTGCGCGGGATTGGCGGCGGTCGTGCTGCAATTCGTCAAGATGCCGCCCGTTGCCGCCTTGCGCGAGCTGCCCGGGCGGCCGCTCGGCGCCATCGTGCGCACGCCGCGTTTCGTCGTCGCGGTCGCGTGCGGGGTTGCCGCCTACGCCATGATGAACATGGTCATGACCTCGGCGCCGCTCGCGATGGTCGACTGCGGACATTCGGTCACCGATGCCGCGCTTGGCATTCAGTGGCACGTCCTGGCGATGTATGCCCCGAGCTTCGCCACCGGCTCGCTGATCGCGCGCTACGGCATCGAGCGGGTGACGGCGACCGGCCTCGCGCTGATCATCGCCGCCGCGGTCATCGCCATGACCGGCATTACCGTCGCGCATTTCTGGAGCGGGCTGGTGCTGCTGGGCATCGGCTGGAACTTCGCCTTCATCGGCGCCACGACGATGGTGACGCACTGCCACCAGGCGGCCGAACGCAACAAGGTGCAGGCCTTCAACGATTTCCTGATCTTCGGCAGCATGGCGCTGTCCTCGTTTTCGTCCGGGCAGATGCTGGCTTCCTTCGGCTGGACCGCGACCAATGCCGTGGTCCTGCCCATCGTGGCCGCCGTCGCCGCGCTGCTCGCCTGGTACCGCCTGCGCCAGCGTCTGGCCGCGGCGTGAAAGGGAGCGGCCCGCGGCGCAGAGGTGTGCGCCGCCGCGGGACCCCGGCTGCGCGGGCGGAACAAGGAAGAGACGGATCCGGCCCGCTCGGGTGCTGCCGGCTCGAGGCCCGGGCGATGGCGCGCGACCGTCTGCCGAGCCCGCTCGTCGCCGGCATCGAGGGGATGGCCGAGAGGCGGTGCGAGGCGGCCTTGCGGCGCGAGTTCCCGCCCCAGGCGGGCGCTCCCGCGCGAGGCGGCGCGGCGCCCGGGGTCGTGCCGTCTTGCGGCCCGCCGCCGGGAAGGCCGTTCGCCGGCAAGAGCGGGAGCGGGCGCGTCCACGGATTTTCCGCATTGCGCTTGCGCCGCGATTTTGGCTATATCCGCGCACTTTCCGGTCGGGGTGAAGCGCATCTGACGGCGGCCATCCTCGACGCTCCCCGGCGCCGGACGGGAGCGTATTTCCGCCGGCCCGCCACATCACATCGAGGATGAATTCCCCATGACGTCTCTGTGGCTGATCATTGGTTGCGGCGTGCTCGCCCTCATCTACGGGGTTTGGGCTGCAAGCTCGGTGCTGCGCTCCGACCCTGGCTCGGCCAAGATGCAGGAAATCTCCGCGGCGGTGCGCGAGGGCGCGCAGGCCTATCTCAACCGGCAATACACCACCATCGGCCTGGTGGGCGTGGTGATCTTCATTCTGGTCGGCCTGCTGCTCGGCTGGCTGGTTGCGGTCGGCTTCGCCATCGGCGCGGTGCTGTCGGGGGCGGCAGGATTCATCGGCATGAACATCTCGGTGCGCGCCAATGTGCGTACCGCACAGGCCTCCACCAAGTCGCTCGCGGGGGGGCTTGCGGTCGCCTTCCGTTCCGGCGCCGTGACCGGGCTGCTGGTCGCCGGCCTCGCGCTGCTCGCCGTCACGGCCTATTTCGGCTTTCTCACCGGCATCCTCGGCAAGGCGGCGAACGACCGCACGGTGATCGACGCCCTCGTGGCACTCGGCTTCGGCGCTTCCCTGATCTCGATCTTCGCCCGTCTCGGCGGCGGCATCTTCACCAAGAGCGCCGACGTCGGCGGCGACATGGTAGGCAAGATCGAAGCCGGGATTCCGGAGGACGATCCGCGCAATCCGGCCACCATCGCCGACAATGTCGGCGACAACGTGGGCGACTGCGCCGGCATGGCCGCCGACCTGTTCGAGACTTACGTCGTCACCGTCGTCGCCACGATGGTGCTCGGCGCGATTTTCTTTTCCTCGACGCCGGCCCTGTTCGCCATGATGAGCCTGCCGCTCGCCATCGGCGCGGCCTGCGTCGTGACCTCGATCCTCGGCACCTTCTTCGTGCGGCTGCCGGCGAGCCAGTCGATCATGGGCGCGCTGTACCGCGGTTTCATCGCGACCGCGGTGCTCTCCCTTCTCGGCGTGGCGCTGGCGATCCATTGGGTGATCGGCTTCGGTCCCCTGCCGGGCGTCGCCTATACGGGCCTGTCGCTCTACCTGTGCGGTATCGTCGGGCTGCTGGTGACGGGCTTGATCGTCTGGATCACCGAGTATTACACGGGCACGACATTCCGCCCGGTGAAATCGATCGCCGCCGCCTCGGTCACCGGGCACGGCACCAACATCATTCAGGGTCTTGCCGTGTCGCTGGAAGCGACGGCGCTGCCGACCGTCGTCATCATCGCCGGCATTCTGGTGTCCTATGGGCTCGCCGGCCTGTTCGGCATCGCCATTGCGGTGACCACCATGCTGGCGCTCGCGGGCATGATCATCGCCATTGATGCCTTCGGCCCGGTGACGGACAATGCCGGCGGAATTGCCGAGATGGCGGGATTGCCGAAGGCGGTGCGCAAATCGACCGACGCGCTCGACGCCGTGGGCAACACCACCAAGGCGATCACCAAGGGCTACGCCATCGGTTCGGCCGGACTCGGCGCGCTCGTTCTGTTCGCGGCCTACAACCAGGACCTCGATTTCTTCATCGCCAATGCTGCGACGCACCCCTATTTCCAGGGCATCCAGCTCAATTTCGCGCTCAACAATCCGTATGTCGTCGTCGGTCTTCTGTTCGGCGGCCTGCTGCCCTATCTGTTCGGTTCGCTCGGCATGATGGCGGTCGGCCGCGCGGCGGGCGCCATCGTGGAGGAGGTGCGCCGGCAGTTCCGCGAGAAGCCCGGCATCATGCAGGGCAAGGAGAAACCGGATTACGGCCGCGCCGTCGACATGCTCACGCGCGCCGCGATCAAGGAAATGATCGTGCCCTCGCTGCTGCCGGTTCTGTCGCCGATCGTGGTCTATTTCGTGATCTATCTGATCGCGGGCGGCGGCGCGGCGGGAAAATCGGCGGCTTTCTCGGCGGTGGGCGCGATGCTGCTCGGCGTGATCGTCACCGGCCTGTTCGTCGCCATTTCCATGACCTCAGGGGGCGGCGCCTGGGACAATGCCAAGAAATATATCGAGGACGGTCACTACGGCGGCAAGGGTTCGGAGGCCCACAAGGCGGCGGTGACCGGCGACACGGTGGGGGATCCCTACAAGGACACGGCGGGACCTGCGGTGAACCCGATGATCAAGATCACCAATATCGTCGCCTTGCTGCTGCTCGCGGTGCTCGCGCGCTGAACCGGAACGAGGCGCGAGGGGGACCGCCCGCGGTCGCCGCCCGCGCCTCGCGCGGCGCTCACAGTCCGAACGGATTGAAATGCGAGCTCAAAAGGCCGCCCAGGATCGTGCGTTCCTGCCCGCCGGTCGGCGTGGTCTGCGAGATGAAGTCGAAGATCTTGCCGTCCTTCATGCCATAGTTGGCGAGCCGCACGACCTTGCGGTTCTTGTCGAAATAGACCGCGATGACGCGCTGGTCCACCACCTTCTGCGGCATGAAGGCGGCGCCGCGTTCGGTCTTCTGCGAGATGTAATAGAATACGTCGCCGTTGAGCGTGGCGACGGTCGAGGGCGTGCCGAGGACGATCAGCACCTGTTCCTGGCTGGCGCCGATGGGGATCTGCTCGAGCGCGCCCTGTTGGATCACGTAGCCGCGCTGGAAGCTTTCGCTGAAGACGCCGCAGCCGCCGAGCGCCAAGGCGCCCGCGAGCACGAGCGGCGCGAGGCGGGCGCGGGCTTGCCCGCGGACTGGAAGCATGGTGCGCGTCGGGTCCATTTTCGCTCTTGCATCACCGCGGGTGAGGCCGTAACCGGCGACGGAACCAGGTCCCCACGATGACATTTGTCCTCTTCCGCCGTCGCGCGCGGCCCGACACCATTTCGGCCCTGTATGGCACGATCGTGGCGCAGGCGCGAATGCAGTGCTTTTACCGCGACTATGCGGTCGCCGATACGGTTAACGGCCGGTTCGACCTGATCGTTCTGCATCTTGCCCTGGTCCTGGAGCGGCTTGCGGCCGAACCCGCTCTCAAGGGGCTGGCGCAGGCTCTTTTCGACCGGTTCTGGCAGGACATGGATGACAATCTGCGGCAAATGGGTGTGGGCGACCTGTCGGTCCCCAGGCGCATGCGCGACCTGGGTGAGGCCTATTACGGCCGCCTGCGGGCCTATCGGGCGGCCCTGACCGGGGCCGCCTGCGATGCGGCCCTGGCGGAGGCTCTCGCCCGCAACGTCTATTCCGGTCGACGGACCGACGCGGCGCGGCGGCTTGCCGCCTATGTGCGGGCTGCGGTAGGGGAACTCGCGGCGCAGGCGGCCGAGGCGCTGGCACGGGGCGCGGTACGTTTTCCCGACCCCCGCGCGGTTGCGCTCCCGGCATGCTAAAGACATTGGCATGGAGAGACCTGGGAATCCCTGGAGCGTGCCGGTCGCGGTCGAGGACGTTCCCGAGACCGGTATGCATCGCGTTCTCGAGGCGCCGAGCGCCGCGCGAGCCGATATCGCGAGGCTTGCCGGCCTGCGCGACCTGCCGCGGCTTGCCGCCGAGTTCGACCTGACGCGGCGCGGAGCGGGCGTGCGGGTCAGCGGCCGGGTTCACGCCCGCGTGGCGCAGGTCTGCGTCGTCAGCCTGGAGCCGATCGAGAACGAGGTGAACGAGACCGTGGACCTGCTTTTTCTGCCTCCGGCCGAGGCGGCAAGCTCGCTCGCGATCGCCCCGGATGCGGAGGCGCCGGAGGCGCTGGTCGACGGCAAGGTCGATCTCGGGGCGGTGGCGACCGAGTTTCTGATGCTCGGCATCGATCCCTATCCGCGCAAGCCGGGCGTCGAATTCGCCGCGCCGCACGCGGACGAACCGGCCGATCATCCTTTTGCGGCACTCGAGGCGCTGAAAAAGCGCCTGCCCGGCGGGCCGTCTTAATTCCGGCGGCGAGCGGGGGAGGGGCTGCGATGCGGCTTGTCTGGTCCGTCCGAGCGGCTATGGTCGCATGCATGCATCGCCTTCCGCGGATCGCAGTGCCGGCGTTCGCGCTCGCTAGGCCACGGTCGCTCCATGACCAATAAGCTTCGCATCGCCCTCGACGTCATGGGCGGAGACCATGGCGCGGCCGTGGTCCTGCCCGCGGCCGAGCTGTCGCTCGCGCGTCACCCCGATCTCTCGTTCCAGCTCGTGGGTGACCGCGCCGTGATCGAGCCGCTGCTCGAACAACTGCCGCGTCTGAAGACCGCCGCGCAGGTGGTGCACACCGACGTCGCCATCCGTATGGACGACAAGCCGAGTCAGGCGCTGCGCCGCGGGCGGTGGAAATCGTCCATGTGGCTTACGCTCGAGGCGGTCAAGAAGGGCGATGCCGATGCCGCCGTGTCGGCGGGCAATACCGGCGCGCTCATGGCCATGGCGCGCTTCGGGCTCAAGATGCTGGAGGGGATCGAGCGCCCGGCGCTGGCCGCGCTGTGGCCCACTCTCCGCGGTGAATCGATCGTGCTCGATGTCGGCGCCTCGATCGGCGCCGACGAACATCATTTGGTCAATCTCGCCGCCATGGGAAGCGCGATGGCACGCGTGCTGTTCGACCTCGAGCGGCCGACCGTCGGGCTGCTCAATATCGGCGTCGAGGAGGTCAAGGGGCTCGAGGCCGTGCGCGAGGCCGGGCGCATCCTGCGCGACGGGCATTTTGCCCATCTCGACTATCACGGTTTCGTCGAGGGCGACGATATCGGCAAGGGCACGGTCGACGTCGTGGTGACCGAAGGCTTCGCCGGCAACATCGCGCTGAAGACGGCCGAAGGCACCGCGCGTCAGCTCGCGCAATATCTGCGGGCGGCGATGAACCGCACGTGGCGTGCGCGGATCGGCTATCTGCTCGCGCGCAAGGCCTTGGCGACACTGCGCGAGAAGATGGACCCGCGCCGCGCCAATGGCGGCGTGTTCCTCGGTCTCAACGGCATCGTCATCAAGAGCCATGGCGCGGCCGATGTCGAAGGCTATGCCGCGGCAATCGACATGGGTTACGACATGGTACGTTACGACCTGCTCGCCAAGATCGGCGAGTCCCTCGCGCGCGATCGGGAAGCCAAGACGAATGCGCGGCTTGCCAGTGGAGCCGCTTCGTGACGGTGACCCGGTCCGTCGTGCTCGGTTGCGGAAGCTATCTGCCGAGCCGCATCCTCTCCAACGACGATCTCGCGCGTTCCGTCGAGACCACGGACGAATGGATCGTGCAGCGTACCGGCATCCGCGAGCGCCATATCGCCGCGCCGGGAGAACTGACCTCCGATCTCGCGCTGCAGGCGGCGCGCGCGGCACTCGCCAACGCGCGGCTCGACCCCTCGGCGATCGATCTCATCGTGCTGGCGACCTCGACCCCCGATCAGACCTTCCCGGCGACCGCGGTCGCGGTGCAGGCGGGCCTCGGCATGACCCACGGCGCCGCCTTCGATCTCCAGGCGGTGTGTTCGGGGTTCATCTACGCGCTGCAGGTCGTCGACGGCCTGCTGCGCAGCGGCGCCTACAAGCGCGCGCTCGTCATCGGCGCGGAAACCTTCTCCCGCATCCTCGATTGGACCGACCGCACCACCTGCGTCCTGTTCGGCGACGGTGCCGGCGCCCTGGTGCTGGAGGCGCAGCAGCAGCCGGGCGACCGGTCCGACCGGGGGATCCTGACCACGCATTTGCGCTCGGACGGCCGGCACCGCGGCAAGCTCTATGTGGACGGCGGCGTGTCCTCGACCCAGACCGTCGGCCACCTGCGCATGGAGGGCCGCGAGGTATTCAAGCATGCGGTGGCCATGATCACGGACGTGATCGACGCCGCCTTCAAGGCGACCGGCTACACCGCGGCCGACATCGATTGGTTCGTGCCGCACCAGGCCAATAAGCGCATCATCGACGGTTCGGCGCACAAGCTCGGCATCGCGCCGGAAAAGGTTGTGATCACGGTGGACCGGCACGGAAACACGTCGGCGGCCTCGATTCCGCTGGCCTTGTTCGATGCGGTGGCCGACCGCAGGATAAAACGCGGCCATCTCGTGCTGTTGGAAGCCATGGGCGGCGGGTTCACCTGGGGCTCGGCGCTGTTGCGCTGGTGAGCGAGGGGCTGCTCTTGCGCCCCGATCTTGCCGCGCGGGGGCCGGCGCTCCGGCGGCAGGCGCGGCAAGAACAGTTTCAATAATTTAGAGCGCCCCGTTGACCGCCCGGGGCCATGCTAATAGTGTTGATAATTCAGCGAGATACTTTGCCCGGGGGCAGGGCAGGCAATGGCAGGAAAGACGGTAACGCGCGCCGATTTGTGCGAGGCAGTTTATCAGAAGGTCGGCCTTTCGCGCACGGAATCCGCGGCATTGGTGGAGCTCGTGCTGAAGGAGATCACCGACTGCCTCGAGCGCGGTGAGACGGTCAAGCTGTCGTCTTTCGGTTCGTTCATCGTACGCAAGAAGGGTCAGCGCATCGGCCGCAACCCCAAGACCGGCAAGGAAGTGCCCATTGCCCCGCGTCGGGTCATGGTGTTCAAGCCGTCGGCGATCCTCAAGCAGCGCATCAACGGCGGCGACAGTCGCTCGTCGACGACCTGAGGCGCCGCGACGGCTTGATGCGTCCATCGATGCCGCGCGTCGCCTTCGTAGCCGCAGGAGTGTCATCTTGGACAGCAAGGCACCCGACGCATTTCGTACCATCAGCGAAGCGGCGGAGGAGCTCAATCTGCCGCAGCACGTCCTGCGTTTCTGGGAGACGCGGTTTCGCGAGATCAAGCCGATGAAGCGCGGCGGCGGTCGCCGCTATTACCGTCCCGACGACATCGAGCTTTTGCGCGGCATCCGCCATCTGCTCTACGGCGAGGGCTATACCATCCGCGGCGTGCAGCGCATCCTGCGCGAACAGGGCGTCAAATTCGTCCAGGCAGTATGGCGGGAAGGCGCACCGCAACCGCCGCATGGCCTGCGCGAGGAGGACGCCATGGCGGACGGCGAAGTGGCGCCGGAGGAAGCGGGCGGACCGGCGCGCGGCCTCGCCGCGCTCGTCGGTCGCGACCTCGACGACTCCTCCGATGACGTCCTTGAGCGCCGGGAACCGCCGCTCGCGGGAGCGCCGACGCCCCGGATCGATGCCGGCGACCGCGCCATCCACCGCGCCGGCGAACCCGAACCCCCGCCTCTTGCCGCGCCGGCCGCGGCGGCGAGCCTGCCGCGCGCGGTGGTGGACAGGCTGCAGGCGGTCCTCGACGAGCTGGCCGAGTGCCGGAGACTGCTCGCCGCGGTGCAGGACCGCGACGCCGCTTAGGGCGGGATCGGATCGCCTTGTCCCGTCATGGCGAGGAACGCGCAAAGGGCGACGCTCGCCCGCCGCCGTCATTGCGAGG
>JADGGK010000118.1 GCA_019689975.1 Pseudolabrys sp.
CCGCCGTCATTGCGAGGAGCCGCGCAAGCGGCGACGAAGCAATCCAGTCACGGCCCGTGCCACAGACACAATGCCTGGATTCGTGGCACTGCCGTTTCTGGATTGCTTCGCCCTGGCTTCGCTCGGGCTCGCAATGACGCGGGAAGGTGCGCTCGGGCTCGCAATGGCGGGGAAGGTGCGTGCGGGCGCGCAATGACGGGGGAAGGCGCGCGGGCGGCGGCGCGGGGCACGGTTAAGGCCGCATTAAACGCGTGCGCCTAGTCTTCCGCCGCCGGCAGGACGCCGGCTGGAAACGTCATGACGCTCTTGCCTCACCGCCGGTCGCCCCTGCGCGTGCGTGCCTCTGCCGCCTTGCTCGCCGCGCTGCTCGCCGCCTTCTCCGCGCTCGCGCCGGCGCGCGCGGGCGAGCCGGTCACCGGCGAGGTGAGGCTCGAGAACGGCGACGGATTCATCCGTCTCGTCTTCCGTTTCGCGCGCCCGGTCGCAGCCGCGATCAGGCTCTCCTGGCCGGTTCTGGTCATCAGCTTCCCTGAGCCCGTCGCGGTTGCGGTTGACGGTCTTACCGCCGCGGCGCCGCAACTCATCGCCGCGGCGCGGCGCGATCCCGACGGCATGGCCATCCGCATCGCCTTGACGCAGAAGGTCAAGGTCAACACCATTCCGGCCGCCGAACGCTACTTTGTGGACCTGCTGCCGGAGGACTGGCACGGCGTCTTGCCCGGTTTGCCGCTCGAGGTGGTCAAGGAACTGGCCGAACGCGCCCGCGTCGCGGAGCAGGCCCTGCGCCGGCGCGAGGCCGACGGCCCGCGCAAGCCGCCGCTCGTGCGCGTGCAGGTCGCCGTGCAACCGACCTTCAGCCGCTATGTGTTCGATCTGCCCGACGGCGCCGCCGCGGTGCCCGAGCGCGGCGAGGACACCTTCGTGCTGCGGTTCGACCGGCCGATCCAATGGGATCTCGCCGATGCGCTCGCCGCGCTGCCGTCCACCCTGAAAACGATCAGGGCCGAGAGCGACGATTCGTCCGCCACCGTCACCTTCGAGCTCAACGGCACGCCCGAGGTGCGCAGCTTTCGCGAGGATCAAGGCATCGTGGTCGACGTCGGCCATGACGGGGCGACGCCGCGCATCGTCTCGCTCGCGCGCGAGGCAGGCCCGCCGTCCGCGGCCCCGGATCCTGCCGCGCCTGCCGCGGCACCGGCCGAGGCCGTGCCGGCCAAAAGCGCGGATTCGCCTGCCCGCTCGGCTGCCGACGATGCCGCCGCGCCGCCGCCGGCGCCGCCTTCGCCGCCCGCCGCGCGCGCGGCCGCCCCGCCCGCAGCCGACCTGCCGCCGCCGCCGCCGCCGCGGCCCGACGCGCCGGTGGTGGTACAGGTGACGCAGAATTCGAACGGGTTGCGGCTTGAATTCCCCTTCGTGGCGCCGACCCCCGCCGCCGCCTTCATTCGCGCCGGCACCGCCTGGCTGGTGTTCGACAGCACGGCCAAGATCGACATTGCGGGACTGGTCGGTCACGGCCATGACGGCGTGCGCGCAGCGAGCGTGAGCCGGGGCAGCGACGGGGAGGCCGTGCTGCGCCTGAGCCTGTCGCGCCCGCAGCTCATGAGCGTGCAAGCCGACGGCTCGGCCTGGATCGTCACCATCGCCGACAGTCTCACCACCGCCTCGCAGCCGCTCGCGGTCGCCCGCAGCATCGTCGGCAAGGACCGCGCCAATATCGTCATTCCCTTCGAACATCCCGGCCGCCTCTTCCATATCGCCGACCCCGAGATCGGCGATCGGCTGACGGTCGTGACGGGGCTCGCGCCGGCACGCGGCTTCCTCCGCCGCCAGGATTATGTCGAATTGCGCCTGCTCGCTTCCGCGCAAGGCATCGCGGTCCAGACCTTGGCCGACGACGTCACCGCCACGGTGAGCGAGAACGCGGTGATCCTCACGCGTCCGGGCGGGCTGTCGCTGTCGAGCGCGCCGGTGCACGAGACGGTCCCCGCGCCGCCGCGCCGCGACGTGCTGTTCGACGCCCAACGATGGGGCTCCGACGCCAAGGCCGATTTCCTCGCGCGCCAGGCCGAGCTCGTCCGCGACGCGGCCGCCGCGCCGCCCGGCGAGCGGCGTCGCGCGCGCCTCGAGCTCGCGCGTTTCTATCTGGCCCAGGGCATGTCGGCGGAGGCCAAGGGCGTGCTCGACGTCATGCTCGCCGACGAGAGCGGGCCGACGGACATCACCGGCAGCGTGCTCGCGGCGATCAGCGACGTCCTCCTCGACCGCCCCGAGGAGGCGCTCAAACTTCTGGGCAGGCCGCAGATCGGCAATCAGCTCGGCGCGCCGGTCTGGCGCGCCATGGCGCTGGCGCGCGAAGGCCGATGGGTGGAGGCGCATGCCGGCTTCCGCGACCTCGATCGGACGATCGCCGGGCTGCCGGTCGAGCTGCAGCGCGTGGTGATGATGACGGCGCTGCAGGCGGCGATCGAAACCGGCGATGTCGCGCGGGCAAGCAGCCTCGCCGACGAATTGCAGGCGACGGGCCTCGCGGCTCCGGAGCAGGCGGGCTTTGCCGTGCTGAGCGGCCGCCTCAAGGAAGCGCTCGGGCGCATCGACGACGCGCTCGCCGATTATCGCGCCGCCTCCGCCTCCGCCGACCGCCCGGCCGCCGCGCGCGGCCGCCTGCGCGAGATTGCGCTGCGGCTGAAGACGGGCAAGCTCGGTCGCGACGAGGCGATCGATGCGCTCGAGACGCTCACCACGGTCTGGCGCGGCGACGACACCGAGCTTGCGGGCCTCAAGCTGCTCACGCATCTCTACGTCGAGGCGGGCCGCTACCGCGATGCGTTCCACGCCATGCGCACGGCCCTGCTCGTATTTCCGAATTCGGATCTCACGCGCCGGATCCAGGACGAGGCGGCCGCGGCCTTCAAGGATCTGTTCCTGTCCGCCAAGGGCGAGACGCTCAAACCGATCGAAGCGCTGGCGTTGTTCTATGATTACCGCGAGCTGACGCCGATCGGCCGCAGCGGCGACGAGATGATCCGCCGGCTCGCCGAGCGGTTGACGGCGGTCGATCTCCTCGATCAGGCGGCGGAACTGCTGCAGCACCAGATCGACCAGCGCCTGAGCGGCGCCGCGCGCACGCAGGTCGCCGCGCGTCTGGCCGCCATCTATCTGATGGCGCACAAGCCGGAGCGCGCGCTCGAGGTCCTCAAGCGAACGCGCAGCTCGGACATTGCGGAAGAACTGCGCACGCGGCGGCTGCTGCTCGAGGCGCGCGCCTTGTCCGATCTCGGCCGTCATGATCTCGCCCTCGAGCTGATCGCCAATGTCGAGGGTGCGCAGGCGGAGCGGTTGCGCGCGGACATCTTATGGGCCGCGAAACGCTGGCGCGCCGCCGCCGAGCAGATCGAGCGCCTCTACGGCGACCGCTGGCGGCAGCCCCAACCGCTCGACGAGCGCGAGCGGTTCGACGTGCTGCGGGCGGCAATCGGCTACGCGCTCGCCGAGGAGGCGCTCTCGCTGGCGCGCTTGCGCGAGCGTTACGCGCAGAAGATGCAGCAGGGGCCGGACGCGCACGCCTTCGCGGTGGTGAGCGCGCCGATCGGCACCGGCAGCGGCGAATTCCAGGACGTGGCGCGGCGCATCGCCGCAACCGACACGCTCGATGCCTTCCTTGCCGATATGCGCAGGCGCTATCCGGATCAGCCGGCCCCTGCCGGGCCGGCGCCGCAGGACAAGGCGGCCGCCGCCCCGCCGAACGCCGCGCCGTCCCCGCGGCCCGCCGCCGCCGACGCGCGGGCGATCGGCCCCGTCGCGCGCGGCGGGTCGTAAAGTCGGCGATCGCCGCGCGCCGTTGACCCGCCGCTTGTCGCCCCGCGGCATGGCGACATCGACGCTGCGCCAGAGGCGGCCCGATGGGTCCGCGCCGCCGGCAGGCGGCTTACAACGCGGCGACCGCCTGCACCTCGATGAGCAGCGCCTCCTGCACCAGCCGATCGATCATCAGCAGAGTATTGGGCGGGTAGGCGCCGCCCGGGAACATCTTGGGGAATTCGCGCAGCCGCCAGGCCATGAATTTCGCAATATCCTGCGAGTGGACGAGGTAGGTGGTGAACTGCACCACATTGGTCCAGCCGGCGTCGCAGGCTTTCAGCGCCGCTTCGATATTGGCGAAGGTCTGCGTGCATTGCGCCTCGAAGCTTTCGCCCACGACCTTGCCGTCCTTGCCGACGCCGACCTGCCCGGCGATGAACACGAATTCGGCGGCCTTCACGCGCGTCAGATGCGAATACTGTCCGAGCGGCTTTCCGAGCGCGTCGGGATTGACGAACTTGATCTCGGGCATGGGCGTCCTCCTCGCTGCGTCAGCCGGACGCGCATTCGACAGGACCGCCCGGCGCAAGACAAGACGGCGGGCGTTATCCGACCTCGATCACCTCTTCGGGAAATTGGTGCAGGCGATCACCCGGGCCGTTGCCGCCGATCAGGTAATTGTCGCACAGCCAATTGAGATAGCCGCCGTGGATGTAGGTCGGGTGCACGACGATGTTCATGTCCTTTGCGATGGCCATGGGCTCGTCGTGGCGCACGAGCGGCCGTTCGACGAGATCGTAGCCCTGGCCGTGGCAATAGAGCCGCGTCTCGGGCGGCCGGCCGTTCCGGCGCATGAACTCGTTGAACGTCTCCCAGATCTCCTTGCACGGCGTGCCGGGTTTGAGCAGGTCGAGCGTCAGGCGGCGCGCCTCCTTGCAGAAAGCGAGCTCCTCCCGCATCGCCGCCGGGACCTTGACCCCCACGACGCACGAACGCCCGAGCTCGGTATACATGCCGCCGGGGCCGTTGTCCTCGACCAGCAGCGCGACCTGGTCGCCCTTCTGAATGACGCGGTTCTGCAAATGCTTGTTGGCGAATTTTGCGGGCCGGCCGAGCGGCATGGAGGCGCAGAGATAGATGCCGTTCTCGCTGCCGTGCGCAACGCTGTAGGCCTGCGCGATCGCGGCGACCTCGGTGTCGCGCATCCCCGGCTTGACGGCCGCGAAGGCCGCGCGCATCGCCCCGTCCTGCATTGCCGCCGTGCGCCGGATGAGTTCCATCTCCTCGGGGCTCTTGATCACCTTGATCCGGTCGACCAGGTCTGAGGCGTCGACATAGCGTGCGTGGGGGAACGCGCGCTTGATGTAGTCGAGCATCGCGTAGGACATCTGATAGGTGCCGACATAGCCGATGGTGCCGTTGCCGTAAGGTTTCAGCGCCGTCGCGGCAAGCTCGGGGTCGTAGTCCTTGGTGTAGTGCGCGGAGGCATAGCTCGGCGTGGTGAGAATCTTCTTGACGCCGCGCCATGCGACGTCGCCCTGCGCCGTCGTTTCGCCGCCGCCGAAGGGCCCCTGGCAGACAACGGTCATCTCGTCATCGCGCGGGAACACCACCGTGTTCGGGTAGCCATTGGTGGCCGGCATGTCGGTGAACCAGCGCACATAGCCGCCCATGTGATCGTTGTTGTTCTGCATCAGCAGCACGTCGATCTTCTCGTATTCCATCGCCGCGCGCACCGCTTTCCAGCGGCGCTCGAGCTCGGCGGTCGAGATCGGCGCGTTCAGACGTTCGGACATGGCCATGGCCTATCCCCACGAAGCGGGTTTGCGCACGATATTGATCATGGATCTGAGGTCGCCGGCAAGGAACTTGCGCATATTGGCTTCGATGGTCGGCATCGCGCGTTCCTCATAACCGAGCGAGTAGCCGGCCAGGTGCGAGAAGATCGTCAGGTTCCTTGTCGTCCACAGCGGGCTTTCCGCCGGCAACGGCTCCTGCGAGAACACGTCGAGCACGGCGCCGGCGATCGTGCCGCGCTCGAGCGCTCGGATCAGCGCGGCCTCGTCGACGACGCCGCCGCGCGCGACATTGACGAGGAACGCGCTCGGCTTCATCGCGGCGAACACGCTTTCGTCGACGATATGGCGCGTCTGCGCGCTCATCGGGACGAGCACCACGAGAAAATCGAGCTCGGGTGCGACGCTGACGAGTTCGCTGCGCGCCACCATGCGATCGAACCCGGCGGCGCGGCGCGGCGTCGAGGAGATGCCGATCACGGTCATGCCGAGCTGGCGGCAGATCGGCGCCAGATATTCGGCGATGAGCCCGACGCCGAGAATGCCGACGGTCTTGCCCGCCAGCAGCGCCGCCGGCCAGCGTTCCCAGGCGCGGCGATCCTGCGCGTGCACGGCGCGCGGCATGTCGCGGGCGAGCGACAGCATATAGGCGATGGTCGCTTCCGACACCGGCGCACCGTGGATGCCGCGGATGTTGGTGACCAGCACCTCCGGATGGAGCGAGGGCAGATCGACGATATTGTCCACGCCGGTGCCGAGCGCCTGGATCCACTTGAGCCGCTTGGCGTCGCGCACCACGTGATCGGCCATCGGCGGCGAGAAGCAGAGCAGGATGTCGGTGTCGGCGATGTAGGGGTCGACCTGGCTGTGATGGCCGACGACATTGACGACGAGCTGCGGAAAGCGCTCCAGGAGCATCGCCTTGTAACGGGCGCGCATGGCTTCCTGGACTTCGGTGAGAATGAGGACGTTGGGCATGGACAGGCGTCGAATGGGAGCGCAGATATAACCCATGCGGGCAAGGCGCGAGAACGGTTTTTGTCGCCCGCCGCGCCGGCCGTGCGCGTGACCCGCATGGTGGGCCTGCGCTAGGATGGACCGGCCGGAGGCAAAGGGCGCCGGAAAGGAGACGACGATGCCGATCGATCTTGCTGCGGTGGACTGGTTCTACGTCATCGTGCTGGCGATCCTGGTCTTCATCTCGACCGTCATCGGCACGGCGCTCGCCCTGCGGCACATCTTTCTCGGCGCGTTGTTTTCGTCGCTGCTGTTCGCGGCGGGCTTCGTGTTCTGGACCTATTACCCCCACGGTCTGCCGTTCCCAACCCGGCTGACGACGAGATCCGCGGCGGCGCCGGCGCCGGTCCCGCCGCCGGCCACGGCCGTCCCCGCCAAACCGGCCAATCCGGTCACCGACATCACCCCGCCGGGCGGCGTCGGCCCAGCGCCCGCATCCCCCGCCAATCCGCGCTAGCGGATCCCGCTCGCATCGACCGAGCGCCGTCATTGCCAGTCCGCCGGCATTGCGAGGAGCCCGTCATTGCGAGGAGCCCGGCAGAGGCGACGTCACCCGCC
>JADGGK010000119.1 GCA_019689975.1 Pseudolabrys sp.
TCGCCCGTTGCGGGGCCCCGGCCATGAGGCTGCCCGGCCGACCGGTCGCGATCCGCCCTAGCGGGCGCAACGGAATGACGATATAGAGCGCGCGGCGCCAGCCGCCGCTCGTCCGCGATTTCCCATCTTCCGCCAGGTCATGCCCAAGATCACTTTCATCGACTCAAGCGGCACCGCGCGCACGGTGGATGCCGAGATCGGCTCGACCGTGATGGAGACGGCGATCCGCAACAACATCCCCGGCATCGAGGCGGAATGCGGCGGCGCCTGTGCGTGCGCGACCTGTCATGTCTATGTCGACGAGGCCTGGCGCGCCAAGACCGGGGAGCCCTCGCCCATGGAGGAGGACATGCTCGATTTCGGCTATGACGTCAGGCCGAATTCGCGCCTTTCCTGCCAGATCAAGGTCAGCGAGGAGCTCGACGGTCTGGTGGTGACCACGCCGGAGAGGCAGGCTTGAGGCGATCGGCGGCGCTCGCGCCGGCGCGCTCGCTTGCGGCCGGGCGCGGTGCGCGCGTTTTTCGAGCATTGCGGCCGGGAAGGCGTGCGCCTCGCGCGGCCCGCGTCGCGCCGCCGCGTGCGGCAGACGCAGCGGGCGGAGCTACCGCGCCTCCGCACGCGGCCGAGGACCGTTACGGCATCATCCCTGCCGGCGCGACCACCGAAGCGAGAAGGCCCATCTCGTCGAAGGCCTTGCGCACGAGGCCGGAGGCCTTCGCCTCCTCGATGAAGGCGCTCGCATAGGCGCGCGCGGCCGGCCGGCCCTTCGGCACGCAGACGGCGGTCGAGGAATTCAGGAACGCGTCGGCAAGGATGCGCGCGCCGGGAATCCGGCCGGCAAGCCCCGAGAGCGACTCGCGCGACAGCGCGAGCGCCTCGATGCGTCCCTGCGCGAGCGCGGCGACCGCGTCGTCGACGCCGGCAAAGGAGACGTGCGTCGCGCTCGGCGTCGCCTTGACCGCCGCGCGGAAGGTCGCGGTATTGGCGACGCCGCCGATCGAGACCCCCTTGCGGTCGGCGTCCTTGACCGAGGCGATGGCGGAGGAAGGCGCGACCAGGAAGGTGCTCTGCAACAGATGATAGGCGCTGCCGAAATCGACGAACCGCTTGCGTTCCTCGTCGACGGGCAGGAAGGCGACATCCCACCGGCCGGCCGCCGCGGAGTTCTGGATCTCGCCCGACGACTGATGCGGGATGATCTCGGCCGCAACGCCGAGCTTGGCGGCGAGCGCGCGGCCGAGCGTGACGGCGACGCCGCGGAAGCCGTCCCCCTCCCTGACCGCGAACTGGGCCGAGGGGGAGGGCGCCACGGCGACGGCCACGCGCAGCGTCCCGGTCGGCGCAAGTTCCCGCAGCACGGCGGCCTCGGTCATCGGTCGGCTCCCCACTCGCAGGCGTGACCCGCCCCCTACTTGACCGCGCCGACGGTGAAGCCGGCCACGAATCGGTCCACGAACAAATTGTAGATGAGGGCGATCGGCACGCTCGCGATCAGGCAGGCGGCCATCATCGAGCCCCAGAAATAGACGTCGCCGCGCACCAGGAAGGTCGGCACGCCGACGCTGACCGTATAGCTCGACGAGGAGGTGATGAAGGTGACGCCATAGACGAATTCCTGCGTCACCAGCGTGAAGGTGAAGATCACCGCGGTGAGGATGCCGGCGAGCGAAATCGGCATGACGACCTTGAGGAAGGCGCCGAGCCGCGACAGCCCGTCGATCATCGCCGCGTCCTCGAGATCGCGCGGGATGGTCTTGAAAAAGCCCATCAGCAGCCAGGTGCAGAACGGCACGGTGAAGCTCGGATAGACGAGCACGAGCGACCACAGCGTGTCCTGCACGCCGAGCAGGGCGATGATGCGGGAGAACGGGATGAACAGGATGGTCGGCGGCACGAGATAGGTGAGGAAGATGGCCACGCCGAGCGTCTGCGCCCAAGGCCCGGTCATGCGCGCCAGCGCGTAGCCTGCCGGCACCGCCAGCACGAGGGTGATCGCCACGACCAGAAGGCCGACGAAGGCGGTGTTGGCGAGCCACTGCACGAACAGCGTGTCGCGGAACAGCACGATGATGTGCTCGAGGGTCGGCGGCGAGTTGAACAGATACGGGTTGTTGGCCGTGTTGTAGAGATCCTTGTTGGTCTTGAACGCCGTGATCAGCATCCAGTAGAACGGGAACGCGAGGATGATCACGAAAAAAAGGCGGATGGCGCCGTAACCGGCCTGGCCGGCGAGGCGTCGGGCGCGTGCGGCGGCGGGGCTCATGTGACCTCCGCGCGCTTGGCGAACAGGAGGAACACCACGGCGACGATCGCCAGCACCGGGAACAGGAACAGCGAGATCGCCGCGCCGCCGGCGAGGTCCCCGCCCTGGATGCCGGTGAAATAGGCCCAGCTCGCGATCACCTGCGTGGTGTCGTAGGGGCCGCCGCGCGTGAGCACGAACACGACGATCATGTCGGTGAAGGTGAAAATGATGCCGAACAGCAGCGCCACCAGCGTAATCGGCATGATGAGCGGCCCGGTGATCTCGAAATAACGGCGCCAGAAGCCGGCGCCGTCGACCTGCGCGGCGTCATGGATGTCCTGCGGGATGGAGCTCAATCCGGCGAGAATGATGACGGTCGCGAGCGGGACGATGCGCCAGACATTGACGATGATGATCGAGGTCTTGGCGAGCGTCGGTTCGCCGAGCCAGATCGGCCATTCGTGCGGCCCGATGAGGCCCACCGCGCGCGCGGTCCAGTTGATGACGCTGTAGATCGAATCGAAAATCCACAGCCAGCCGATGCTGCCGAGCGAGATCGGAGCCACCCACGGCAAAAGGATCAGGAACCGAACCAGCCATTTGCCGCGGAATTCGCCGGTCAGCGCCAAAGCGAGGATGTTGGCGCATACGATCACCAGGAACTGCGAGACGACGGTGATCATCACGGTGTTCTTCAGCGACAGCCAGAAGGTGCCGCTTTCGACGATGCGCCGGAAGTTCTCCAGGCCGACGAATTGGATGCCGCGGCTGCCGACGGTGGCGTTCGACACGCTGTAGAACAGCGAGAGCACGAAGGGCACACCGACGAGAAGCGCGATATAGATGATGGCGGGCGCGAGCATCGTCGGCCACAGCCGGCGCTCGTTGTCGACGAACGACCAGCGGGCGCGGCCCTTGTCGGCGGCCGGTGCCGCGATCATGCCGCGCCTCCGTCGATGCGCCGCCCGCTGTCGCGATCGAATCGCTCGATGTCCTGCCGCCGCACGACGAAATCATAGACCTCGTCGGCCGCGATCTCGGTGCGGATGTTGGTCGGGATCTTGGAGATGACGTGCGTCTCCGGCGTGCGGCGCTCGATCACGCCATAGACGAGGCGTTCCGCGCCGAGATATTCGATGCGCGTGATGCGGAAAGGAAACACGATGCCGTCGGCCGTCGGCTCGACCCCCTTGGGCAGGAAGGCCTCGGGCCGGAAACCGAGCCAGGTCTTGCCCTCCGCGACCAGGTTCATGGGCGGGGAGCCGATGAAAGTGGCGACGAAGGTATCGGCCGGACGCAGATAGATGTCGTGCGGCGTGCCGATCTGGCGTACGCGGCCCTCGCTGAGCACGGCGATGCGGTCGCCGAGTCCCATGGCCTCGGCCTGGTCGTGCGTCACATAGATGGTCGTGGTGCCGAGCTTGCGCTGGAATTGCTTGAGCTCGTCGCGCGCGGAATTGCGCAGCTTGGCGTCGAGGTTGGACAAGGGCTCGTCGAGCAGGAACACGACCGGCTCGCGCACCACCGCGCGCGCGAGCGCCACGCGTTGACGCTCGCCGCCCGACAACTGCCGCGGCTTGCGGTCGAGCAGGCGCTCGATGCCGAACATCTGCGCCGCCCATTCCACCTTCTTGCGGATATCGGCTTTCGGCATGCCGACGGCACGCAGCGGGAAGGCGATGTTGCGCGCGACGGTGAGATGCGGATAGAGCGCGTAGCTCTGGAACACCATGGCGATATTGCGCGCGCGCGGCGGCAGCTCCGTCACCACCTTGCCGTCGATGAGGATATCCCCGGAAGTGGGCTGCTCGAGCCCCGCGATCATGCGCATCAGCGTCGTCTTGCCGCAGCCCGAGGGGCCGAGCAGGACCAGGAATTCGCCCTGCTTGGCGACAAGGTCAATGCCGTCGACGGCGCGCACGTCATCGAAGAGCTTGACCAGGCGCCGTGCTTCGACCGTTGCCATTGTTCGTGTCAGCCGTTTGTGAATGCGACGTGAATGGATGAGCGTGCGGACGCCGGTGCCCGCGCCCGCCGCGGGCGGAAAGCCGGAGCCCGGACCCGGATCCGGGCTCCGGCGAACGAGGCTTCGACCGCGCTCAGATCATTTTGCGTTCTTTCCATTTCGCCCAGATGGCCTTCATCGCGGTTTCAGCCTGCTTGAGGGCGTTCTCCGGGGTCTCGGCGCCGGTCGCCGCCTTGGCGAACATGGTGTTGATGACCCAGGTGTTGAACGTCTCGTCGATCGCGGCGTTCGAATAGCCGGGATAGCCGACATTGGTCGCCCAATCGAGCACGTCGGCGAGCACCGCGTATTTGTCGTGCGGTACCGCCTTCGGATCGTTGGAGATGATCTTGGTGAGATCGGGCACCGTGCTGGGGAAGCAGGGGAAGTTGTAGAACTCGCTGGCCAGGAAGCCCTGCTTGAAGTTGTCGATATAATCGATCAGGAACTTCTTGGCGCCGTCGATATTGTCGGCAAACTTCCAGATCACGTAGCAGTCCATCACGTGCTCGAGACCGATGCGTCGCACCGGGCCCTTGGCGGCCTTGGCGAGCGCGATCTTCTCGTGGATGGGCATCTTCTCGTTCTCGCCCTGGCGCGTCACCGAGATGGCGTTGAGCACGAGCGAGGACTTGCCGGCGAGGATCTGGCGGTTGTTGGAGGACGGATCCCAGGCCAGGACCTCCGGCGTCTCGCATTCCTTGAACAAGGCGGTCGCGAATTTGAGCGCCTCGAGCGTGTTCTTGGAATTGATGGCGAGGTTGCCCTCGGCGTCCTGTTCGTGCGCGCCGAAGGAATACATGAGCGCCCGCATCGCCATCGCGGTGTCGAGTTCGGCGGAGAAGCCGATGCCCACGGGAATGCCCGTCTTGTCCTTGATCTTCTTGCCGCCGGTTAGGATGTCGTCCCAGCTGTCGGGTTTCATCCCGATGTCGCCCCACAGGTCGCTGCGGTAATTGATCGGGTCGGGAACGTAGCTGTCGGAGAAGGCGAAGTATTTCTTCGTCTTCGGGTTGTAGGTGCTCTTGATGGCAAGATCGACCGGCTTGCCGTGCCGTTTGATGCACTCGTCGTAGACATCCTTCATGTCGACGACCTGGTCTTCATAGACCGGAGGCGGCGACAGGAACATCACGAGGTCGTGGCCTTTCTGCGCCGAGACCTCGGCGGCGGCGCGCGAGGGGATGAGGCCGAGATTGATGTTGTCGACGATCACCTCGGTGTCGTTCTTCTTGCCCCACTCCTTCGTGTATTCGTTGACGAACCACTTGTCGTAGGCGGGGACGAAGTGGCTCCACTGCAGGATCTTCAGGGTCTTGGCCGCCCGGGCCGGCGTGACATGGAAGAAAGGTCCGACGCTGGCCGCTACGCCGGCGGCGGCCGCGGTCTTGATCGCCTGGCGGCGAGAAAGACCGCGACGACTGTTGCGCGTTGTCATGGCGTTCCTCCGAGCTAGACCGATCGAGCGCCTGGGCAGGCCGCTGGTCGCGGGCAGGCTCGATCGCGTGCGAAAATTATTGGTAAAATACCGTTCATTGGCAATCGGGAGGATTGTCACGCCGGCAGCCGGCTGGCCCCGACCGCCCCCGGGCGCGCCCGGCGCGGAAGAAGCCTTGATTGGCCGGCAGGACCGCCTTCAATGTTTGAGCCGCCGCGGACGGCCGGGCTTCACATGTTCGTCAACTTTTTTCACGAGTTGAAAGTCGCCGGCGTGCCGGTGACGCTGCGCGAATATCTCACTCTGATGCAGGCGCTGGAGCACGATCTCGCGTCGCGCCGCGTGGAGAGCTTCTATTATCTGGCGCGCGCCGCGCTGGTGAAGGACGAACGCAATCTCGACAAGTTCGACCGCGTCTTCGGCACCGTGTTCAAGGGAATGGAGCGGGTGGACGAGGCGCTCGCGGCCGCGCTGCCGGATGAATGGCTGCGAAAGCTCGTCGAGCGATATTTCACCGAGGAGGAGAAGCGGCAGATCGCGGCCATGGGCGGCCTCGACAAGCTGCTCGAGACCTTGCGCGAGCGCCTCGCCGAGCAGCGGCGCCGCCACCAGGGCGGCAACAAATGGATCGGCACCGCCGGCGGCTCGCCTTACGGCGCCTGGGGCTACAATCCCGAGGGCGTGCGCATGGGACAGGACGCCAACCGCAATTTCCGCGCCGTCAAGGTGTGGGACAGGCGCGAGTTCAGGGACCTTGACGACGACGTCGAGCTCGGCACCCGCAACGTCAAGTTGGCGCTGCGGAGATTGCGCAAGTTCGCCCGCACCGGCGCGCAGGAGGAGCTTGATCTCGACGGCACCGTCAAGCGCAGCGCGCACAAAGCCTATCTCGACATCGTGATGCGGCCCGAGCGGCACAATGCCGTGAAGGTGCTGCTGTTCTTCGACGTCGGCGGTTCCATGGACTGGCATGTGCGCGCGAGCGAGGAACTGTTTTCCGCCGCGCGATCGGAATTCAAGCACATGGAATATTTCTACTTCCACAATTGCCTCTACGAGCGCGTGTGGAAGGACAACCGCAGGCGCTTCCAGGAGACGATCTCGACCTGGGAGGTGCTGCGCACCTATCCGCGCGACTACAAGGTCATCTTCGTCGGCGACGCCTCGATGAGCCCCTATGAGATCAGCGCGCCGGGTGGCTCGGTCGAGCATTTCAACGAGGAGCCGGGCGCGCTCTGGCTCGAGCGGGTGACCCGCGCCTATCCCGCCTGCGTCTGGCTCAACCCGGTGCCCGAGCGGGAGTGGGGTCTTGCCGGTTCGATCGCGATGGTGCGCCAGCTCATGGGCGGGCGCATGTATCCGCTGACGCTCGAGGGACTGGATCGGGCGATGCGCGAATTGATGCGGTAGCCGATGAAGCCTCCTCGGCCGCGGCCGCATCGCCGCCCGTGCGGCGACGAAG
>JADGGK010000120.1 GCA_019689975.1 Pseudolabrys sp.
GCGCGGCTCCTCGCCTTGGCGGGGCCGGGTCAATCAGATCGGAACCCGTGCTAGAGCCCGAGATAGGCCTCGCGGATTTCCGGTTTCGCCGCGATCTCGACCGACGGACCCTCGGTAAAGGGGTGGCCGTCGGCGATGACATAGGCATAGTCGCTGAGCGCGAGCGCGAGATGGACATTCTGCTCCACCAGCAGGATGGTGACGCCTGCTTGCTTGAGCGACCTCAGCGTCTCGACCAGCTGCTGCACCACGACCGGAGCCAAGCCGAGCGACAGCTCGTCGACGATGAGGATTTCCGGATCCGACATCAGGCCGCGCGCGATCGCGAGCATCTGCTGTTCGCCGCCGGAGAAGGTGCCGGCGCGCTGCCGGCGCCGCTCCTTCAGGCGCGGAAACAGCGAGTAGACGCGTTCCAGATTGGCGCTGAAACGCCTGCGCGCGCGAGCGCTATAGGCTCCCATTTCCAGGTTTTCCTCCACGCTCATCTCCGCGTAGAGTTGCCGGCCTTCGGGAACGAGAATGAGGCCGCGCGCGGCCTTGGCGTGGGTCGCAAGATGCGTGACGTCCTCGCCGGCGAAGATCACGCGCCCGCGCATCGGCCGGATCGCGCCGGTGATGGCGCGCAGCGTCGTCGTCTTGCCGGCGCCGTTGGCGCCGACCAGCGTCGTCATCGTGCCGCGCTTCACTTTGAGCGACACTCCCCACAGGATCTGCACGCCGTCGTAGCCGGCCTCGAGTCCCTCGACCTCAAGAAGGAGTTCCCGTCCGCTTCCCGTCATGGCGCGGCCTCGACCGTGGTCAGCAGTGTCGAGTCGCCGAGATAAGCCTTGACGACGTCGGGATTCTCGGCGATCTCGCGCGGCCGGCCTTCGGCGAGTTTCTGGCCAAGATTGAGCACGACGATGCGGTCGGACAGACTCATGATCGCGCGCATGACGTGCTCGATCATCAGAATGGTGATGCCGCTCCTGCGGATGCCGCGGATGGTCTCGATCATATGCGCGATCTCGGTCGGGTTGAGGCCGGCGAGCACCTCGTCGAGCAGCAGCAACCGCGGCCGCGCCGAAAGCGCGCGCGCCATTTCCAGGCGTTTCTTCCCCGCGGTGGTGAGCGCGCCGGCCGGCGTGTCGATGCGGTCGCCGAGCCCGACCGATTGGGCGACCTCGCGCGCCGCCGCGCGCGCGTCGGCAAGACTCATGTTCTCCCGGCCGAAGCAGGCTCCCACCATGCAGTTCTCCAGCACCGTGAGTCCGAGCAGCGGCTGCATGATCTGATGAGCGCGGGCGATACCGCGCCGCGCCACGACGTAAGGCGGTTCGCCGGTGATGTCGACTCCGTCGAACACGATGCGTCCCGCGTCGGGGGGAATGACGCCGTTGATCAGGTTGAAGAGCGTGGACTTGCCCGCCCCGTTCGGACCGATCAGTCCCAGGATCTCGCCCTCGTCGACCGTGAAACTCAGGTCGCTCACGGCATGAACGCCGCCGAAGCGCCGGCTCAGATTCGCGACCTCCAGCAGCGCGCTCATTCGAGCCACCTCCGCAGCCGCGGCAGGCGGCCGTGCAGCCAGCCCATGAAACCGCCGGGCACGAACAACACGATGATGAGGAGCAAGGCCCCGGCAAGCACGAGCTGGAAATGCGAGAATGTTTGCGAGACCAGCAGATAGCCGCGCAGCTCCTCGTAAAGGAACGCGCCGATCACCGGCCCGGTGACGGTCTGCGCGCCGCCGAGCATCAACATTACGATCGACTCGATCGACGCCGTCAGGTCGAAGGCGCTGGTGGGCTCGATGATGCCGCTCTTGAAGAAATAAAGGCTCCCGGCGACCGCGGGAAAGAAGCCGGAAACGCTGTAGATGATCGCCTTGTAGCGAGGCGTCGGCACGCCGAGCACCGCGGCCGCGTCCTCGTTCTGTCCGATGGCCAGCAGGCCGAGACCGAACTTGGAGGTCTTAATCGCATAGCCGAGCAGCAGCGACAATCCCATCACCGCCACCAAAAGGAAATAGCAGATCCACAGCCCGTTCATCGGCCCGCCGAGCGGTTCGTAGGCGTCCATCGACAGGTAGATGCCCGTCGCGCCGCCCCACGGTTCGAAATTGGTGACGAATGCGCGGATGGCTTCGTTGACGCCGATCGTCGCCAGCGCGAAGAAGGCGCCGCGCAGTCGCAGGATGCCGAGCCCGAACAGATAGGCCAGAAATCCGACGAGAATGCCCGCGGCGAGCGAAGCCAGCACCAGATTCACGTGCCAGGCCGTCGCCAGATACACGCCGATATAGCCCCCCAGGCCGAAGAAGACGATGTTGCCGAAGTTCACGTAACCGGCAAACCCGATCATCAGGTTGAGATTGCTGGCGAGCGTCACGTAGACCGCCGCCAGGAGAAGGCTTTCGCGCAGACCCACATCGTCGGCCAGATACGGGACGAGGCCGCAGACGAGCGTGAAGGCCACGACAAGCCAGGGAAAGGGCCGGCGGGCCTGTCGCAGCAGTTCTTCGCCGAAGGCATGTCGCGGCCGCGCGGCAGCGGCTTTCGCGACGGCCTGCGATACGGACTCGTTCACCGGTCAAGCCCTCGAGAACGCGAATATGCCGCGGGGAAAAGCGATGAGCGTGATCACGAACAGGCCGAATTCGATGATCGGCGTCCAGCTTACGGGCGTGAACGGCGTGGCCAGGCCTTCGACCACGCCGAGCGCGATGCCCCCCATCAACGCGCCCGCCGGGTTGCCGAGTCCGCCGAGCACCGTCACCACGAAGCTCTTGAGCTGGTAGGAGCCGCCCGACAGCACGGTAAAGGGAAACAAGGTCGCGATCAGCGCCCCGGATACGCAGGCGAGCGCGACGCCCAGTCCGAAGGCCATCGACAGGACCTGCCGCGTCGGAATGCCGTTGAGTTCCGCCGCGTCGCGGTTGCTCGCCACCGCGCGGATCGCTTTTCCAGGGCGGGTATAGCGGAGGAAAAGATAGAGCGCCGCGGCGATCACCACCGCGATGAGCGCGGCCATGATGTGCGTGCCGGTGAAGGTATAGCCGCGCACGCTGATACCGGGTAGCGACACCGGCACGTTGTAGGGGCTCGTCGTCCAGGCCGCCGTGCCGAGGCCGATGATCACCATATTGAGCGAAAAGGTCGCGAGCAGACTCATGAGGATGGGCTGTCCGATCACGCGGTTGACCGAAATCCAGTAGATGACGACGCCGGCGGCGAAGCCCAGGGCGAGCACCAACGGAACACCCAGATATGCGGATGCGCCGGTTGCGCTGGTGAGGAAATAGACGACGAACATCCCGAGCACGATGATCGCACCGTGCGACAGGTTGATCACGTTCATCACGCCCCAAATGAGCGTGAGGCCCATGGCCGCGAGCCCGTACACGGCGCCGACCAGCACGCCGTCAATGACGGATGCGAGAATACCGATCATCGCCGTTGCCCGAGGCAGGACCCCTCCGGTGCGAATTGGCGCGCGCGCCCGCTGCTATCACGACGCATCGACGCGGGCGGAGTGCGTTGCCCGCATTCCCGGTCACGCGCGAGAAGACGCGCGGGCGGATCGCTCCGCGATCCGCCCGCAAAACCCCGCTCAGTAGAGCGCGTCCGCCGTTTTCGCCTCGTTCGGCCACACGACTTCCTTGACCAGCTTGCCGTCCTTCCTCTGCCATTGCGCGACCACCATCTTGTGGGCGATCTGCAACCCGTGCTCCTTTGGGTCGGTGGCAAATTTGGTCTGACCGAACAACGTCGTTACATTCATCTTGTTGAGCTCCTCGGCCACCTTCTGCGGGTCGATGGAGCCCGCCTTTTCGATGGCGTGCTGCAGCACGAGGCCGCCCGCATAGCCGCCGGCCGCGTGATAGCCGGGCGCGATCTTGAATCGCTCCGTGAAATGCTTCGTGAATTCGGCCGGCGTCGGGCCGAAGTCGGGTTTATAGGTGACCTGCGGTTCCCACTGCGAGGGGACGGAGACGCCGACCGCGGCATCGCCGAGGGTGGCGAAATTGGGGCTGTCGGGCGCAACGAGCAGCGTCACCCATTTGAGGCCGGCCTTCTGGTCGTGGAGCTGGCGCGCCAAGGTCGAGCCGTCGGCGTAGTGTCCGCCGCCGAGCAGCGCGTCGGCGCCCGACGATACGACCTTGTTGATGATCGGGCCGAAATCCGTGGTGCCGCTGCTGTAGGATTCCTCGAGCGCGACGGTGAACCCGTCCTGCTTGGCGAGCTCGCGCGTGGCCTGCGCGACCGCCTTCGAAAACGGATCGTCCTCATAGACGAAGGCGATCTTGGCCTTGGGGTTCTTCTGCTTGAGCAGGTCGAGCGCACCGGCGAGATATTGCCCGGCACCGGTATAGAGCTGGAACAGGTATTTGTTGCCGAGCTTGTAGGTCTTTTCCTCGGCGCCGCCGATACAGAGCATGACCTTGCCGTACTGCTCGGAAATGATCGCCGCCGTCGCCACCAGGCCCGACGAATAGGGGCTGAACAGGAACTGCGCCTTGTCCTGGGTGATGAGCCGCGTGTAGAGCTGCTGCACGCGCGTGCCTTGCGATTCGTCATCGTAACTGACGAATTTTATCTTGTAGGATTTGCCGCCGGCCTTGATGCCGCCCGCGGCGTTGACGTCGTCGCGCCACAATTCGAAACCGCGCAATTGCGCGGTCGAGTCGTTGTTGAGCTTTCCCGTCTGGGATGCCGTGAAGCCGATGGTCAGGGTTTCCTGGGCGAATGCCGGCGCAGCGCCTGCGAGCGCGCCGATCGCAAACAAGCAGAGAATTCTTTTCATTGTGACTCTCCCTGGTGCGCCCCCAACGCAATTGGCGCCCACGATTCCAATGTCGCAAATACCTGTCAATGGCCGCGCGCGCCGGCGCGTTGCGGCAAAAAGCGGCCGCGGTGCCGGGCCGCCGCGCCGCGGCTGCCATGCCGCGGCGCAGCACCGCGCCCGCTCAACCGACCTCGGTCGAATGAATGCGGCGCTCGGCTGCCGCCGCCCGGCCGCGCCGGCTCATCAGCTTGTTGAGCGCGCCGAGATAGGCCTTGGCGGACGCCACCAGCGTGTCGAGGTCGGCGCCGCGCGCGGTGACCGCGCGTCCGTTTTCCGACAGACGCACCGAGACCTCGGCCTGCGCGTCGGTGCCCTCGGTCACGGCATGAACCTGATAGAGCTCGAGCACCGCCTCGTGCGGCACCAGGGCGCGGATGGCCTTGAAGGTCGCGTCCACGGGGCCGTTGCCGAAAGCCTGGGTGGTCACATGTTTGCCGTCGATGTCGAGGGTCAGCGTCGCCGATTGCGGTCCCTGCGTGCCGGCGATCACCGTGAGCGAGAGGACCTTCACGCGGTCGTGCGCGTGCGCGATCTCCTCGTCGACCAGGGCCTCGATGTCTTCGTCGTAGATCTGCTTCTTGCGGTCCGCCAGCGCCTTGAAACGCACGAAGGCGTCCTCGAGCTGGTTGCCCGCCAGGTGATAGCCGAGCTCCTCGAGCTTGTGCATGAAGGCGTGCCGTCCCGAATGCTTGCCCATGACCAGCGAGGTCTGTTTCACGCCGACGGACTCGGGCGTCATGATCTCGTAAGTCTGCGCGTTCTTGAGCATGCCGTCCTGGTGGATGCCGCTTTCGTGCGCGAAGGCGTTACGGCCGACGATGGCCTTGTTGTACTGCACGGGGAACGACGTCGCGGCCGAGACGAGCTTGGAGGCGCGGGTCAACATCGTGGTGTTGATGCCGGTCCAAAACGGCAACACGTCGTTGCGCACGCGCATCGCCATGACCACTTCCTCCAACGCGGCGTTGCCCGCCCGCTCGCCGATGCCGTTGATCGTGCATTCGATCTGCCGCGCGCCGGCCTTCACTCCCGCGAGCGAATTGGCGACGGCCATGCCGAGATCATTGTGGCAATGGGTCGAGAATCGCGCCTTGTCGGCGTTGGGCACGCGTTCGCGCAGCATCCGGATGAGCGCGAAATATTCCTCGGGTACCGTATAGCCGACCGTGTCGGGAATGTTGATCGTGGTGGCACCGGCTTTGATCGCCGCTTCCACGCACCGGCAGAGAAAATCGTGCTCGGTGCGCGTGGCGTCTTCGGCCGACCATTCCACGTCGTCGGTATAGCCGCGCGCGCGGGTGACCTGCGCGATCACCATCTCATAGACCTCGTGCGGCTCCTTCTGCAGCTTGTATTTCATGTGCACCGGCGAGGTGGAGATGAATGTGTGGATGCGCTTGCGCCTTGCCGGCTTGATCGCCTCGGCACAGCGGTCGATGTCGGCGAACCCGGCGCGCGCGAGACCGCAGATCACCGCATTCTTCGACCGCTTGGCGATCTCGTGCACCGCGGCAAAATCGCCCTCGGAGGCGATCGGGAAGCCCGCCTCGATGACGTCGACGCCCATGTCATCGAGCAGCTGCGCGACCTCGAGTTTTTCTTCGTGGGTCATGGTCGCGCCGGGGCACTGTTCCCCGTCGCGCAAGGTCGTATCAAAAATGACGACGCGGTCCTTGTCGGACGGATTCCCCTTCGCGGAGGGATTCGTGGAGCTCATGGCGGTGGTCCTTCTCGTCGCGCGCCGCGCAAGGGCGCTCATTCGTTCGGTCTGGAGTGCGTCATCCCCCGAGTGCCCAGGCGCCTATGGCCCAGCCGGCCCTCAGGGGCGGGTAAGGAGAAGGAGCGTGCCCGGAATGAGGACGGCCGCGGCGCCGGCCGTGGCGGCCGTCCGCTCGATCGCGCGAATGGTGCGGCGCGTCGACATGGTCGCGTGCGACATACCCGTTGCGTCGCCGCTCAGAATGGCGCGGGAGGGTGAATCCCGCGTTAACCGCGGCGTCGCACGCTTCTAGCGGATCGACGCGGACGGAATCAAGGCGTGAATGGGTCAGTATTGTTGTCCGTTCTCGCGGAGAACCGGCGCGTGCCACGACCGCCAGGTGCCGCGCCGGCGACACTTCCGGCGCAAAGTCCGACCGGATCGACGCGGTAGCGCCACGGCACGGAACCCCCGTTCCGGGCATTGCGCCGGGCCCCGAGCGACGACGCGACCCGGCATTCCCGCCGTCATTGCGAGG
>JADGGK010000121.1 GCA_019689975.1 Pseudolabrys sp.
CGGCCGGGCTTGGTCGCGACTTCGCCGCTTCCACGTCGCGCGCAATGATGCGGCCGTGCGGACCGGAGCCGGAAAGGCGTGCCAGATCGATGCCCGCCTCGCGTGCGAGCCGGCGGGCGAGCGGGGAGGCAAAGATGCGGTTGCCGATGCGCGCCGCCGGCGCCCGGTCGGCCGCGGCCGGCGCTTGCGACGCAGCCGGGCGCGCGACCGACGATGGGGTGGCGGTCGCCGCCGCGGGCGCGGCCTGCCGCGCATCCTGCGCCGGTCGGGAAGACGGGGCCGCGGGCGCCTGCCTTGCCGCCGCCGCACCCGCCGCCGCGCCCACGTCCTCGCCCTCGCCGGCGAGCACGGCGATCACCGAATTCACCGCCACGTCCTGCGTGCCCTCCGGGACCAAGATCTTGGCCAGCACGCCGTCCTCCGCGGCCTCGTATTCCATGGTCGCCTTGTCGGTCTCGATTTCGGCGATCACCTCGCCCGACCGAATCCGGTCGCCTTCCTTCTTCAGCCAGCGCGCGAGATTGCCCTTCTCCATGGTGGGCGACAGCGCGGGCATGAGAATGTTGGTCGGCATCGCACGGACCTAGACTGGATTCCGATCGGCAAGCATCGGCACCGTCATGGCGAGGAGCCCCGCAGGGGCGGCGCAGCGATCCGGGCTCGGCATGGTCATTTCTTTCCGGATTGCTTCGTCGCGCTCGCAATGACGGGTGAATATCACCGAAATCCGCTCGCGTCGACGGCGCGGCATGCGCCGCGGCGCCCGAACCCGACGCCCATGGTCTTGACGCCGGAGCGCTCCGCCACGACGGGAGGGATGAGAATCGAACCGAAAGCGGATCGCGCCACGGACGCGTTCACCGGTAGCAAACCGCTTTCGCGGCCTCGACAACTTCGGCGACCGAGGGCAGCGCGAGCTTCTCGAGATTGGCGGCATAGGGCATCGGAACGTCCTTGCCCGAGACGCGCGCGACCGGCGCATCGAGATAGTCAAAGGCGTGCTCCATGATCCGTGCCGCGATTTCGGCACCGACGCCACATTGCTGCCAGCCCTCCTCCACCGTCACCGCGCGCCCCGTCTTCTGCACCGAGGCGACAATGGTTGCGGTGTCCATCGGACGCAGCGTCCGCAGATCGATGATCTCGGCGTCGATCCCCATCCCGGCCAGTTCCTCCGCGGCTTTCAACGCATAGGTCATGCCCATCGACCAGGCGATGATGGTCACGTCATTGCCGGGGCGCGCGATCTTCGCCTTGCCGATGGGCAGCACGAAATCGTCGATCTTCGGAACCGGAGAGGAGCGTCCGTAGAGAATCTCGTTCTCGAGGAAGATGACCGGATTGGGATCGCGTATCGCCGCTTTCAGCAGGCCCTTGGCGTCGGCCGCGTTCGACGGCGCGATAACCTTCAGCCCCGGGATGTGCGAGTACCATGCGGAATAGTCCTGGCTGTGTTGCGCGGCGACGCGGGCGGCCGCGCCGTTCGGCCCCCGAAACACGATCTGGCATCCCATCTGGCCGCCCGACATATAAAGGGTCTTGGCGGCCGAATTGATCAACTGATCCATCGCCTGCATGGCGAAGTTGAAGGTCATGAATTCGACGATGGGCTTGAGGCCGGCGAAGGCTGCGCCGATGCCGAGGCCGGCAAAGCCGTGTTCGGTGATCGGCGTATCGATGACGCGCTGCGGGCCGAACTCTTGCAGCAAGCCCTGCGTGACCTTATAGGCGCCCTGATATTCGGCGACTTCCTCGCCCATCACGAAGACGTCCTTGTCGCGGCGCATTTCCTCGGCCATGGCGTCGCGCAACGCTTCGCGCATGGTCATGGTCACCATCTCCGTCCCTTCCGGGATGTCGGGGTCGAGGAGAGGCTGCATCGGCGCCGGCGCGGCGAACGGTGCCTGCGGCCGCGCCACGGCGGAATCCTTGGCGCCGGATTTCGCCGCCGGCGCGGGAGGCGGCGTCGGACGCTGCACCTGCGGCTTCGGCGCTTTGAGCGCCGAACTGTCCTCGCCTTCGTTCAGGATCACCGCGATCGGCGTGTTCACCGCCACATCGACGGAACCCTCCGGTACGAGGATCTTGCCCAGCGTCCCGTCGTCGGCCGCCTCGACCTCCATCGTCGCCTTGTCGGTCTCGATCTCCGCGATGACGTCGCCCGATTTAACGGCGTCGCCCTCCTTCTTCAGCCACTTGGCGAGATTGCCCTTCTCCATGGTGGGCGAAAGCGCGGGCATGAGCACTTGGATCGGCATGAGCGCTTCTAGGTCCTGGCCGGGAATGATCCGTCTCAGTCTCGGTAGACGTCGGTGTAGAGCTCGGCGGCATCGGGCTCGGGATCGTGCGTGGCAAATTCGCTCGCCTCGTTGATCAACTCGCGTACTTCGCTGTCGATCTTTTTCAATTCGTCTTCCCCGGCGAGCCTGTTCTCGAGGATCCGCCGCCGCGCCGTGTCGATGGGATCGTGATGCGTGCGTACCTCATCGACCTCCTCGCGCGTGCGGTACTTGGCGGGATCGGACATCGAATGGCCGCGATAGCGATAGGTCAGCATCTCGAGGATATAGGGGCCGTTGCCGGCACGACACCACGCGGCCGCCTTCTCCCCGGCCGCCTTGACCGCGCGCACGTCCATGCCGTCGACCTGCTCGCCGGGAATGTTGAACGACAAGCCGCGGCGTGAAAGGTTCGTTTCCGCCGAGGAACGCGTGATCGCCGTGCCCATGGCGTAGCGGTTGTTCTCGATGACATAGACCACCGGCAGCTTCCAGAGTTCGGCCATGTTGAAGCTTTCGTAGACCTGCCCCTGATTGGCGGCGCCGTCGCCGAAATAGGTCACGCAGATATTGTCGTTGCCCCGGTAGCGGTTCGCGAACGCCAAGCCGGTGCCGATCGGCACCTGCGCGCCGACAATGCCGTGACCGCCGTAGAAGCCTTTTTCCACGCTGAACATGTGCATGGAGCCGCCCTTGCCTTTGGAATAGCCGTGGCTGCGGCCGGCCAATTCCGCCATGACGCCACGCGGATCCATGCCGCAGGCGATCATGTGGCCATGGTCGCGATAGCCGGTGATCACCTGATCGCCCGGCTTGAGCACCATCTGCATGCCGACGACCACGGCCTCCTGCCCGATGTAGAGATGGCAGAACCCTCCGATGAGGCCCATGCCGTACATCTGCCCCGCCTTCTCCTCGAAGCGACGGATGGTGAGCATCATGCGATAGGCGGCCAGTTCCTCCTCGCGGCTGAGCGTGGCCGGCAAGCCCTTGCCGTTCGTGGCCGGCATGATCTTTGCGCTGGATGGAGGGGCAGCCGCCATGGATGCTCCTGAGGGTTCGGCCGAGCCGTCGTCGAGGACGGTCTTACCGATCCCGTGAATAGCTCAAATCATCGCGCCGCGAAAGCATCGGGGAACGCGCAAGGGCTTTGCGAAAGTTGCGGCAGAACGTTGTCACGGCGCAACTTTCGTGCCCGGTCCGGCGCCGATGCCGCGATCGGTGCGCGGGCTCTCGCGCGGCGTGCGCCGGCGTAGCGAAGACCGACGCCGCCGGGCGGAAGGGTCGTGCCGCCATGGCGCAGGTCCGCGCGCCGCGGCAGCCGGCCGTCGGCCCGGCCGCTGCCGACCTTCCCGATCACCGCCGGTCGGAATCGCTCGCGGCGCGGCGCAGCAGGAGGATCTCGTCGCGCGGATCGGCAAGGCCAAGCAGGTCGCGCGCCCTTTCGTCCAGCATGTCGGGATCGATGCGATCCGAGCGCAGCAGGTCGATGGCGCGCTCCCAGGCCGTGCGTTCGGCCCGCAGGCGCGCCAGCTCGCCGTTCATGCGCGTGAGCTGACGGTCGAGGTCGGCCTGCGCCCGCAAACCGTGGGCACCCGTGAAGGCGTTGACCGCGAAATAGCCGATGAACAAGGCGGCAAAGACGTAGAGGCCGAGTGCGGTCAGAACGACGCGCCGACGATGGTAGGTGATCATGACCGGCCATCAATGCCGCAAGGCCGTTAAGGCCGCTTTAACCCCACCCGCACGCGACGGCGCGACCGCACCCCGGAGCGGGCCGCTGTCGGCATTGCGCAGAACCTCCCGCGGCCGCCCCAAGCGCCCGCCTCGCGGACGCGGGGGCTCAGGCGCGCTGCCTGATCTCGTTGAGCACGAAATTGCCCAGGCGTTTGCCGCGATTGCGCAGTTTCCTCAGCAATCCTTGGTCGACGAAATATGTCAGCAAGATCGAATCGCGCGTCTTGATGCGGTCGTGGACGGGATCGGCGGAATGCCAGGTGTCGTCGCCGACCGCGAAGGCGTAGCCCGTGTTCGGGGCGAAAGGCATTTGCCGCCGTTTCGGCATCGACCCATCCGCGAGCCGCTCATGGAAAATGGTGCCGACATCGGTATTGGCATCATCCGGGGGAAGGTAGAGCTGAACCGTGATCCCCTTCCAATGCGTATCCGTGTGCGGCGGGATCCGATATCCCGGTATGTCGCGGGTGAGAATGGGGATCGGATACATCCCCACCCGGGCATAATTCTCGCCGAAACGTTTTTCCAGGCCCGGGGCGAGACGGCGGATGAATGCGCGTTTGACTTTTTCCGAGCACAACGCACGACCGACCACGTCCCACAACGCGCGTTTTTCCGGCGGCAGACTGCGGACATATTCCGGGAACAGATCGATCTTGACCCGCGTATGCGTGCCGTCGGCAAGATCGTGTCCTTTGCTGCGACCGTGCATCGGCCGGTAATCGCGCGTCACCGGCATGAGCGCGAGCATCCGCGCATAGACGTCGTCGGGAAAGACCCGGTCGAATTCAAGGTGGTAGAACGGCCGCTCCACGGCCCGCGCCGCCTCGATCGATTGCACGATGAAATCCGAAAGGCGCGCGACCGCGTTCGAGCGGTCGTGGCCGTAAAATGCGGTGGTCTGGTCCATTGCCGTCGATCGCCTCGTTCGCTGCCGCGTTCCAATCTGCGGCCAAACCGCCTTCGACGCAAGCCGCGTCACCGTCGCCTGAAGGCCGCCTTCCCGGCGAACTTCGCCTGGGCGCCCAATTCCTCCTCGATGCGCAGGAGCTGGTTGTACTTCGCGATGCGGTCGGAACGCGCGAGCGAACCCGTCTTGATCTGCCCGCAGCCGGTGGCGACGGCGAGATCGGCGATGGTCGAATCCTCGGTCTCCCCGGAGCGGTGCGAGATGATCGCGGCATAGCCGGCCTTGTGCGCCATCTCGACCGCCGCCAGCGCCTCGGTGAGGGTGCCGATCTGGTTGACCTTGACCAGGATCGCGTTGGCGATGCCCTTCTCGATGCCGTCGGCCAGCCGCGACACATTGGTGACGAAATTGTCGTCGCCCACGAGCTGACACCGCTCGCCGATCAGATCGGTCATGATCTTCCAGCCGTCACCGTCGTCCTCGGCCATGCCGTCTTCGATCGAGATGATCGGATAGTTCCCGATCAGACCGGCAAGATAGTCCGCCTGCTGGCGCGGCGAGCGCGTCGTACCTTCGCCCGCGTAGACATATTGCCCATCGCGGTAGAATTCGCTCGCCGCGGCATCGATCGCAAGCATCACCTCGCCGCCCGGCTTGTAGCCCGCCTTCTCGATCGCCTGCACGATGAGATCGAGCGCGGCTTCGGCGGAGTTGAGATTGGGTGCGAATCCTCCCTCGTCGCCGACATTGGTGTTGAGGCCGGCGGCGCGCAGCGCGCCGCGCAAAGTATGGAATATCTCCGCGCCCGCGCGCAGCGCCTCGGAGAAGCTGGGCATGCCCATGGGGACGATCATGAATTCCTGGAAATCGATGGGATTGTCGGCATGCACGCCGCCGTTGAGGATATTCATCATCGGGACCGGCAGCAGCCGCGCGGCCACGCCGCCGACATAGCGGTAAAGCGGGAGCCCGCGGGATATGGCCGCGGCCTTGGCGGTGGCGAGCGAGACGCCGAGGATGGCATTGGCGCCGAGCCGGCTCTTGTTGGGCGTTCCGTCGAGGGCGATCAGCGCCTCGTCGATCTTGACCTGCGCCTCGGCGTCCATGCCGCCAATCGCATCGAAGATTTCGCCGTTGACGGCGGCGACCGCCTTGCCGACGCTTTTTCCCCCATAGCGGGCCCGGTCGCCGTCGCGCAATTCGAGCGCCTCGTGGGTCCCCGTCGACGCACCGGAGGGAACCGCGGCGCGGCCCACGGATCCGTCCTCGAGGACGACGTCGACTTCCACCGTGGGATTGCCGCGGGAATCGAGAATCTGGCGGCCGATGATATCGGTTATGGCGGTCATTGTCTTTCCGGGGCTGGCTGACGCGGGGCTTCTACAGGATCGACGACCCTCTTGTCATGCCCCGTCGGGGCGGGCATTCCAGCCTCATGCAGGCACGCAACAGGACGCCGCTGCTCGGACGTTCCGCGCCCCTCCCCGCCGCCCCGGCGCAGGCGCAACTCGACCGCGTCGCCAATCCGCATCGGGATACCGACTACGTGGCGCGCTTCACCGTGCCCGAGTTCACCTGTCTTTGCCCGATCACCGGGCAGCCGGATTTCGCGCATTTCGTGATCGACTACGTGCCGGCGCAATGGCTGGTGGAGTCGAAGTCGCTCAAGCTTTACCTCGCGAGCTTCCGCGCCCACGGCGCCTTCCACGAGGACTGCACCGTGGCCATCGGCAAACGGCTGTTCGCGCTGCTCAAGCCGAAATATCTCCGCATCGGCGGCTACTGGTATCCCCGCGGCGGCATGCCGATCGACGTCTTCTGGCAGGCAGGCCGCGTTCCGCGCGGCGTGTGGCTGCCCGAGCAGGGCGTCGCCCCCTATCGCGGACGGGGCTGATCGCCGCTTGCGCGGCTCCTCGCAATGACGGGCCACATTCCCCGTCATTGCGAGCCCGAGCGACAGCGAGGGCGAAGCAATCCAGAAACGGCCGCGCCACGACTACGGGCATCGGGCCTGTGGCACAACAGAGACTGGATTGCTTCGGCGGCTTGCGCCGCCTCGCAATGACGGCGGA
>JADGGK010000122.1 GCA_019689975.1 Pseudolabrys sp.
GGGGAAGGGTGCGCGGGGCGCGCAATGACGGGGAAGGGCGCGCGGGCGCGCAATGACGGGGAAGGCGCGCGCGGGGGCGGGCCGAGGTCAGCGGGCTCCGTCCGCGTTCGCCGTCACCTCGGCGTGGAAATCGCCCCGGCTGCGGTTTCCCATCAGCCCCGGATAGAGCCTGCGGAAATCGGCGAGGATCTCGTCCACCGGCGGGTCGATGAAACTGCCGCGGTCGCGCAGATATTCCATGTGCCGCCGGCCGGCGGCGTCGAAGGGATGAAACAGCGAGTCGTGCACGCCGTCGAAATCGAGCGGCACGATGCGCGCGCGCTCGCAAAGCGCACGGTCGAATGCCGGCGTGCACTTGACCCAGGCGCCCTCGATCGCGAGCTCGGTATACGAATGCCAGACGAAGGTGTCGCTGCCCATCAGCTCCCGCAGCCGCTTCGAGTTGAGGTGATTGCGGACGTCGGCAAATCCGACCCGCGCCGGGATCCCGACGGCGCGGGCGCAGGCCGCGAGCAGGGCGGATTTGCCGGCGCAGAAGCCGCGTCCCGCGGCGAGCACGGCGCTGGCGCGGAACACGCTGACGTCGGTGTAGTCGAGATAAGGATCATAGACGATGCCGTCGCGCACCGCGCGGTAGAGCGCGATCGCGCGCGCCCTTTGGCCGGCGAGCCCCGCGGCCGCCTGCGCGGCGAAGGCACGCACCGGCGGCGCGTCGCAATCGATGTAGCGGGTCGGTTGCAGGAAATCCATGACCGCCATCGCCTTCCGCTCAACGCCCCTGATAGGCGGGCGTGTGCACGATCAACCCGTCGAGCGCCGCGGTCACCTTGATCTGGCACGAAAGCCGCGACGTCGGCTTCACCTCGAAGGCGGAGTCGAGCATGTCTTCCTCCTCCGGCGACGGCGGGCCGACGATCGGGCTCCACGTCTCGTCGACGTGCACGAGACAGGTCGCGCAGGTGCAGGAACCGCCGCACTCGGCCACGATGCCGCCGATGTCGTTGCGCAGCGCCGTTTCCATCACCGTCGTGCCGATCTCGGCTTCGACGGTATGCCGCGTGCCGTCGTGTTCGATGAAGATGATCTTCGGCATGGGCGCACCGTTCACGCGTTGCGAACCTGCGGCATCGTCGCGCTCCTTCATGCGACACCGAGCTTCTTCTGCAGACTGGTCGAGGAGGTGGTGTACTGGAACACCAGCTTCTTGTCCGGATAGACGTAGCGATAGGCCTTCTGCGCCATCAGCGCGGCCTCGTGGAAGCCGGAAAGGATGAGTTTGAGCTTGCCCGGATAGGTGTTGATGTCGCCGATCGCGAACAGGCCGGGGATGTTCGACTCGAAGGCGGCGGTATCGACCGGGATGAGCTCGTTCTCCATCTTGACGCCCCATTGCGCCACCGGACCGAGCCGCATGGTGAGGCCGAAAAACGGCAGCATCGCATCGCATTCGACGCGCGACAGCGAGCCGTCATTGCCCTTGACGGTCGCCGCCGCGAGCATGCCGTTGCTGCCCTCCAGCGCCGTGACCTGGCCGATCTTGAGATCCATGCCGCCGGCCGCCACGAGCGCGCGCATCTTGTTGACGCTGTCAGGCGCGCCGCGGAACTCGTTGCGTCGGTGGACGAGCGTCAGGCGTCGGGCGATCGGCTGCAGATTGAGCGTCCAGTCGAGCGCCGAGTCGCCGCCGCCGACGACGAGCAGCCGCTTGTCGCGGAAATGCTCCATCTTGCGCACGGCATAGAAGACCGATTTTTCCTCGTAGGCCTCGATGCCGTCGATCGGCGGCCGTTTGGGTTGGAAGGAGCCGCCGCCGGCGGCGATCACGACCGCCTTGCATTCGAAGATCTTGCCGGTGTCCGTGCCGACGCGGAAGGCTGCCTCGCCCGTCTTCTCCACCGTGGTGACCATCTCGCCAAGATGGAAGGTCGGCTTGAACGGCTTGATCTGTTCCATCAGCGCCTGGGTGAGGCCCTGCCCGGTTATGTAAGGAATGCCGGGAATGTCGTAGATCGGTTTCTCGGGATAGAGCTCGGCGCATTGGCCGCCAACCTTGTCGAGGATGTCGACGAGATGGGCCTTGATATCGAGCAGGCCGAGCTCGAACACGGCGAAGAGGCCGACGGGCCCCGCGCCGATGATCACCACGTCCGTCTTGATCGTCTCGTTCATCTTGTCGTTCCGGCGCCGCCGGATTCTCCTTTTTTCCTTTTTGCCCGAGGGCGCTCGCCCGGTTCAAGCCGACAGGCGCGCGACGGCGCTCTGCGATGCGGGAATGATCTCCAAGAGCTCGGCAAGGGTCTGCTCCGGGGTCTTGCCCGTGGTCACGAGCTCGGCGGCGGCTTTGGCATAGAGAGGTTCGCGGCTCTTGAGAATGGCCACGAGGTCCTCCATGGCGCGGCTGCTGTGGGCCATGGGCCGCATGTCGCCCTGTTCCATGACGCGTTGCATGTGCTCCTCCGGCGCGGCGCGCACCCAGACCGTGAAGCAGGACGACAGAAGAAGCTCAAGCGTTCCCGGCTCGGTGACGATGCTGCCGCTCGTCGCCATGACGAAGTGGCGGTGCTGGCGCAGGACGCTTTCGAGCGCCTCGCGCTCGGCGCGGCGGAACGTCTCCTGGCCGAACATCTCGAAGATCTCGCTCAGCGAGGCGCCGCTGCGCCGCTCGATCTCGCGGTCGAGCTCGATGAAGGGCAGGTCGAGCCGCGCCGCCAGCATGCGGCCGAGGGTCGATTTGCCGCCGCCGCGCAGGCCGATCAAGGCGATGCGCCGCCCGCGCAGGTCGCCGCTCGGCTCGCTGAAATGCCGCAGCAGGATCTCGCGCGCGTCGCTCTGCGCCGCGGGCGGCAGGCGCTCGAGGAACTGCACGAGGAGGAGGAAATCGAGCGCCGGTTCGGGGCCCTCGTCCACGAGCTGCGTCACCGGCAGGCCCAGCGCGCGCGCGATACGCCGCAGCAGGACGATCGAACCGTTGCCTTTGCCGGTTTCGAGCTGCGCGAGGTAGCGCTCCGACACCTTGGCGTGCTGGGCGAGCACCCGGCGCGACATGCCGCGCCGGTTGCGCAGCACGCGCACCCGCTCGCCGAGCCTTTTGAGATAGGCCTCCGCGTCGCGCCTGTGACCGGTCTGCGGCGTCGCCATGCCGCCTGCCTATTGTGAAATATAATTCATGTCAATAGCGCGCTGTGCAGCCGGCCGTGGCCGGGAACACAAATCTTTTGCCGCCGCGCTTGTTGCCGGCCGCCCGTGCGAGTGCTATCCCTATGCATCATAATGCATGTGGGGCCGCGGCGCGGCGCCGGGAGAGGTCGGGGATGAGGCGATGAGGGCGGTCGATTACCAGACGGATCCGTCGCGCTACCGCCATTGGCGCATCGAGTTTGACGGCGAGGTCGCCTATCTCGTCATGGACGTCGATCAAGCCGGCGGCATGGGCGACTACGAGCTCAAGCTCAATTCCTACGACCTCGGCGTGGACATCGAATTGAACGACGCGGTGCAGCGGCTGCGCTTCGAGCATCCGGAGGTCGGCTGCGTCGTCATCAAGTCGGGAAAGGACAATGTGTTCTGCGCCGGCGCCAACATCCGCATGCTGGCCAAGGCGACGCATCAGCAAAAGGTGAATTTCTGCAAATTCACCAACGAGACGCGGCTTGCGATCGAGGACGCGTCGCAGAATAGCGGGCAGGCCTATCTTTGCGCGATCCGCGGCAATGCCGCGGGCGGCGGCTACGAGCTCGCGCTCGCCGCCGAGCACATCATGCTGGTGGACGATCGGCGCTCGGCGGTGGCCTTGCCGGAGACGCCCTTGCTCGCGGTGCTGCCCGGCACCGGCGGGCTCACCCGCATCACCGACAAGCGCAAGGTGCGGCGCGACCGCGCCGACGTGTTCTGTTCGACCGAGGAAGGCATCCGCGGACGCAAGGCGGTGGAATGGCGGCTGGTCGACGAGGTGGTGCCCAATTCGCGATGGAACGAGACGGTGGCCGCGCGCGCGCGGGAATTTGCCGCGCGTTCGGATCGGCCGAGACAGGCCAAGGGCGTCCGCCTGACGCCGCTCGCGCGCCGGATCGACGGCGACCGCGGCGACTATTCGCACGTCGCCTTCGAGATCGACCGCGCGCGCGGCGTGGCGCTCGTCACCGTGCGCGGGCCCTCGCAGGGCGTGCCCGACACGCTCGAAGCCGCGCATCGGCGTGGCGCCGACTTCTGGCCGCTCGCCGTCGCGCGCGAGCTCGAAGACGCGATCCTGCACTTGCGCACGAACGAGGCCGCCGTCGGCGTCGTGCTGTTCCGCACCGAAGGCGATGCCGAAGCGGTGCTTGCCCACGACGATTTCCTGGCCCGCGCGGACGGCGACTGGCTGATGCGCGAGATCCGTCATTACCTGAAACGGGTGTTCAAGCGCATCGACGTCACCGCCAAGAGCTTCATCGCCCTGATCGAACCCGGCTCCTGCTTCGCCGGCACGCTGGCCGAGCTCGTCTTCGCCGCCGATCGCGCGCTGATGCTGATCGGCACCCGCGAGGGCGACAATCGCGCGCCGGCGACGGTCGCGCTCGGACGGGCGAATTTCGGCTTCTATCCCATGGGCAACGGCCTCACGCGGCTCGAGACGCGCTTTCTCGGCGAACCCGCGACGCTCGAGGCGCTGAAAGGCAAACTGGGCGAGGCGATCGAGGGCGAGACCGCACAGGCGCTCGGTCTCGTCACCGCCGCCTATGAGGATTTCGACTGGGACGACGAGCTGCGCATGCTGCTCGAGGAGCGCACGAGCTTCTCGCCCGACGCGCTGACGGGAATGGAGGCGAATCTGCGCTTTGCCGGGCCGGAGACGCTGGAGACCAAGATATTCGGCCGCTTGAGCGCCTGGCAGAACTGGATCTTCCAGCGTCCGAACGCGGTCGGCGACCAGGGCGCGCTCAAGCTCTACGGCAGCGGCGTGGCGCCGACCTTCGGCAGGGAAAGGGTGTGAGGCGCGCGCCCGCCGCACGGCCGGATCGCCGGCGCCGCTCGCCGCGGCCGCCGGGGCGGGAAATGCCGCTCGCGCGCCGGGCGGCGGCAGGCCGAACCAGCGAAAGGAAAGGGTGTGGCCATGACCACCACGGTCGACTATGACGGTCTGATACCGAACAATGTCGGGCTCGGGCAGGATGTGCGGGTCCGCCGGGCGCTGGAGAAGTGGCATCCCGGCTATCTCACCTGGTGGAACGACATGGGGCCGGAGGGCTTCCAGAAGTCGCTCGTCTATCTGCGCACGGCGGTGAGCGTCGATCCCAAGGGCTGGGCCAAGTTCGACTACGTGCGCATGCCGGAATATCGCTGGGGCATCCTGCTGGCGCCGCCGGTCGAAGGCCGCAAGATCCCCTTCGGCGCCCACAAAGGCGAGGATGCCTGGCAGGAGGTGCCGGGCGAGTACCGGGCCATGCTGCGGCGCCTGGTGGTGATCCAGGGCGACACCGAGCCGGCCTCCGTCGAGCAGCAGCGCCATCTCGGCAAGACCGCGCCCTCGCTCTACGACATGCGCAACCTGTTCCAGGTCAATGTCGAGGAAGGCCGGCACCTGTGGGCGATGGTCTACCTGCTGCAGAAATATTTCGGCGCGGACGGTCGCGACGAGGCGGAAGCGCTGTTGCAGCGCCGCTCGGGCGATCCCGACACGCCGCGCATGCTCGGCGCCTTCAACGAGAAGACGCCCGACTGGCTGTCGTTCTTCATGTTCACCTATTTCACCGATCGCGACGGCAAGATGCAGCTCGAGGCGCTGGCGCAGTCCGGCTTCGATCCGCTCTCGCGCACCTGTCGCTTCATGCTGACGGAGGAGGCGCACCACATGTTCGTGGGCGAGACCGGGGTCACGCGCGTGATCCAGCGCACCTGCGAGGCGATGAAAGCGGCCGGGATCGACGACCCCTACGACATCGAGAAGGTGCGCCGGCTCGGCGTCATCGACCTGCCGACGATACAGAAGAAGGCCAATCTCCACTTCTCGCTCACGCTCGATCTGTTCGGCAGCGAGATTTCGACCAATGCCGCCAATGCCTTCCACGCCGGGCTCAAGGGCCGCTACCGCGAGCACCGGCTCGACGACGATCATCGGCTGGAGAACAGCACCTATCCGGTGCTGCGGCTGATCGACGGCAGGATCCAGAAGGAGGAAGCGCCCGCGCTGTCCGCCCTCAACATGCGGCTGCGCGACGACTACGTCGCCGACTGCAATATCGGCGTCGGCCGCTGGAACAAGGTGATCCAAGAGTTCGGCATCCCGTTCACGATCAGGCTGCCGCACGTGGCCTTCCACCGCCATATCGGCGAGTTCGCGAACATCAAGGCCGACGTGAACGGCAACATCCTCACCGAGGAGGAATGGAACCGGCGCCGCAACGAATTCCTGCCCTCGGATGCGGATCGCGACTTCATTGAAAGTCTCATGCGGCCGCAGTTCGAGCCGGGCAAGTTCGCCGGCTGGATCGCGCCGCCCAAGGTCGGCATCGACAACAAGCCGGGCGATTTCGAATACGTGAAGATCGTCTGGGCTTGACCAAAAGGCCCGCCCGCGCCCGGCATATCGGCTAACCCGTGCGCGGTTTGCGCGCTCGCGGGCGCGCGCCCACCCGCGCCGTTACCCGAGCAGGCTCGGAGGGGAACGACACGGCACCGTCCGGGCGATGCGGCCTTCCCGCCGTCATCGCGCGGCGGCGTCTTCGTATTCCCGGCGAGACGGCGTCTTCGCCGTGAGTGCGAGGCGGCGTCTCCGCCGTCATTGCGCGGGGGAAGGGGCGACGCGACCCGACATCGTCATTGCGAGGAGCCGCGTAAGCGGCGACGAAGCAATCCAGACCATGCCGGGCCACAAGTACGGCGCGCGGTCATTGCGGCACTGCATCTGCGCCGTCATTGCGAGGCGGCGCAAGCCGCCGAAGCAATCCAG
>JADGGK010000040.1 GCA_019689975.1 Pseudolabrys sp.
CGCAACAAATGCGAGGGGTGGAGCGCGATCCGCGGGTTGGCCCGGTGAAAAATGCATGGCTGAGGGAATGGGGCCTGTGCAATCGTCCGGGCGATCGCCCGGGCCGGAGTTCGCGCCGATCCCTCGCGTGGCCTGATATGCGGGCGCCGAGGGTCGGATTTACAGTGCGCGCCAATCCCCCTAGTTGTCCTGCGCCGGCTCTATTTCTTTCGGATCCAGCCTTGCCGGCGGTCACTTCCGATGTTGGCCTTCGCCTCGCGCTACGCGGCGCTCATTGCCGCAGGAAAAATCGAAGCCGATCCCGGGCAAGCCCTTGCCGCTCAACACTTGGCGCGGCTGGAGGAGCGGATTGCCGAACATCGGTTGGCGCGCAAGTCGTCGGCGCTCGGTTGGCTGTTCAACCGGCATGACAAGGCGCTCGGACCGATCAAGGGCCTGTACATTTTCGGCGAGGTAGGCCGCGGCAAGACCATGTTGATGGACATGTTCTTCGCCGCGAGTCCGGTGATCCGCAAGCGTCGCGCGCATTTCCATGAGTTTATGGCCGACGTGCACGAGCGCGTGCGCGTCTATCGCCACAAGATCAAGCTGGGCGAGATCGGCGATGTCGATCCAATTGGGGCGGTGGCCGAGGAAATCGCGAAAGAATCGTGGCTGCTATGCTTCGACGAATTTCAGGTGACCGACATCGCCGATGCCATGATTCTCGGCCGCTTGTTCACCCGCCTGTTCGAACTGGGGGTGGTCCTCGTCGCGACGTCGAATTCACCGCCATCCGAACTCTATGCCGGAGGCCTCAACCGCGCATTGTTCCTCCCCTTTATCCGGCTATTGGAGCAGCGCGTCGAGATCGTACAACTGACGGCGCGCGCCGATTTTCGTCTGGAGAAGCTGGCCGGAGCTTCGGTTTGGCATGTGCCGGCGAACGAAGACGCGCAGGTGGCGCTCGACATGGCGTGGCAGAGATTGACCGGTCTCATTGACGGAGAACCCCGCGACATCTCGCTTCACGGCCGCGTGCTGCGCGTGCCGCAAGCGGCTATGGGGGTAGCCCGCTTCGCCTTTGCCGAGCTCTGCGAGCAACCGCTCGGCGCCAACGATTACCTGCGGCTGGCGCGCGAATTCCACACATTGATCGTCGACAATATTCCGGTCATGGATAGCCATCGCCGCAACGCCGCCAAGCGGTTCATCATCCTGATCGATACTCTTTACGAAAACGCGGTGAAGCTCATCGCGTCGGCGGCGGCCGAGCCGTCGGACCTTTACCTCGCGGCCGATGGTTACGAAGCGCACGAATTCAAACGCACCGCTTCACGGCTCATCGAAATGCGCTCGCAGGACTACCTCGCCCTCGCGCATGGCCGGCGACGTGGCGACGACACCGGCGACACCGGCGGCATCGTCGAGACATGATCGAGCGCGCGGCGTCACCGGTTGTGTCTGCTTCTGGATCGCTTGGCGTCGCTCATCGCGCCGGGCAGTTCGCAGCGCTGGCAGGGAGGACGAAACCCGCGCGCGGACGCGGCACTCTGGCATAATCGGGCGGGCGATCGTCGGTGCGGCGGGCGCTAGGCTTCCTGCCCGCTCCGTCATACGGGCGGCGCCAGGCGAACGATGCTCCAACGGCGAGAGGCGAGGAAAGCAACATGCCAGTCGCGGGGGTTGCCGCGAGGCAGGCGACACGAGGGCGACCGCCACTGCACCCCCTTGACCGAGACGCGCCGCGACTGGGTCGCCGACGACCGCGTCGGTTTTGGGTACCATCCCCCGGACCCGTCCCTTTCGCCTTTGTTTACCGGAGCATCTGGAGGCTGCCGCCGTCACTTTTGCGCGGCGGCGCCGCGACTTGCTGGGGATGACCTTGCCGGCAGGTCCCGAGGGGCGACCGGTTGGATGGTCTGTTCTGCCGGGTCCGCGGACGAAGGCGGAAGACGGCCAGGTCCTGAATCAATCCCCGCGCGGCGCTTCCAGGCGCTTCTGGTATAATGTATACAAGACGGCGCGGGAGCCTTGCCGCAGCGCACCCGAGCAGTTAACCACCTGCGCGACCGCATCCCGCGGCCGTTCCAAACCACGAGCTTTCCCACCATGGCGCGTAACAAGATTGCTTTGATCGGCGCCGGCCAGATCGGCGGCACGCTGGCTCATCTCATCGGTCTCAAACGTCTCGGCGACGTCGTGCTGTTCGACGTCGTGGAGGGTGTTCCCCAGGGCAAGGCACTTGACATTGCCGAGTCCTCACCGGTCAACGATTTCGACGCCAGGTTCGTCGGCACCAACAGCTACGAGGCGATCGCCGGCGCCGACGTCTGCATCGTCACCGCCGGGATGCCACGCAAACCCGGCATGAGCCGCGATGATCTGCTCGGCGTCAACCTCAAGGTGATGGAGCAGGTCGGCGCCGGCATCAAGAAATACGCCCCCGATGCTTTCGTGATCTGCATCACCAACCCGCTCGATGCGATGGTCTGGGCGTTGCAGAAATATTGCGGGTTACCCGAGCAGAGGGTGGTAGGCATGGCCGGCGTACTCGACTCGGCGCGGTTGCGCTATTTTCTCGCCGACGAGTTCAACGTCTCGGTGGAAGATGTCACCGCATTCGTGCTCGGCGGCCACGGCGACACCATGGTCCCGTTGATCAGATATTCCACCGTCGCGGGCATCCCCGTGCCCGATCTCATTCGCATGGGTTGGACCACGCAGGCGCGCATCGACGATATCGTCAAGCGTACGGCCAATGGCGGCGCCGAGATCGTCAACCTTCTCAAGACCGGATCGGCGTTTTATGCACCCGCGGCTTCCGCCATCGCGATGGCCGAAAGTTATCTGCTCGACAAAAAGCGCATTCTTCCTTGCGCCGCGTGGTTGAACGGCGAATACGGAATACGAGATCTGTATGTCGGTGTCCCGGTTGTGATCGGGAGCAAGGGCGTTGAGCGCGTGGTTGAGATCGAGCTCAACGGTGCCGAGCGCAGTGCTTTCGAGAAATCGGCCGCCGCCGTACAGGGTCTGGTCGAGGCCTGCAAGAAGATCGCACCGAATTTGGGGAACTAGGCACACGACGGGCAACGGCGCGCAAGAGAGGTCGTAGCCTGGTTGCCGCCGGCGTCGACATTTGCTTTGTCGGAGACGCGCATGAACATCCATGAATACCAAGCCAAGGCCATCCTGCGCGAATTCGGCGTGCCGGTGCCGCGCGGCATGCCGGCGTTCAGCGTCGATGAAGCGGTGAAGGGCGCCGAGCAATTGGGCGGCCCGGTGTGGGTTGTGAAGGCGCAGATTCACGCCGGCGGACGCGGCAAGGCTGGCGGCGTCAAGGTCGTTAAATCCCTCGATGAGGTGAAACGAGAGGCGGCCCGCATTCTCGGCTCGAGGCTCGTTACGCATCAAACCGGCCCGCACGGCAAGACGGTTCACCGCATTTACGTTGAGGAAGGCTCGGCCATCGACCGGGAGTTCTACTTGTCCGCGCTCGTGGATCGTGAAACCTCGCGCGTGGCCTTCGTCGTCTCCAGTGAGGGCGGGATGGAGATCGAGCAGGTTGCCCGCACGGCACCGGAGAAGATTCTCACTTTTTCGGTGGATCCCGCCACCGGCATCATGCCCCATCACGCGCGGCGCGTCGCCCAGGTGCTCAGGCTTTCAGGCGATCTCGGCAAGCAGATCGAGGGACTTCTGCCCAAACTTTATGCGGCCTTCGTGCAGAAAGACATGAGCCTGCTCGAGATCAATCCGCTCGTCGTCACAAAGGAGGGCCGGATCGTCTGTCTTGATGCGAAGGTATCCTTCGACACCAACGCGCTCTATCGCCATCCTGAAATCGTCGCGCTGCGCGATCTGACTGAAGAAGACGAAAAGGAGATCGAAGCCTCCAAATATGATCTCAACTATATTGCGCTCGACGGCTCGATTGGATGCATGGTCAATGGGGCCGGGCTTGCCATGGCGACGATGGACATCATCAAGCTTTACGGCATGACGCCGGCGAATTTTCTCGACGTTGGCGGCGGCGCGACCAAGGAGAAGGTAGCGGCAGCCTTCAAGATCATCACCTCGGATCCGAACGTCAAGGGCATACTGGTCAATATCTTCGGGGGTATCATGAAATGCGACGTGATCGCCGAAGGAGTCGTCGCAGCGGTCAAGGACGTCGGATTGAAGGTGCCGCTGGTGGTGCGGCTCGAAGGAACTAACGTCGATCTCGGCAAGAAGATCATTGCCGAATCCGGCCTCAATGTCACGCCGGCGGACGACCTCGACGATGCCGCGCAGAAGATCGTGGGTTTGGTGAAGGCCGCGTGAGGTTCATGCCATCGATCGTGAGGCGCGCGTCAGGCTCGTTGATCCGGGCGGGCCTGGCTTGCCGCAAAAGGGACAAGTGACGGAGCGCATTGCATGTCCATCCTCGTCGACAGGAACACCAAGGTCATCTGTCAAGGTTTTACGGGCAAGAACGGCACGTTTCATTCGCAGGCGGCACTTGACTATGGAACGAGAATGGTCGGCGGCACCTCGCCCGGCAAGGGAGGCACGAGCCACCTCAACCTGCCGGTGTTCGATACCGTCGCCGAGGCGAAGGAAAAGACCGGGTGCGATGCGAGCGTGATCTATGTGCCGCCGGCAGGGGCGGCCGACGCCATATGCGAGGCGATCCAGGCGGAGATCCCCCTTATCGTATGCATCACCGAAGGCATCCCGGTGGTGGACATGGTCAAGGTCAAACGCGCGCTGTCCGGTTCAAAGTCGCGCCTGATCGGGCCGAATTGCCCTGGAATCATGACGGCCGGGGAATGCAAGATCGGCATCATGCCGGGCAACATCTTCAAGCCCGGTTCGGTCGGCATCGTCTCGCGTTCGGGGACGCTCACCTACGAAGCGGTATTTCAGACCACCCGCGAGGGTCTGGGGCAGACGACCGCGGTGGGGATCGGCGGCGACCCGGTCAAAGGCACGGAATTCATCGATGTGCTGGAAATGTTTTTGGCCGATCCGAAGACGCAATCCATCGTTATGATCGGTGAGATCGGGGGCTCCGCCGAGGAGGACGCCGCGCAATTCCTGAAGGACGAGGCCAGACGCGGTCGCAAGAAGCCCATGGTAGGCTTTATTGCCGGACGGACGGCGCCGCCCGGCCGCCGGATGGGCCACGCCGGGGCGATCATTTCCGGCGGCAGGGGCGACGCCGAATCCAAGATCGCGGCGATGGAATCGGCGGGAATTCGAATTTCTCCTTCGCCCGCCCGAATCGGGAAAACCTTGGTAGAAGTCCTGCGCTCGTGATTCGGCACTTAGCACTTTCGTAGACTTAACCGCGTCATAAATAATAGGAAGTCTAGATGACGCCGGGCGGGAGCACCTCGCCCGATACCCCGAATCGGCACGGCATCTCCGCCGTGCAGCAAGGTCAAAAAACGCCATGTCGCGACAGGATGCCAATCTCGCCTTTGCCCGTACGTCTTTTCTTTACGGAGCCAACGCCGCCTATATCGAAGGGCTGTACGCACGTTACGAGCGGGATCCGGCCTCGATCGAAACCGGCTGGAGGGAGTTTTTCCAAGCCCTGAAGGACGACCCTGCGGTCGTCGCCAAAAACACGCGAGGCGCATCCTGGAAGCGGGCGAATTGGCCGCCCAGGCCGACGGACGAGCGCATTGCCGCTTTCGACGGCCAATGGGAGGAAACGGAGAAGCGTCTCGGCGAGAAGATTGCCGCCAAGGCTCAGGGCGCGGGAGTGGAACTCGCGCCCGCCGCGGTCATGCAGGCAACGCGCGACTCCATCCATGCGCTGATGTTGATCCGTGCCTACCGTATGCGCGGGCATTTCCATGCCAAGCTCGATCCGCTTGAGCTCGAGCCGCCGAAGGACGAGAAAGAGCTTGATCCGGCATCCTACGGCTTCACCGAAGCGGACATGGATCGCCGCATTTTTCTGGATAACGTGCTCGGTCTCGAATTCGCCTCGATGCGCGAGATCATCGCCATTTTGCGGCGCACCTACTGCCAGACTCTCGGCGTCGAATTCATGCATATCTCCGATCCGGCGCAGAAGGCCTGGATCCAGGAACGAATCGAGGGCCGGGACAAGGAGATCAGCTTCACGCGCGAGGGCAAGCGGGCAATTCTCAACAAGCTCGTGGAAGCGGAGGGATTCGAGAAGTTCTGCGATCTCAAATTCACTGGAACGAAGCGTTTCGGTCTCGACGGTGCCGAGTCGCTCATCCCGGCGCTTGAGCAGATCATCAAACGCGGCGGGAATCTCGGGGTCAAAGAGATCGTGATCGGCATGCCGCACCGCGGCCGGCTCAACGTGCTGACCCAGGTCATGGGCAAGCCGCACCGTGCGCTGTTTCATGAGTTCAAGGGCGGCTCATCGACTCCCGACGAGATCGAAGGGTCCGGCGACGTGAAGTACCATCTCGGCGCGTCCTCGGACCGCGAATTCGACGGCAACAAGGTGCATCTTTCGCTCACGCCGAATCCATCGCATCTTGAGATCGTCGATCCGGTAACGCTCGGCAAGGTACGCGCCAAGCAGGACCAGCACGGCGCGACGCCCGATGATCGCGGCATGGTGTTGCCGCTCCTGATTCATGGCGATGCGGCGTTTGCCGGCCAGGGCGTCGTCGCCGAGTGTTTCGGGCTTTCTGGATTGAAGGGCTATCGCACCGGCGGATCTCTCCACTTTATCGTCAACAATCAGATCGGCTTCACCACTTACCCGCGCTACTCGCGTTCGTCGCCCTACCCGTCGGACGTCGCCAAGATGATCGAAGCCTTGATCTTGCACGCAAACGGCGACGACCCCGAGGCAGTGGTGTTCGCGGCCAAGGTGGCAACCGAATATCGGCAGAAATTCCAGAAGCCGGTTGTCATCGATATGTTCTGTTATCGGCGCTTCGGCCATAACGAAGGCGATGAGCCGTCGTTCACCCAGCCGTTGATGTATCAGAAGATTCGTTCGCATCCGACCACGCTCGAGATTTACGCCAAGAAGCTCATCGGCGAGGGTGTCGTCACCGAGGGCGAGGTCGAGAAGATGAAGGCCGACTGGCGCGCACGGCTCGACGCGGAGTTCGAGGCGGCGCAGGGCTACAGACCGAACAAGGCCGATTGGCTCGACGGCCGCTGGTCAGGATTCAAGGCCGCCGGCGAATTCGATGATCCGCGCCGCGGCAACACGGGCGTTGACATCGCGGTGCTGCGGGACATCGGGCGGAAAATCACGCGCGTGCCGGACGGGTTCAATGTTCATCGCACTATTCAGCGCTTTCTCGAACATCGCGCCAAGGCGATCGAAAGCGGCGAAGGCATCGATTGGGCCACGGCCGAGGCGCTGGCCTTTGGTTCGCTGCTCAAGGAAGGACACCCGGTACGCTTGTCGGGTCAGGATTCCGAACGCGGCACCTTTTCCCAGCGCCATTCCGTGCTGTTCGATCAGAAGACGGAAGAACGTTATACGCCGCTCAACCATCTCGGAGAGGGCCAGGCCCGATTTGAAGTCTTGAACTCGATGCTGTCGGAAGAAGCCGTTCTCGGCTTCGAGTATGGTTATTCTACCGCCGAACCGAACGCCCTGACGCTGTGGGAAGCTCAGTTCGGCGATTTTGCCAACGGTGCGCAGGTTGTCTTCGACCAATTCATCTCTTCCGGCGAGCGTAAATGGCTACGCATGTCGGGCCTGGTCTGCCTGCTGCCGCACGGCTACGAAGGCCAGGGGCCCGAGCACTCGTCGGCGCGGCTGGAACGCTTCCTGCAGATGTGTGCGGAAGACAATATGCAGGTTGCCAACTGTACGACGCCGGCCAACTATTTTCACATACTGCGCCGGCAGATAAAGCGCGAAATCAGGAAGCCGTTGATCTTAATGACGCCGAAGAGCCTACTGCGGCACAAACGCGCCGTCTCGCGGCTTGACGAGATGACGAACGGTACCTCGTTCCATCGTTTGCTGTGGGATGATGCGCAGATTTTGCCCGCGGAAAAGATCAAGCTCGTACCCGATGAGAGCATACGCCGCGTTATCCTTTGCTCCGGCAAGGTTTACTATGATCTCTACGAAGAACGCGAGAAGCGCGGCCTCAATGACATCTATATTCTGCGCGTCGAGCAGCTCTATCCGTTCCCGACCAAGGCGCTGGTGACGGAGTTGTCGCGATTCAAGAACGCGGAAATGGTTTGGTGCCAGGAAGAGCCGCGCAACATGGGTGCGTGGTTTTTCGTGGACGTGTTTCTGCAATGGGTGCTGAATCAGATCGGCGCCAAGCACCGGCAGGCCCGCTATGCCGGGCGCCCGGCGTCGGCGGCCCCGGCGACGGGCCTGCTGTCGAAACACCTGGAGCAACTCAGACAGCTGCTCGACGAGGCGCTGGGATAGACAATCACACTCCGTCAGGCCTGGCCGCGCGCCGGGCTCCACGTCTTGATGGAGTGCCCGGGACGGTAAGGCGTGGGTGGCCGGGGCAGCCTTGGCCATGGCGAAGGGTTAGACGTCATGACTGATATCCGCGTGCCTTCTCTGGGTGAGTCCGTTACCGAGGCCACCGTCGGTAAATGGTTCAAGCAGCCGGGCGACACGGTGGCGGTGGACGAGCCGCTGGTCGAGCTCGAGACCGACAAAGTGACGTTGGAGGTGCCCGCACCGGCGAGCGGCGTGCTCTCAGACGTGGCGGCGCAAGAGGGGGCCACGGTCGCGGTGGGCGCGCTGCTCGGCCAGATCAACGAAAAAGGCGCAGCTGCGACCAGGCCCGCGGGCGGCGTCGGCTCCGCGGCGGGTCCCGCCGGCGCGCCCGAGCAGAAGACCTCGCGAACGAAACCCATAGGTTCAGGTCCGGAACAGCCGGTACCGCGCGACCTGCCCATGCCCCCCTCGGTACGCAAGCTCGCCGCGGAAAGCGGTCTTGATCCCTCGAAGGTGGCCGGGAGCGGCCGGCGCGGACAGGTCACCAAGGGCGATATGCTGGCCGCGATCGAGCGTGCGGCGGCGGTGCCGACGCCCGTGCCTTCGCCGGCACCGGTGCAGATGCGCGCACCTTCGCCTCCGGACGATGCGGCACGCGAAGAGCGGATGCCGATGACCCGGCTGCGTCAGACCATCGCGCGCCGACTAAAAGATGCGCAGAACACCGCGGCCATGCTGACGACCTTCAACGAGGTCGACATGAGTGCCGTGATGCACCTGCGCGATCAATACAAGGAATTGTTCGAAAAGAAGCACGGCGTGAAACTCGGTTTCATGAGTTTCTTCGTGCGCGCATGCATCCAGGCGCTGAAGGAGATTCCGGCGGTCAATGCGGAAATCGACGGAACGGACATCGTCTACAAGAACTACTACCACATCGGCGTGGCAGTCGGCACCGAACGCGGATTGGTGGTGCCCGTCGTGCGTGACGCCGACCGCCTCACGCTCGCGGAGATCGAAAAGGCCATTGCCGATTTCGGCAGACGGGCACGTGACGGGCAGCTCAAGATCGAGGATATGCAGGGCGGCACCTTTACGATATCCAATGGCGGCGTCTACGGTTCGTTGATGTCGACGCCCATCCTCAATGCACCGCAGTCGGGCATCCTCGGCATGCACAAGATTCAGGAGCGGCCGGTTGTGGTTGGGGGTAAAATCGAGGTGCGGCCGATGATGTATCTTGCGCTGACCTACGACCATCGCATCGTCGACGGTCGCGAGGCCGTCACCTTTTTGGTGCGGGTAAAGGAAGGCCTGGAGGACCCGGCGCGCGTGCTGCTCGATCTTTAAGGTTTTACGTCCATACTCGGCTATGGGTCGGCCATCCGGGTCTCACACTTCCCCGAAAGGCGCGGACGGCCGGTGCGGATCGATCCACGTGTGACGCCTGCCGGTACGGAGCTTTCTCATGCCCTCCTACGATCTCGTTGTCATCGGTACCGGCCCCGGCGGTTACGTGTGCGCCATTCGCGCGGCGCAGCTCGGCTTGAAGACCGCGGTGGTTGAGAAGCGTGCGACGCACGGGGGCACCTGCCTCAATATCGGCTGCATCCCTTCCAAAGCGCTGCTGCACGCCTCGGAGCTTTACGAGCAGGCAAAGCTCGCATTCGGGAAGATGGGCATCGGCGTCGCGCCCAGCCTTGATCTCAAGGCGATGATGGCATTCAAGGACCAAGGCGTCGAGGGCAATGTCAAGGGCGTCGAGTTTCTGCTCAAGAAGAACAGAATTGACGCGTTTCACGGCACGGCGCGTATCGTCGGTCCCGGCAAGGTTGCGGTGACCGGGGCCAAAGGGGACGCGCAGACCCTCGACGCAAGATCGATCGTGGTCGCCACCGGCTCGGATGTCGCGCGTCTCAAGGGCATAGACATCGACGAAAGGCGCATTGTCTCATCCACGGGTGCGCTTTCGCTGCCCGATGTACCGCGGCATCTGCTCGTGATCGGCGGCGGCGTGATCGGACTCGAGCTCGGCTCGGTGTGGCGCAGGCTCGGTTCCCGGGTGACGGTCGTGGAATTTCTCGACGGCATCCTGCCTGGCATGGACGGAGAGGTGCGCCGACAGGCGCAGCGGCTTTTCGAGCGCCAAGGCATGACCTTCAGACTCTCGTCCAAGGTCACCGGCGTCGACAAATCCGGTCCGCGCCTCAAAGTGAGCGTCGAACCCGCTTCGGGCGGCCCGGCGGAAATCGTCGAGGCCGATGTCGTGCTTGTGGCAGTGGGTCGCGTGCCCTACACCGACGGCCTCGGCCTTGCGGAGGTCGGAATCAAATTGGACGAACGCGGCCGTATTGCCGTCGACCACCACTTTGCGACCAGCGTTCCCGGGATCTGGGCGATCGGCGATGTGATCGCAGGTCCGATGCTTGCGCACAAGGCGGAAGACGAGGGAATAGCGGTCGCCGAGATTCTGGCGGGCCAGGCTGGTCACGTGAACTACGACGCCATTCCCAACGTGGTCTATACCTATCCCGAGATTGCGTCGGTCGGAAAGTCCGAGGAGGAGCTGCGTGCCGCCGGAATAGCCTACAATGTCGGCCGGTTGCCGATGACCGCAAACGGACGTGCCAAGGTCAACATGACCACGGAGGGCTTCGTCAAGATTCTCGCCGATGTCGCCACCGACCGCGTGCTCGGCGTGCATATGGTGTGCGCCGACGCGGGGAATATGGCTGCGGAAGCCGCGCTGGCGATCGAGTTTGGTGCTGCTGCAGAGGATCTCGCGCGCACCTGCCACGCCCATCCAACCCTTTCCGAGGCCGTGAAAGAGGCGGCCATGGGGGTTGCCCGGCGCACGATTCACATGTGAGGTTCCGTGCTGGAATGATGACCCGGTCAGCCTCCCGACGCGTGGTTCGCCCGCTGTGGGTCGTTCTTGCGCTGGTTTTCCTGTTGGAGGCCTGGCTTTGGGACCGCCTTGCTCCCCTTGTCGGCTTGCTGGTCGATCTCGTCCCCTGGGGGCGTCTTAAGCGCCGCCTTAAGCGCATCATTGCCGACGCGCCGCCTTGGGCGGCGCTATTCATTTTCGTCCTGCCCTTTTCTCTTCTGCTGCCGCTGAAGTTTCTCGAAGTGTATTTCATCGCAAGGCGACAATGGCTGCTGGCGGCGATGATCTTGCTTCTTGCCAAGTTACTTGGCCTCGGCATGACCGCCTTCGTATTTGACGCCACGCGCGACCGGCTGCTGGAAATGGCATGGTTCCGGCGGATCTATGATTGGTTTCTGTGGGCACGCGGATGGGCGCATGCGCAGGTCAAGCCGATTCGTGATCGGCTCGCGCGTGCGATGCGCAGCATGATGCATGAGGTCCGCGGCTTCCTTCGGATTGGACAGAACCTGCGGCGCCGCGCCGGTCGGCGCCCGGTGCAGTGACCTCTTTCAGTGCCCGGTATGGGTGAGGAAGTCCAAAGCGTGGGGCGCCCAGAGCCCCAAGCCCATCAGGCCCAGTCCGCCAATGCCCACGAGGCCGGAGAGCCAGGCCAAGGTCATCATGCCGGTAATCACTTCTGCCGAAGCCAGCACGATGCCGATCTGGAACGCAGCGGAGGCGAATTCGAAATTATGATAACGCGCCATTGCGAGCTCGCGGTCGTGCTCGAGCGCGCGTGCCCGCGCCATCAGCTGCTTGCGTCCCTCGTTCGTTTTTGGGTCGTCTTCATACCGAGCGACCGTATTCCTCCACTCTCCGATGCGCTTTTCCAGCCTCGCCCTGGTATCAGCGTCCGTCGTTCGTTCGAGTTGGACCTGCATCTGCTCGATCGCGGTGGTCAGCACGGATATGCGAATGGCCTTGGCCTGGAAGAATGACCAGGTATCGCTGGCCGCGACATTGTCGGTGATGGCCTTTGTCTGGGCGCTCTTGCCAAGCGTCTCGGAAAAAGCCAGGAACAACGCCAAGACCGAGATGAGGAGCGCGATTTTCTTGTTGGAGTACGCCGCATGCTCGGCATGTTCGGCGTGTTCGAGTTTCTCGTGCGGTCCTGACATGGCCCCCTTCCTCCGCATTGGCGTGAATGATAGCAGAGCACGCCACTATGCAAGAGGGCGAATGGTCGAATTATGACGCGCGTGGGTGGGTGCTGTTGTAAACAGCCAATAAACGTTCCACGTCGACCGCCGTATAAATCTGCGTGGTTGACAGCGACGCATGGCCGAGCAGTTCCTGGATTGCGCGCAGATCGCCGCCGCGCGCCAGAAGATGCGTGGCAAAGGAATGGCGCAGCGCGTGCGGTGTGGCGCTGTCTGGCAGGCCGAGCGCCCCCCGCAGCCGCGCCATCGCCAGCTGTACCACGCGCGGTGACAGCGGCCCCCCGCGCGCACCGACGAACAGGGGTGACTGCGGGGGGCCCTGATAGGGGCAGAGCGCGAGATAGTCGGCAATCAATCGTGTAACTTGCGGCAGCAGAGGCACCATCCGCATCTTGTTGCCTTTGCCTGTCACGACGACGGTGTCGCGCAGTTCGGCGGCATCGCCACGTTTGAGGCCCAACGCCTCCGAAATGCGCAGTCCCGCGCCATATAACAGCGCCAGCACGGCAGCATCGCGGGCCACAATCCAAGGCTCGCAGCGCTCGCTGGCGCGCCACTGGCTCCTGACGACCTGTGTCGCAGCGTTCGCAGCGAGCGGCTTGGGCAGGCTTTTTGCGAGCCGGGGGAGGCGGACGGCGGCGAGCGCCGCGACCTTTCCCTTGCCGTTGCGCTCGAGGAACCGGGCGAAGGAACGGCAGGCGGCCAGCGTCCGCATCAACGAGCGGTTCCCAAGACCTTGCGCGCGCCGGGCCGCCATGAACGCGCGGATATCGGCCGGCGTCAGTCGCGCCAGCCGAGGTAGCGATGGTGTTTCTCCCAGATGTGCGGCCAGGAATTCCATAAATCGGCCGATGTCGCGCGCGTAGGCCTCGGTCGTCTTGGGCGACATCCGGCGCTCGGCGCCGAGATGGCCAAGCCAACGCGCGATTTCGGCCGCCACGTCCGTGGTTCCAGGAACGGTCATTGGCCGTAAATTGACACCGCTTTCTTCACCCTTCCTTAAGGCGACGGAATCGGCGAGCCTTGCTCCATGACTCCACGCGTTGTCGATGTCCTGGTGCCGGTCGCGCTTGACCAGGCCTACTCATATCGCGTGCCGGACGGCCTCGACGTCGGTGAGGGTGACGTCGTGACCGTGCCGCTCGGATCGCGCGAACGTCTCGGCGTGGTCTGGTCTCATCATTCCGACCCTGCGCCGGGCCTGCATAACCGACTCAAGGACATCGCGGAAAAGCTTGATCTGCCGGCCTTGAAGCCGGAGTTGCGACGGTTCGTGGACTGGGTTGCGAGTTACACGCTCGCCTCCCGCGGGATGGTGCTACGCATGGTACTGCGCATGGCCCCTCACGCCGGACGTGATCGCGAGCGGCTCGCCGTCCGGCTCGCCGGACCGCCGCCGGAGCGCATGACGGCCGCACGCAAGCGCGTGCTTGCGATCCTTGCCGACGGTCTCAGCCGCACCAAGGCAGAAATCGCCCGCGAAGCCGGGGTCAGCCTTGGCGTCATCGACGGCCTTGTCGACGAGGGCACGCTCGAAACCATAGCCGCACCGCCCGAACCGATCGTGCAATTCCCCGACCCGGACTTTCGCCAGGCGAACTTCTCGCTCGGTCAATTGGCTGCCGCCGACGCGCTGCGCATGACTGCGCGGCAAGGCGGTTTTACCGTGACGTTGCTCGACGGCGTAACCGGTTCTGGGAAGACCGAGGTCTATTTCGAAGCCGTTGCCGAGGTTATCCGACGTGGCCGACAGACCCTGATTTTGATGCCCGAGATCGCGCTCACCGCCCAATTCCTGGACCGCTTCGCGGCGCGTTTCGGGACGCGACCCGCCGAATGGCACTCGCAGCTCGGCGCACGCACGCGCGCACGCGTCTGGAAGGCGGTCGCGGCCAAGGAAGCCGCCGTCGTCGTCGGCGCGCGTTCGGCCCTGTTTTTGCCTTACGCCGACCTCGGTCTGATCGTCGTCGATGAGGAGCACGACACCGCATACAAGCAAGAGGAGGGCGCGCGTTATAATGCACGCGACATGGCGGTCGTGCGCGGACGGATCGCGGAAATACCGGTCGTGCTCGCTTCGGCGACGCCTTCGATCGAATCGGAGGTCAATGCCCGGCGCGGACGCTACCGGCATCTGCATTTGCCGGAACGTTTCGGCGGCGCCCGCCTCCCCGCCATCGAGGCGATCGACATGCGAAACGAGAAGCTCCCACGCGGCCGGTTCATCTCGTCGCGTCTCGCAGACGCCGTTCATCAGGCGCTGGCACACAAAGAACAGGCGTTGTTGTTCTTGAACCGTCGCGGCTATGCGCCCCTCACGCTTTGTCGCGCGTGCGGCTTCCGTTTGCAATGCCCGCATTGCGACGCTTGGCTGGTCGATCACCGCTTTCGCAAACAGCTTGCTTGCCATTATTGCGGATTCGCCATGCCACCCCCGCGCGAATGTCCGCGTTGCAGCGCCGTGGACAGCCTCGTCGCGATCGGACCGGGCGTCGAGCGGCTCGAACACGAAGCGGCTGCATTGTTCCCTCAGGCTCGTATTCTCGTGCTATCGAGCGATCTTGTCGGTTCGGTCGACCGCTTGCGTGCGGAGCTCGACGACGTCGCCGAAGGCCGTTTCGACGTGATCATAGGCACGCAACTGGTGGCGAAGGGACATCATTTCCCGCGGCTGAAAATGGTCGGCGTTGTCGACGCCGATCTCGGGCTCGGCAACGGCGACCCCCGTGCTGCCGAGCGAACCTTCCAGCTTCTTCATCAGGTGGTCGGCCGTGCCGGTCGCGAGGAAGGCAAGGGACTGGGATTTCTTCAAACACACCAGCCCGATCACCCGGTAATGCGCGCGCTGGTCTCCGGGGATCGCGAGGCGTTCTACAAAAGCGAAATCGAGCAACGCGAGCGTGCGCATTACCCGCCATTCGGTCGGCTGGCGGCCCTCATCGTTTCCGCGGATACGCGCCCCGATGCCGAGGCCTATAGCCGCGTGCTGGTGGGCCATGCGCCGCGCGATGCCAACGTGCGCATTCTGGGTCCGGCCGAAGCGCCGATCGCGGTGGTGCGAGGACGCCATCGCTATCGTTTGCTGGCGAAATCGCCACGCAATTTCGATCTCTCGGGCTATCTGCGCCAGTGGCGAGCGCACGCCCCCAAGCCGCGGGGCAATGTCCAGCTCGAGATCGATGTCGACCCGGTGAGTTTTCTTTAAGGACGAACGGCACTCGCAGCGGCGCGGGTTCCCAGAGAGAATTGGACGACGGAAAAATACGGCCGCTCCGTCCGCTCTCTTCACCACAATCGAACGATCGCGTCGACTACCTCCGCCACCCCGCGGGTGGCACGCATGATCCGTCGCGTCGTGACGACCGCCGTCAGCACCCGGCAATAAGCGCGGCTTGCGCTCATCCGATTGCGGTCGGCGATTGCGGATGACGTCACGTGGCATGTTTGGGTTGCAGCAGAACGCTCGCCGCGGCTGCAAATATGCAGGCAAAACCGATCACGTCGGTCAGGCTCGGACGCTCGCCCACAAGCCACGTCGACCCCAGCACGCCGACGATGGGGACGAGCAGCGTGCCAAGGGACGCCGTGCTCGTGGGCAGGCGTCGCACTGCGACGAACCAGAGAAAATAGGCAAGTCCCATGCCGATTGGTCCGTTGTAGGCAATGCACGCGATTACCGAACCAGGCAGCGGCCACAGCCGCGGCAGGCCTTCGAAGACGAACATCCCGATAACGAGCATCAGGCAGCCCGTCAGCACCTGCCAAGCAGCGGAGGCGAGAACGGGAGCGCCAATCCGCGCCCACTTCAGGTAGACGGTGCCCGCGGCCCAGCTCCAGGCACAGGCGAGCGCGAGCAAAGCTCCGGTCGGGAAACCACCGCGTGCCAGCGGCAAAATCAGGATGGCGAGCCCGGCGAGGCAGAGGGCAAGCGCCGCGAGCGTCAAGGCATTGAGCCTTTCCTTCAGCACCACACGCGCCAGCAGCGCCGACCAGATCGGCATTGAATAAGCGATGACGATGGCACGCGCCGTCGTGCCGTAGACCTGCGCGTAGGCCGAACCGGCACCGAACGCCGCGACGTTGAAGAACCCCGCGACGACGATCTTGAGCCGGTCACCGCGCGGAATCCCAAGGGGCATGCCGGAAACAGCCGCGGCGACAAACAGCGTCACGGCGCCAAGCCCAATCCCGAGGGCACGCATGGTCCAAGGCGGCAGCGTTTCAAGAATAAAACGCGCCGCGATCCAATTGAGGCCCCAAGCGACGCCCATTGCGGTAACGGCGAGTTTTGCGCCGGCTGTCTTGTCTTTAGGACGATCCTTCACTCCGGCATCTCGACATGTTGACCGCCCGATTGCAGCAGCACGCAGGCGGCGGCCGCGAAGATCATCGTGAATCCGACGAGATCAGCCAGAGTAGGCCGCTCGCCGAGAATCGCGGCCGAGGCCGTTACACCGACGACAGGCACGAGCAACGAACCCAGCGCTGCCGTGACGGCCGGCAACCGATCGACGATCGACCACCACAGGAAATGTGCAAGTCCGACGCCGAACACGCCGACAAACAGCGCGGCGCCGATCGTTTCCTTGCTCGCGGGCCAATAGTGCGGCACGCCTTCGAAAAGAAAGGTGCCAGCGGCGATGAACAAGAGACCGAACAGCAATTGCCACGCGGCATTGGTAAGTGGCGCGACGGTGATTCTGGCCCATTTGATATACACGGTTGCAATCGTCCAGCTCAGCGCACAGCCGAGTGAATAGAATACGAAGGATTGCAAGCCGTTTTCGAACAATGGCCGGATAAGGATGATCAATCCAATGCCGCACAAGCCCACGGCGAGCCGGCGGACCGCGGTCAGCCGTTCGCCGAGCAGGATGCGACTGAATACGGCAGTCCAGATCGGCATCGAATACGTAATGATGATGATGCGGGAGGTAGCCCCTTTCGACTGTGCGAATGCGGATAGGATCTGGAAGGCGGCCACGTTGAAAAATCCGGCCACCAGCACATGAAAACACTCGGCCCAAGGCATCCTCAGATCATGTCGGGTGATGACGGCGGCCGCGAACAGGATGAATGCGCCGAGGCCCACTCCGGCCAGCCGCAAGCTCCACGGCGTCAGTTCATGCAGTGCGGTCGCGGCGGCAATCCAATTCAGGCCCCAGGCGAGGGCGAGCAGAAGGACGAGGATCCGCGCGCCCGTCGCGGTTTTATTCCCTTGCCCATGCGGCATCGTCCGTGCGGGCTCGCCTGCGGTGGTGGTCATCACGGTCGCGGACGCAAGCGCGTGCGACCGCACGCCGCAAGCTATCGCGCACGCTCGTCCGAGGCGAGGAATAGCTGGAATGAAACTTTGCCAGGTCTCCTCCATCGCCTCCGCCGACGGGCCCAGCGGCCGGGAGGGATTGCGGTGGCTTGCCGTGCCTGCCGGCGTGATGTTGCGCCGCTCTCGGCCCTGTGTTAGGGAGCCGCCTGATCCCATGGGGGTTTCCGCGGGCTTTCCGCGACGTCCTCTCGGATCGGAATTCCCTCTGGATTCCAATGAATTGCGCCGCGCCTCCCGGCGCCGGTGCCCGGCCTGTGAATGAAGTCACTCAACGAGCCTCCCGTGGCTGGCGAAAATCACATCGTCTCTGGAATGGCTGGCCGCTACGCCAACGCGTTGTTCGAGCTCGCACGCGAGGAGAAGTCGGTCGACGCGGTAAAGGCCGATCTCGACCGCTTCGACGGGCTGCTCGCGTCGAGCCCGGATCTGGCGCGGCTCGTACGCAGCCCGGTTTTCACCACGGAACAGCAGCTCAAGGCGTTATCGGCCGTGCTCGAAAGGGCCGGTATTGTCGGGCTTGCAGCCAATTTTTTGCGCGTGGTCACCGTCAATCGCCGGCTTTTCGCCGTGCGCGACATGATCCGCGCCTTCCGCGCGTTGGTCGCCCGCTACAAAGGCGAAGTGGTCGCCCAGGTGACGGTCGCGGAACCACTCAATGAAAAACACGCCGATGCGCTTAGGGACGTCCTCAAATCGGTCACCGGCGGCAAGCAGGTCAACCTCGACATAAAGGTCGATCCCGCGATTATCGGCGGACTGATCGTAAAGGTTGGCAGCCGAATGGTCGACAGCTCGCTGCGTAGTAAGTTGAATGCGATCAAGCTTGCAATGAAAGAGGCCCGCTGATGGATATTCGCGCCGCTGAAATTTCCGCCATTCTTAAAGAGCAGATCAAGAATTTCGGTCAGGAGGCCGAGGTTTCCGAGGTCGGCCAGGTGCTGTCCGTGGGTGACGGCATAGCGCGCGTTTACGGTCTCGACAACGTGCAAGCTGGCGAGATGGTCGAGTTCGAGAACGGCGTGCGCGGGATGGCGCTCAACCTCGAAATCGACAACGTAGGCATCGTCATTTTCGGCAACGACCGTGAGATCAAGGAGGGTCAAACCGTCAAGCGTACCGGTTCGATCGTCGATGTGCCGGTCGGCAAGGGCCTGCTCGGCCGCGTGGTCGACGCACTCGGCAATCCAATCGACGGGAAGGGGCCGATCAAAGCGGAGGGTCGCGCGCGCGTGGACGTGAAAGCGCCGGGCATCATCCCGCGCCGCTCCGTGCATGAACCGATGGCCACCGGTCTCAAGGCGATCGATTCGCTCATTCCAATCGGCCGCGGCCAGCGCGAACTGATCATCGGCGATCGGCAGACTGGCAAATCGGCGATTATTCTCGATACCTTTCTCAACCAGAAGCCGCTCAATGCCCAGCCTGATGAGAAAATCAGGTTGTATTGCGTGTATGTCGCCGTAGGGCAGAAACGTTCGACCGTGGCGCAGTTCGTGAAAGTGTTGGAGGAGCAGGGCGCCCTCGACTACTGCATCGTCGTTGCCGCCACCGCATCCGATCCGGCGCCGATGCAGTTTCTGGCGCCCTTCTCCGGCTGCACCATGGGTGAATATTTCCGCGATAACGGCATGCATGCAGTGATCGCCTATGACGATCTGTCGAAGCAGGCGGTCGCCTATCGTCAGATGTCGCTCCTGCTGCGTCGGCCGCCAGGTCGCGAAGCATACCCGGGCGACGTGTTCTACCTGCATTCGCGTCTACTGGAACGCGCCGCCAAGCTGAACGACGACAACAAGGGCGGCTCCTTGACGGCTTTGCCGGTGGTGGAGACGCAGGCCAACGACGTGTCGGCCTATATTCCGACTAACGTCATTTCCATCACCGACGGCCAAATCTTTCTCGAGACCGATCTGTTCTACCAGGGCATCCGTCCGGCAGTGAACGTGGGTCTGTCGGTATCGCGGGTCGGGTCGTCGGCGCAAACCAAAGCGATGAAAAAGGTTGCCGGGCGCATCAAGGGAGAACTCGCGCAATACCGCGAAATGGCCGCGTTCGCGCAGTTCGGCTCCGACCTCGACGCTACGACGCAGCGCCTTCTCAACCGCGGTGCCCGTCTCACCGAGCTGTTGAAACAGCCGCAATTCTCGCCGCTCAAAATGGAAGAGCAGGTTTGCGTTATCTATGCCGGCGTCAACGGTTATCTCGACAAGCTCGACGTCTCCCGCGTGCGCGATTTCGAGAGCGGTTTGTTGTCGTTGTTGCGCAGTAAGCATGCCGATCTTCTCGATTCGATCGGCCAGAGCGGCGACCTCTCGGATGCCGACGCCGCGAGGCTCAAGGATATAGTCGAAGGCTACGCCAAAACCTTCGCGTGACGCCATGCGCGCTTGTTCCGCGGCCATCGCAAGCATTTTCCGCCAATTTCGCCGAAGGCATAGGGAGGTTGCCTAATGCCCTCGCTCAAGGACATGCGCGTGCGCATCGCCGCCACCAAGGCGACGCAGAAGATCACAAAGGCGATGCAGATGGTCGCCGCCTCCAAGCTGCGGCGTGCGCAGGCGGCAGCGGAGGCCGCACGGCCCTATGCCGAACGGATGAACAAGGTCCTGAGTTCGATCGCCGCGGCGGTTGCCGGCCGCGACACCGCGCCGAGGCTCTTGTCCGGGACCGGCAGTGACCGCGTCCATCTGCTGGTCGTTTGTACGGCGGAGCGCGGGCTGTGCGGCCCGTTCAACTCGGCGATCGTGCGCCTCGCGCGTGAGAAAGCGACCGCATTGCTCGGTCAGGGCAAAGAAGTCAAGCTGCTCTGCGTGGGTCGTAAGGGATACGATCAGCTTCGCCGCCAGTTTTTGCGGCAGATTATCGATACGGTCGAGCTGCGTGGCATCAAGCAGATCGGCTTCGCGGATGCGGAGATGATCGCGCGGAAGATCACCGCGCTGTTTGACGACGGTGTTTTCGACGTCTGCACGCTGTTCTTTTCCCGGTTCAAATCCGTGATTGCGCAGATACCGACCGCGCAACAGATCATTCCGGCGGTGTTCGAAACACAGGAAACCCCGCCGTCCTATGAGTACGAACCGGCAGAAGAGGAGATCCTCGCCGAGCTCTTGCCGCGTAATTTGGCGGTGCAGGTCTTCCGGGCGTTACTCGAAAACGCCGCTTCGGAACAAGGCGCACGCATGACCGCCATGGATAATGCGACCCGCAATGCCGGCGAGATGATCCGCAAACAAACCCTTAACTACAACCGTACGCGTCAAGCGATGATCACCAAGGAGCTGATCGAGATCATCTCCGGCGCTGAGGCGCTTTGATCCGACATTGCAGATTTTAGAGGACCGACAATGGCTATTCCGCAGAACGCAATCGGCAAGATCACCCAAGTTATCGGCGCGGTCGTCGACGTGCAATTCGACGGTCATCTGCCGGCGATCTTGAACGCGCTTGAGACCGATAACCGTGGCAATCGCCTGGTGTTGGAGGTTGCTCAGCATCTCGGTGAATCCACCGTCCGCACTATCGCGATGGACTCCACGGACGGGCTCGTGCGCGGACAGCGGGTGACCGATACCGGTCTGCCGATCGCGGTTCCGGTGGGCAACGAGACGCTCGGCCGCATCATGAATGTCGTCGGTGACGCGGTCGATGAGGCGGGTCCTGTCAAGACGAAGGAAAGGCGCGCGATCCACCAGCCAGCACCGGCCTATGTCGAGCAATCGACCGAGGCGCAAATTCTCGTGACCGGGATCAAGGTCGTCGACTTGCTCGCGCCTTATGCGAAGGGAGGGAAGATCGGCCTGTTCGGCGGCGCGGGAGTGGGCAAGACCGTGATCATCCAGGAGCTGATCAACAACATCGCCAAGGCGCACGGAGGTTATTCGGTCTTTGCCGGCGTGGGTGAGCGCACTCGCGAGGGCAACGACCTCTATCACGAAATGATCGAATCTGGCGTCAACAAGGATCCGAAAAAAGGTTCGGTCGAGGGTTCAAAATGCGCGCTGGTTTATGGGCAAATGAACGAGCCGCCGGGCGCGCGGGCGCGCGTCGGCCTGACGGGGCTCACCGTCGCGGAATATTTCCGCGACCAAGGGCAGGACGTGTTGTTCTTCGTCGATAATATTTTCCGTTTCACCCAAGCGGGCTCGGAAGTTTCGGCGCTGCTCGGACGCATTCCCTCTGCGGTGGGCTATCAGCCGACGCTTGCCACCGACATGGGGGCGCTTCAGGAACGAATCACCACGACCACCAAGGGCTCGGTCACGTCCGTCCAGGCGATTTATGTTCCGGCGGACGATCTGACCGATCCGGCGCCGGCCACATCATTCGCGCATCTCGATGCGACCACGGTGCTGTCGCGCCAGATCGCCGAGAAGGGTATTTATCCCGCTGTCGACCCTCTCGACTCGACCTCGCGCATGCTCACCCCTCTGATTGTGGGTGAAGAGCACTATACGGTCGCGCGGCGCGTGCAGGAAGTTCTCCAGCGCTATAAGGCGTTGCAGGACATCATCGCCATTCTGGGCATGGACGAATTGTCGGAAGACGACAAGCTCACGGTGGCCCGGGCGCGCAAGATCGAACGTTTCTTGTCGCAACCGTTCCACGTGGCCGAGGTTTTCACCGGTCGGCCCGGCGTTTTCGTCGAGCTTGCCGACACCATCCGCGGCTTCAAGGGTTTGGTAGAAGGCAAATACGACCATTTGCCGGAAGCGGCTTTCTACATGGTCGGCACCATCGAAGAGGCAGTTGAGAAGGGTAAGAAGCTCGCGGCGGAAGCGGCTTGATCCATGTGGATGCGGTCCGCGCTTGTCGCCTATCTCGTGGTGGGCCTCATGATGGGCGCTCTAGCCGGCTATCTTACCCGACCGGAGTCCGCGCAGATCGTGCTTGGCCCGCTGAAGATCGAGATGACCGGCGAAAGACCCGCGCACGGCAACGGACCCCTTACGGCAAGCCAGGTCCGCCACGTCGCGGCAATGACGGCACTGGGCGGTGTCATCGGGCTCGCGCTTGGATTTGTGCTGGGAAGAGGCAGAGGTTGACATGGCACTATTTCATTTCGAACTGGTTTCGCCCCAGCGCGTGGTGTTTTCGGGCGAGGTCGATCAGGTCGATGTGCCTGGCGCCGAAGGCGATTTCGGCGTATTGGCCGGTCATGCACCGCTCGTGGCCACCTTGCGGCCCGGTATTCTCACCGTCTTCTCCGGCGGCAACGAACTGAAGATCGTGGTACTCGGCGGATTTGCGGAGGTCTCCGACAAGGGCTTGACGGTCCTCGCCGACATCGCCGAATCGGTGGAGGAGATCGACCGCGACATGATCGCCCGGCATATCAGCGAGATGGAAGAACGCGCGGCCAAGATGGAACCTGGAAGCGAACTCGACAAACTGATCGCGCGGCTTGATCATTTCAAGCAGGTCAATCAGCATCTCATCGGCACCGCGATGCATTGATGCATTGAAGCCGATACCGGTCACGATCGTCCGCTGCGGCGCGAGAAGATCATCCACGCGACGACGCGCATGCCGTCGCTTGCCACGCGGTTTGCCGATTACCGGACGCTGCGACCTGGAGGCTCCATTGCGGCCGGGTAGGCTGCGGCTCGTTGCGGCAACCCGTCCGCGCCGCCCGACATAAGGTGACGCCGAAGCGATTCGGGAACGCCGTCCGTGTCCGACCGGTTCACGCGCCGGTGAATTTGGCAAACTCGGCGACGACCCGCTCGTAAGTCGGTCGTTTGAACGGCACGACGAGCTCGGGCAACTCGCCTATGTTTGCCCAACGCCAGGCGACGAATTCCGGCTTGTGGCGCCCGCCGGCGGGATGCGCGACGTCAATTTCGCTGTCGTGTCCGGTAAAGCGCAGCGCAAACCATTTCTGCTTCTGCCCGCGGTACTTGCCGCCCCAGACTCGACCGACCAAGTGATGCGGAATGTCGTAGGTCAGCCATTCGGCGATCTCGCCGAGTTTCTCGACCGAGCGGATATTCGTCTCCTCGTAGAGCTCGCGCAGGGTCGCCTCGTAAGGGTCTTCCTTCTCGCCAATCCCGCCCTGAGGCATCTGCCAGGCGTGGTCGGCATCGAGATGCTCGGGCAGCTCGTTCCTGCGGCCGATAAAGACGCGGCCGTCGCGATTGATGACCATCATGCCGACACAAGGTCGATAGGGCAAAAATGAAAAATCGGTCATGGGTGACCCGTTGCCGCAATATTCACGCGCGCGGAATACAGCGGAATTTCCGGCGCCCGGTCAATGACGCACCGGGAGGTTGCAAGCCCGCGGCGTTTAACGCAGACGCGATCAGGTGGGCTTTGCCGGCACCGCGGCCATGCTGATCGGCACCAGCGCAAAGCCGCGCTGTTCCACCGCTTTCGCCCATTGCGCAATGGCCGCAATTGTTGTCGATTGTGCGCTGGCGTAGCCCACGGCAAGGCCATGCTCGCGTGCCGCCAATTCCAGTCGCGCCAGCGCGCGGTCGATCTCCATCCGGGTTGGAACGGCGTCCAGCACGATATCTGCTTTGGCAAACGGCATGTTGTTGCTGCCGGCAATTTGCCCGGCATTGCTGCGCGGTGAGGTGCCGTCGTCCACGTAAAGCAGTCCGCGCCGTGCGGCATCCTGCAGAACCGGCGTCAGCGCCTTTTCGGAGGCGGTGAATTTGTCCCCCATGTAACCGATCAGACCGACATAACCTTGAAAACGACTCATCAGCCAGTGCAATCGCTCGACGTTCTGCTCGTTCGACAAGCTCGTCAACAGCGCACGCGGACCGGGATCATTGTTGGGATAGTCGAAAGGCTCCATAGGAACCTGCAGCAGCAGCTCATGCCCGAGCGCCCGCGCCCGCTCCGCCAGCCGTTCCAATCCTCCGCCATAGGGTGAGATTGCCAAAGTGATCGGCGCTGGCAATCGTGCCAGCGCCTCGTCCGTCGCCGCGGCGCTTATGCCGAGACCGCCCAACACAATCGCGATCTGCGGCGTGTCGCCGCGACCGGGTGGCAGCTTCCGCGGCTGCGCATAAAAGGATGAGGCGCGCGTGCCATCGGCCGCCACCTTCGGAATAACCCCCTGCGGGGTTGTTTCCAGCAGGCGCTTGTCGGGAGGGTTGGTCGCAGCGCCGCTATCGGGAAGGACGATTTCCTTCCGCGCGCCGCTAGAGCCGTCGATGATCGTGACGGTCCTGGCGCCATTTGCCGTGCCTCGATCGGCGTCCGCATGCGTGGCGGACTTCCGTGCCGCGTCGGCCGCAACCGGCACTGTCTGCTCCGGGCCGTCGTAGCGCGCATGGCCGGTTGGTGCGGCGTCATCGGCTCGCGTCGCGGCGGCTGGACCGGCATCCGCGGTGACCACGGCAACCGGCTCGCCGCCGAGCGGATCATTCGCCAACAGCGCCCAGCCGGCCACCACCAGCAAGCACAAAGCCAATGCGCCGGTGAGCACCTGCAGCAGGCCGATCGCCGCTTTTGGGGATTTTCTTTCCTTGCTCCGGCCGAGCGGCGCGTTGAGCTCATCTGCGTCCACGGCTGGACTCCCGACGAATCATTTCTCGAGTCTATACCAGCTTAGGGGTGGGTCGCGGCCACCGTCCCTCGCCGGCGCAATGACGTCCAAAGCAACGCCAAATGCGGACGAGGCGGCGCCGGGGCCGCCTCGTCCTTGGCAGGAGTTGCGGGTTCGCCTCAGTTAGGCACGGGCGCCTTGGGATTCGGAGGGAAGGCCGAATTTACCTGCAGGCCGCGCAGCAGATCGTCGGCCATGATTAGCGCCTTGTCGTTCTTGGGATCGGGGGGCACATATGACTGCGAGCCGCCGAGTTCCTTGCCCTCGGCCTTGAGATGGCCGCGCAATGACGCTTCGCCCTTCGAGTCGGTCTTGGCCTTGAGTTCCTCGGGCACGTCCTGCAGCACTTCGATGTCCGGTGCGATGCCCTGGGCCTGGATCGAGCGGCCCGAGGGGGTGAAGTAGCGGGCGGTGGTCAGCCGCAACGCCCCGTTGCCGGGGCCAAGCGGAATGATCGTCTGCACCGAGCCTTTGCCGAATGAGCGTGTGCCGATGAGCGTCGCGCGTTTGTGATCCTGCAATGCCCCGGCGACGATTTCCGAAGCGGACGCCGAGCCGCCATTGATCAGAACGATGAGCGGCTTGTGCTTGATGAGATCGCCCGGCCGTGCGTTAAAGCGCTGCGTCTCCTCGGGGTTGCGTCCACGGGTGGAAACGATTTCACCTTTTTCCAGGAATGCGTCCGCTACCGAGATCGCCTGGTCGAGGAGTCCGCCGGGGTTGTTGCGCAGGTCGAGGATGTAACCCTTCAACTTGTCGTCGGGCACCTTGGCGGTAATTTCGCTGACGGCCTTGCGCAGCCCTTCGGTCGTCTGCTCGTTGAATTGCGTGATGCGGATATAGCCGACATCGTCACCCTCGACGTGCCATCGTACCGAGCGGACATGAATGATGTCGCGTGTGAGCGTCACTTCGATCGGTTTGTCGACGCCCTTGCGCATGATCGTGAGCTTGATCTTGGTGTTTACCGGGCCGCGCATCTTTTCGACCGCCTGGTTCAGGGTCATCCCCTGTACCTGCTCGTCGTCGAGCTTGGTGATGAGATCATTGGCGAGGATCCCAGCTTTTGCCGCGGGCGTATCATCGATCGGCGCCACGACCTTGATCAACCCGTCCTCCATCGTGACTTCGATGCCGAGCCCGCCGAACTCGCCGCGCGTCTGCACCTGCATGTCGCGATAGCTCTTGGCATCCATATAGCTCGAATGCGGATCGAGCCCCGAGAGCATGCCGTTGATCGCGTTCTCGATCAGCTTGGCGTCGTCGGGTTTCTCGACGTAGTCGGCCCGTACGCGCTCGAATACGTCGCCGAACAAATTGAGTTGCCGGTAGGTGTCGGCCGCGGCCGCCTGCGCGCGTGCACCGATCAGGATCATGCGCGGCTGGGTCGCAAGCAGCGTCAACGCTGCTCCGGCTGCCACGCCCAGAAGTATGAGAGACGTTTTGCGCATCATCCGCGAACCTTTTCACCTTCGCTAGCCGCCCACCACGGGCCTGGGTCGATGGGAACGCCGTCCTTGCGAAACTCGATGTAGAGTACCGGTTGGCTGGAGCCGTTCGCAAGGATTGCCGCGATTCGCGACGCGTTCCCCATCACTGCGACGGGCTCTCCGGCCAGCACGAACTGCCCGAGGTCAACCGATATTCGTTCCATCCCGGCGAGAAGCACATGATAGCCGCCGCCGGTATCGAGGATCAAGAGTTGCCCGTAACTGCGAAAGGGTCCCGCATACATGACCCAGCCGTCTGCCGGAGCGATCACTTGCGCGCCTGCACGCGTGGCGATCGAAACGCCTTTTTCGACGCCGCCCGCCGCATCGGGTGCACCGAAATCGCGGATCTTGATCCCGTTGACCGGCATCGGAACCTTGCCGCGCAGCGAGGCGAATGCCACGGCCGGCGCGAGCCGTCCCGGATCGCGCAGGGCGGCGAGTGGTTGCGAGTCCCGCCGCAGGTTCTGCCGGGCCGCGCGCTCTTCGGGAGTCAATCCTTGCTCGAGTTTGGCAATCAATTCTTTGAGAGATAACGCCTGTTGCGCGAGATTGCGTGCATGCTCTCGCTCGGTCTCGAGCGCCTGCTCGCGCTCCGCCTGCCTCCGCTGGCGCTCCTCGACCAGAGCCGCGAGGCGGGCGCGCTCTTTGCCGAGCGAGACGACTTCCGCGTTCAAGCGATCGCGCTCGGCGGCGATTTGCCTGCGAAGCCGGGCGAGCTCGGCGAGATTGCTGACCAACGCATCGACCTCGGCGCGCATTTCCGGCAGCACCGCACCCAGCACCATCGCGGTGCGAATCGCCTGCAATGCGTCCTCGGGACTCGCGATCAATGCCGGCGGCGGTCGGCGGCCGATCCGCTGGAGTGCGGCCAGGACTTCGCCAATCACGGCGCGGCGCCCTTCAAGCGAATGGCGCAGCGCCCGCTCGTCCCTGTCGAGCGGCTCAAGTCTCGCCTGCGTCGCGGTCACCCTTGCTTCGGTCTCGCGCAAGCGCGCCGCGGTATCGATCAGATCCTGGTTGAGCTTGCGGCGGTCGGCACCGATCTGCTCTATTTCCCGTTTAAGGGCGGCTTCGGTCTCCGCCGACTTGGTTTGTTCCCCACGCAGAGTCTCGAGGTCCTTGTCGCGCTGTTTAAGCAGGTCGAGCTTGGTCGCAGGCCGGTCCCCCGGTTCCTGTGCCCGGGTGACCGGATTGAGGGCAACGGGCAAGGCGAACCCCACCCCCGCGATCAGCGCCACTCGCGGGTCGAGACGATAGGGCCCCCCGATTCCACTCATCGCGTCCAAATTACGCTCGCGGGTTGAGACGGCAAGGCGGTAGTGATCCAATCCCATTGCGTCCGGAATAAGACAGGCCACGCGGAGGCGCGTCGTGCACGCGCGATCCGGCAAAGCGGGCGTCGGCATTCGGAAAAGATCTTGTGCCACGAAGATGTTGGAGCCGGTTCCGATTGGCTGGAATGGGCGCCGCCGTTGCGAGGAGCCGCGCATGGTACGCCGCGTCCCGACACCATATTGCGAGGAGCCGCGAAGGGGCGACGAAGCAATCCAGGCCTTGCGGTGCCACAGGGTGCGGCGCGCGGTCGTTGTGGCACTGCCGTTTCTGGATTGCTTCGCCCTCGCTTTCGCTCGGGCTCGCAA
>JADGGK010000041.1 GCA_019689975.1 Pseudolabrys sp.
GCGACGTCGAAGCTCGAGCGGCGGAATTCGGCGACGTGCGAGGCGATCTCGATCCTGTCGCCGAATTTCGCCGGGCGGACGAAATTGGCGCGCGCATCGACGAGCGGCAGGCCGACAATGCCGAAGGTGGAAGCGAGGTCTTGCGGCCTCACCCCGAGCGCGGCGTCGAACAGGAGCCAGGTGCTGTGATCGAAGAACTCGAAGAAGCGCACGTTGAAGACGATGCCGGCAGGATCGCAATGGCCCCATTCGATGGTGATTTGCCGGCGGAATACGAATGACGGCACGCCTGATCCTCCGCGTCGCGCCGCTTTATAGCGGCCGACGGCGCGCGCGTAAACGCCGTCGCCGGCGCCGCGGCGCGGGCCACTCCACCAGTTTCTGCGCGTCGAGCTCGATCGGCGAGGAGGGCCTGCGCCGGCGCATCGCATGCGCCGGCGCCACCGGCACGTGCGGCGCCGCGTCGAGCGCGTCCATCAGCCAGTCGAGGTCGTCCTCGGCGACGAGCCAGCGCTCGGGCGCATAGCGCGTCAACGCGAAGGGCCGCGAATATTCGATGAGCGACTTGCGGCCGTCGGGCAGGCAATATTCGTGCGCATAGCTCATGGCGAGCTCGCGCACGCTCTGATAGATCGGGTCGCGCCAGCGCAGCACCGAGTGGTTGGTCTTGCTGACCGCGCCCCACAGACCCCGCTCCTTGAACAAGGCCACGATGTGATCCTGATCGCGCGGCAGGGCGCGCAGGTCGAGCAGCCAGGCCGGCCGGCCGTGGAAATAAAGCGCCGCGACCGCGAACAGCGCCCCCTCGGCGCAATGCGCGACGCCGGCCTCGAGCATGCGGCGCGGCGACATTGCCGTCGCGCCGTTCGGTTCGAAATTGGCCGGCACGCGGTCGAGGAAATCCTGGATCTTCTGCGGCGTGTCGAGGCGCGCGAACAGCCTGCGTTCGGCCGGACGGAGCAGCGCGCGCAGCGCGTCGCGATAGGCGCGGGTGGTCATGGCATCGGCAATGTAAACGCGCGCCGCCGCTCACACGCGCGCCAGAGCGTCGCGTCCACAGGTTTGCGCGTTCTCCTCCGCCCTGCCGAATGGGGAACGTGTTGGGCTCATTTCCGCCCCAACTCGAAAAAACATTCTTATTTTCCGCGAGTTATTGCGATTCTGCAGAATAAGCTTCTATCTAACGGCTCCGCCCCGGGTTCCGTCGAACGCCCCTGCCCGGGTGAGGAGTGAATGATGGCCACGACCTATGCCCCGTTTCCCGCCGGCGCCGACAAGGCGACACCGGCGCCGCGCGTCAGCGAGGACTGGCTGGCGCTGATCATCGGACTGGCGATTTTCGTGCTCGCGCTCGCCGCCATCGCCAATGTCGACCTGCTCGGCTGGGCGGTGACCACCGCGGTGTGGGCGGATCCCGGCAAGGCGCTCACCACCGTGTCCAAGACCTATGCCGCGCTCGGCGGCTTCGGCGCGCTCGTTGCGACCTTTGTCGCGCTGCTTGCGGTCCTGAGCGGCGCGGCCGCCGCTCTCGGCATGAGCGTCAAACGGTTCGCGCTCGCCTTCACGGCGGTGTTCTGGATCGCCTATGCGAGCTGGGTCGTCGGCAATTTCGCGCATTTCGCCGCGGTCACGCCGGCGGAGCTGCAGAAGTTCGGCATCGGCTGGTCGCTCAAGCTCACCAACGAGGGCGGCTATATCTTCGCGCTGGTCGGCGGGCTCATCATCGCCAATTTCTTTCCGCGCTTCGCCGAGGCCATCAAGGAGGCGGTGCGACCCGAACTTTATATCAAGGTGGCCATCGTCATCCTCGGCGGCTTCTTCGCCGTCACCGCCGCGGGCAGGCTGTCGCTTGCGAGCTCGCTGTTGCTGCGCGGCCTCGCCGCCATCGCCGAGGCTTATCTCATCTATTGGGCGGTGGTGTATTTCATCGCCCGCAAGTGGTTCGGCTTCAACCGCGAATGGGCGGCGCCGCTCGCCTCCGGCATCTCGATTTGCGGCGTCTCGGCGGCGATCGCGACCGGCGGCGCGATCCGCGCGCGGCCGGTGGTTCCGGTGCTCGTATCATCCCTCGTCGTCGTCTTCGCCGTGGTCGAAGTGCTGATCCTTCCGTTCCTGGCGCAGACCTTCCTGGCCCACGAACCGCTCGTCGCCGGCGCCTGGATGGGTCTTGCGGTCAAGACCGACGGCGCGGCGGTCGCCAGCGCCGGCATCGCCGAATCGCTCATTCTCGCGCGCAATGCGCTCGAAGGGGTGAACTACCAGCCGGGATGGATCCTGGGCACGGCGACCACCGTCAAGGTGTTCATCGACATCTTCATCGGCGTGTGGGCCTTCGTGCTCGGCTATATCTGGACCAATCACGTCAACCCGACCAGGGATCGCGCCCGGGCGGCCGAAATCTGGGACCGTCTGCCGAAATTCGTGATCGGCTTCGTGGCGACCTTCGTCCTCGGGCTCTTTCTCGCGCTCGGCACGCCGCCGGAGATCGCCAAGCGCGTGCCCGCGGCGGTCGGCGAGGCCAACACGCTGCGCGTCATCTTCTTCATCCTGACCTTCTTCTCGATCGGCGTGCTCTCCAATTTCCGCAAGCTGTGGGAGGAGGGCATCGGTCGCCTGGCCGCCGTCTATGCGCTGAGCCTGTTCGGCTTCGTGATCTGGGTCGGTCTGCTGATCTCGTGGCTGTTCTTCGCCGGCGTCAGGCCGCCGCTCGCAAGCTGAGTCGAAGGGAGACGACGATGCCCGAATCCGACATTGCCCGCGAACTGGCCAGGGCCGAGGCCGAACCGCTGCTGCCGGTCGAGAAGAAGCTCATCGGCTGGAGCCTCGGCCTCGGCCTAGCGCTGCTCGTCGTGCTGGCGATCGTCAACCGTCTGTTCCCGGTCGCGGGCTGACGCACGGCGCCCCGATTAAGCGAGCCCGCGCATGGCGCCCATTCCGAAGACCGCACCCTTCGCCGAGGAGGAGATCGATCTTCTCAACCGCGTGGTCGGTCGCGCCACCCCGGTGCAGCGCGCCTGGCTTGCCGGATTTCTTGCCGGACTGGACGCCGCGCAGGGCGCTCCCGTCGCGGCGCAGCCGGCGGCGCCGGCGCGGCCGGCCGAGCCGCTCCTCATCGTCTATGCGAGCGAGAGCGGCAATTGCGAGAAGCTCGCCGGCGACATGGCAAGGCAAGCGCGCAAGCTCGGTTTCAAGCCGCAGGTCGTCGACATGGCCGACCTCGAGCTTGCGACGCTCGCCAAGGTCAAGCGCCTCGCGGTGATCGCCGCCACCTGGGGCGAGGGCGAGCCGCCGAGCCGTGCCGCACGCGTCTATGACGCACTGATGGGCGAGGGTGCGCCGCGCCTCGACGGCGTGGAATTCGGCGTGCTTGCGCTCGGCGACACCGCCTATGCCGAGTTCTGCGCGGTGGGCCGCAAGCTCGACGAGCGCCTGGCGGCGCTTGGCGCCAAGCGCGTCATCGCGCGCCTCGATTGCGACCTCGATTTCGCCGTGCCCGCCGAGAAATGGATCGGCGAGGCGCTCAAGACGCTGGCGCCGCCGGAGGCCGCGCGCGGCCGCGTGATCGAGGTCGACTTCGGCGCCAAACCGGCGCCGGCGGCCGCGACGGAAATCGTCGAGGCCGAGATCGTCGAGCACGTCAACCTCAATTCGTCGCGCTCCGACAAGGAGACGATCCATCTTGCGCTGTCGTTCGGCGGCGAGGTGCCGCCTTACGAGCCCGGCGCGTCGCTCGACCTCTACGCCGAGAACGACCCGGCCTATGTCGACGAGCTGCTCGCGCTCGCCGGCCTCTCCGCCGATGCGGCGCTGCGCGGCGAGCTCCTTACCTCGCGCGATGCCACCACGCTTTCGCTGAAGACGCTGGAGACCTATGTCGCGCGCACCGGGCACCATTATGTCAAGGCGCTGCTCGCCGAAGGGAAGGCGAGGGACTGGGTCGCCGGACGTCAGCTCATCGACCTGATCGCCCATTTTCCCATCGCGCTCGACGCCGAGACGCTGCGCGCCTTGACGCGCCCGCTCGCGCCGCGCGCCTATTCGATCGCCTCCTCGCGCCGCGAATTCGAGGACGAGGCGCATCTGCTGATCGCGGCGGTGCGCTACGAGAGCTTCGGCCGCAGGCGCAAGGGCGTGGCCTCGACTTATGTCGCGGAGCGGCTCAAGAAGGGCGACCGCGTGCGGGTGAAGCTCAGGCCCAATCGGCATTTCGCGCTTCCGGCGCCCGACCGGGACATCATCATGGTCGGCCCCGGCACCGGCGTTGCCCCGTTCCGCGCCTTCGTGCAGGAGCGCCGCGCCACGGGAGCCGCGGGCAGGAGCTGGCTGTTCTTCGGCGACCGTCGCTTCACCCACGATTTCCTCTACCAGCTCGACTGGCAGGAGGCGCTGAAGGACGGCTCGCTGACGCGCATGGACGTCGCCTTTTCGCGCGACGCGCCGCAGAAAATCTATGTCCAGCATCGGATGTGGGAGAAGCGCCGCGACCTCGTCGACTGGCTCGACAACGGCGCCTATTTCTACGTCTGCGGCGACGCCAAGGCGATGGCGAAGGATGTGCGCGCGACGCTCGCGCGCGCATTCGCCGACGTCAAAGCGATGACGCCGGACGCGGCCGAGCAGGCGGTGGCGATGCTGGAACGCGAGCGACGCTACCTGCAGGACACCTATTGAGGCGGGACGGGCGGGCGCGGCTCGCCGGCGCCGCGCCGGCGGGGCGAGAGGCGGACGGCGAAGGCGCCTCGGCGCGCGCCAGCGCTGCCGCTGGCGGCGGCGGATGCGCACCGGCGGCCCACGGATCTGGAGGTCATCGATGAGCGATGAACTTTCACGCAACGAACGCATCAAGGAGGCGAGCGACTATTTGCGCGGCACCATTGCGGAAGGCCTCGGCGAGGAGGTCACCGGCGCGATCGTCGAGGACGATGCTCAGCTCGTCAAGTTCCACGGCATGTACCTGCAGGACGACCGCGACCTGCGTCCCGAGCGCACGCGCAAGCGCATGGAAAAGGCCTTTGCCTTCATGATCCGCGTGCGCATTCCCGGCGGGGTGCTCAAGCCCTCGCAATGGCTTGCGCTCGACGAGATCGCGCGCACCTACGCCAACGGCAGCATGCGCATGACCACGCGGCAGACGGTGCAGCTGCATGGGGTCATCAAGTTCAACCTCAGGGCCACCTTGCAGGCGATCGACCGGGCGCTGCTCAACACCATCGCCGCCTGCGGCGACGTCAATCGCAACGTGATATGCAGCGTGCTGCCCGAGCAATCGGGTGCGCATGCAACCGCAATCGAACTCGCGCGCGCGATCTCCGATCATCTGCTGCCGCGCACGCCGGCCTATCGCGAAATCTGGCTCGACGGCGAGCGCATCGTCGGCGGCGAGCAGGAGGTGGTCGAGCCCATCTACGGCAAGACCTACCTTCCGCGCAAATTCAAGATCGCGATCGCCGTGCCGCCGTCGAACGACGTCGACATTTTCGCGCACGACCTCGGTTTCATCGCCGTGAGCGACGGCGCGGGCGGGCTTGCCGGGTGGAACGTGACCGTGGGCGGCGGCATGGGCATGACCCACGGCGAGCCCGATACCTATCCGCGTATCGCCGACGTGATCGGCTTTTGCGCAACCGCCGAGGTGCTGAAGATCGCCGAGGCGGTCGTGACCGTGCAGCGCGATTGGGGCGATCGCGCCAATCGCAAGCACGCGCGCTTGAAATACACCATCGAGGACCGCGGCCTCGACGCGTTCCGTGCCGAGGTCGAGCGGCGATCGGGAGTGACGCTCGGCGCGGCCAGGCCCTTTGCCTTTACGTCGACGGGCGACCGCTACGGCTGGAGCGAGGCGACGCAAGGGCGCGGCCACCTGACGCTGTTCGTGCAGAACGGCCGCCTCGCCGATCGGCCCGGCGCCGCGCAGTTGTCGGCGCTGCGGGCCATCGCCCGCATTCACGACGGCGAATTCCGCATCACTCCCAACCAGAACCTCGTCATCGCCAACGTGCCGACGTCCCGGCAGGCCGAGATCGAGCGCCTGGCGCGCGAGGCGGGCCTCCTCGCGCCGTGGTCGGGATTGCGGCGCAACTCCATGGCCTGCGTCGCGCTGCCGACCTGCGGGCTCGCGCTCGCCGAGAGCGAGCGCTATCTGCCGCAATTGCTCGACGCGCTCGAGGCGAGGCTCGCCGCGCACGGCCTGTCGGCCGACGACATCGTCATCCGCATGACCGGATGTCCCAACGGCTGCGCGCGGCCCTATCTCGCCGAGATCGGCGTCGTGGGCAAGGGACCCGGCCGCTACAATCTCTATCTCGGCGCCGCCTTCGACGGCACGCGCATGAACAAGCTGTTCGCCGAGGATCTCGACCACGAGGGCCTCGTGAAGGCGCTCGATCCCGTGTTCGCCGCCTATGCGCGCGAACGCGATCCCGGCGAGCGCTTCGGCGATTTCTGTATCCGCGCGGGTTTCGTCGCCGCCACGCGCAACGGTCGCGATTTCCATGCCGAGGTCGGCAATCGGCGCGGCCGCGCTGGCGCGTAAAGAGGCATCCTGCGCACATCTGCGCCAGTGCCCAGGATTTCGACTTTCGCCGCCGAAACGAGCGCCAGGCGGGCGCAGCCGAAGCGCGAAAAGACAAGGAATGCAAGGCTTCGCCGAATGGCACGCTCCTTGCTGCGATGCGGTCGTAAGCCCGCGGGCCGCGCTCTTTCCCCCGTTCCGGAAGCACGAGACGGCGTGCGGGTCGACGCAGAAAGGATCAGCGCATGGACTACGTGAAGCCGGCCGATGTCGCCCAAGCGATGGTGGAAACCGGTCGCCGAAAGCTCGAACTCTCGCCCCCCGATCTGCTCATCCGCGGTGCCCTTGCCGGGGCCATTCTCGCCGCCGCGACCAGTCTCGCTTTCACCGGGATGGTACAGACCAACCAGGCGCTCGTCGGCGCGCTGATCTTCCCGGTCGGGCTCATCCTCATCGTGCTGCTCGGCCTCGATCTCGTCACCGGCAGCTTCGGTCTGCTGCCGTTGCCATGGCTCGAGCGCAACGCCGGAAGCGGCGCGATGCTTGCCAACTGGGCCTATGTGTTCCTCGGCAATCTCGTCGGCAGCATTGCCTATGGCGCGCTGCTCGCGATCGTTCTCACCAATTTCGGCACCACGGCGCCCGCCGGTGTCGCCGCCAAGATCATCGCGGTGGCGGAAGCCAAGACCGTCGGCTATGCGGCGATCGGCCATGCCGGCCTGATCACCGTCTTCGTCAAGGCCATGCTGTGCAACTGGATGGTCTGCCTCGCCGTGGTGACGGCGATGACCACCAATTCGACCCTGGGCAAGATCGCCTGCGCCTATATGCCGGTGTTCATCTTTTTCGCGCAGGGTTTCGAGCACTCGGTCGTGAACATGTTCGTCATCCCGACCGGGATGATGATGGGAGCCAAGGTCACGGTTGCGGACTGGTGGCTGTGGAATCAGATCCCGGTCACGCTCGGCAATCTGGTCGGCGGCGCGGTGTTCACGGGGCTTGCGCTCTATCTCACGCATCGGCCGCGCGCGGCGGTCGCTTCGCCGCTCGCCGCCCCGCGCGGAGTGCCGGCGGAATGACGACCGAGGTCGAGAGCGATCCGCGGCGCGCGGCCGCGGTGGCAGGCGAGGACTTCGCGCCCGAGCAGAAGCGCTATCTCGAGGGTCTCGTCGCCGGCCTGCAGATCGCCAGGACGGTCAAGGGGCTCGCCGGCGCGGCGCCGCCGGCGGCGGGCGCGGCGCCGGCGACCGAGCCGACCGGTCCGGATGCCGCGGCGCTCAGGGCGCAGAACCGCGTCCTCGCCGCCGGCGGCAAGCTCTCCGATCCGGAGCGGTTCAAGCGCGAGGAACATCCCTTCGACACCTATCCACGGCTCAAGGCTTTTGCCGCGCGCAACGAATACCCCAAGCCCGCGGACAATTTCCGCTGGCGCTTCTTCGGCCTGTTCTACGTCGCGCCGAACCAGAACTCCTATATGTGCCGGCTGCGCATTCCCAACGGGATCGTCAAGGCGGCGCAGTTCGCCGGCCTCGGCGACCTCGCCGAGCGCTATGGCGGCGGCTATGCGCATGTGACGACGCGGGCCAACATCCAGATCCGCGAGATCGAAGCCCGCAATGCGGTTGCCGTGATCGAAGCGATCCAGGATCTCGGCTTGTGCTCGCGCGGCTCCGGCGCCGACAATATCCGCAACATCACCGGCACGCCCACCGCCGGAATCGATCCGCAGGAGCTCATCGACACGCGCCCTTACGCGCGCGAATGGCATTTCCACATTCTCAACGACCGCTCGCTCTACGGCCTGCCGCGCAAGTTCAACGTCGCCTTCGACGGCGGCGGCGTCATTCCGGTGCTCGAGGACACCAACGACATCGGCTTCCAGGCGGTGCAGGTCAAGGACGGATTCGGACTGGCGTCGGGGGTCTGGTTCCGGCTCTGCCTCGGCGGACTGACCGGCCACCGCAGCTTCGCCGGCGATACCGGCGTCATCGTCAAGCCGGAGGAGACGACGCCGGTCGCCGACGCGGTGGTGAGGGTTTTCATCGACCACGGCGACCGCACCGACCGCGGCAAGGCGCGCCTGAAATACGTGCTTGAGCGCATGGGCGTCGAAAAATTCCTGACGCTCGTCGAGGAGCGGCTCGGCCGCCGTCTCGACCGCGCCCCCGCCGGCGCGCTCGCGCCGCGCCCGCCCGTCTCGCGCACCGCGCATATCGGCATCCACGCGCAGAAACAGGCCGGCCTGCACTGGATCGGCGTGGCCGTTCCGGTCGGCTATCTCACTGTCGCGCAGATGCGCGGGCTCGCCGAGATCGCGCGCGAGCTCGGCGACGGCGACATCCGCCTGACCGTATGGCAGAACCTGCTCGTCTCCGGCGTGGCGACGGAGAAGCTCGCACAGGCGCGCCGGCGCATCGAAGCGCTCGGCCTTTCCGTCGCAACCAATGCCATCCGCTCCGGCCTCGTGGCCTGCACCGGCAATAGCGGCTGCAAATTTGCCGCCTCCGATACCAAGCGGCACGCCGAGGAGATCGCGCGCTGGTGCGAGACGCGGGTGGCGCTGGACGTGCCGGTCAATATCCACCTGACCGGATGTCACCATTCCTGCGCGCAGCATTTCGTGTCCGACATCGGCCTGCTCGGCTGCAAAGTGCAGGAGAACGAGGCGGGCGATGCGGTCGAAGGCTATCACGTGTTCGTCGGCGGCGGTTTCGGCGCCAACGCCGCGCTGGGACGGGAGCTTTATCGCGACGTCAAGGCCGACCAAGTGCCGCAGACCGTCGAGCGCATCCTCAAGGCCTATCTCGCGCATCGCGCCTCGCCCGCGGAAAGCTTCGCCGCCTTTGCGCGCCGCCACGACGCCGACGCCCTCAAGGCGCTGATCGCGAAGGAGATCGTCGCATGAGCGTGACGCCGCGGCCGCCGATCCCCTCCCTGCTGCCGGAGAACGCGCCGTTCTCGCCCGAGCAGCGCGCCTGGCTCAACGGATTGCTCGCCGGCCTCTACGGACTGACGGAAGCCGTCACGCCGCTCTCCGCCGAGGAGGCGGCGCGGTTCGTGCCCGGCCTCGCCGTCCCCGGTGCGGCGGTGGAAAGCGACGATGAGGCGCCCTGGCACGATCCCGCTTTGCCGCTTGCCGAGCGCATGAGGCTTGCCGAGGGCCGGCCGCTCCGGCAGCGCATGATGGCGGCGATGGCGCAGCAGGACTGCGGCCAATGCGGCTACAACTGCCGCGACTATTCGGCGGCCATCGCCGCGCGCAAGGAGGCGCGGTTGAACCTCTGCGTGCCGGGCGGCAAGGAAACCGCGCGCATGCTGGGCGAGCTGTTCCGGGAGCTCGAGGCAAAGCCGGCGCCGGAGCCCGCGCTCGCGGCGCAAGCAGGAGCCGTCGCCGCCGTAGCGGCGCGCGCGCGCGACAATCCCGTTCCCGTGACCTTCCTGACGCGCCGGCGCCTCAACAAGGAAGGCTCGCTCAAGGAGACGTGGCATATCGAGCTCGACATCGCCGACTCCGGCCTCGACTACGTGGTCGGCGACTCGCTCGGCCTCTATCCGGCCAATGATCCGGCGCTCGTCGACGCCGTCATCGCGGCGCTCGCCGCGCCGCCGGATTTTCCGATCGGCGGGCGGACGCTGCGCGAGGTGCTGATCGACGGCGTCTCGCTCGCGCCGGCGCCGGACATGCTGTTCCGGCTTATTTCCTATCTCACCGGCGGCGAGCGCCGGCAGAAGGCGATCAAGCTCGCCGCGGGACAGGATCCGGACGGCGACGCCGCCACGCTCGACGTGCTCGCGGCGCTGCAGAAATTTCCCGGCATCCGGCCGGACCCGGAGGCCTTCATCGAGTCGCTCGATCCCTTGCAGCCGCGCGTCTATTCGATCTCCTCGTCGCCCAGATGCAATCCCGGCCGGGTCTCGCTCACCGTCGACGCCGTGCGCTACCGCGTGGGCGAGCGCACGCGCCTCGGCGTGGCGTCGACCTTTCTCGCCGACCGCGTCAAGCCGGGCGATCGGATTAGGGCCTATGTGCAGAAGGCGCAGCATTTCGCGCTGCCGGCCGATCCCGCACGGCCGATCATCATGATCGGGCCCGGCACCGGCATCGCTCCGTTCCGCGCCTTTCTGCAGGAGCGCATGGCCGTCGACGCGCCGGGGCCCAACTGGCTCTATTTCGGCCATCAGCGCAGCGATTTCGATTTCTTCTACGAGGACGAGCTCAAGGCCATGCGCAAGTCGGGCCATCTGACGCGCCTCACGCTTGCCTGGTCGCGCGACGGCCGGGAGAAGATCTACGTGCATCATCGCATGCGCGAGGAGGGCCGCGACCTCTGGGCATGGATCGAGCGCGGCGCGCATGTCTATGTGTGCGGCGACGCGCTGCGCATGGCCAAGGATGTGGAGCGCGCGCTGATCGACATCGTGGCGGAGCACGGCAAGCGCAGTCCCGAGGATGCCGCGCGCTTCGTCGCCGAACTGAAGAAGAACGACCGCTATCAGATGGATGTCTATTAGATCCGGTTGCACGCGAATTGACCGGGCGCCCTCCCGGCAAGGGGCCCTGCAGGCGGCGACGTGGCCCGTCGCCGCCATGGCGATGCGTCGCGCAGGGGCGAGGCCCGCATTCGTGGGCCTGCCGCTTCCGGATTGCTTCGCCCTCGCTGCGCTCGGGCTCGCGATGGCGGTCGAATGCCCGGGAATTGCCGGCGGCGCCTGGCGAGGGCCGCATCCCTCGGTGCGCGCCGTGCACCGGCCGCCGATCCCGTCGCCACGGTAACCGCGGAGAGCATCCGGAGAGCATCATGCCCGCAAGAGCGCATCGCAGTCCTTCCGAAACCCCGCCCGGCCGCATGGAGGCGCTGGCACGGCTGCCCGTTTTCCTGTCGCTCGCGGGCAAGCGGGCGGTGCTCGCCGGCGGCGGCGCGGCCGCCGCCTGGAAGGCCGAACTGCTGTCGGCCGCGGGCGCGACGGTCGAGGTCTATGCGGAGGCGTTCTCGGAGGACATGCTGCGCGCGGCGCATGAGGCGCCGCGCGGCGAGGTGATCCTGCGCGCGCGCGGCTGGCGCGCGGAGGATCTTGCCGGGGCGGCCGTCGCGGTCGGGGCGTTCGATGACGATGCGCTCGCGGCCGCCTTCGCGGCGGCGGCGCGCAAGGCCGGCGTGCCGGTCAATGTGATCGACAAGCCGGCCTTCTGCGATTTCTCCTTCGGCGCCATCATCAACCGCTCGCCTTTGGTGATCGGCGTGTCGACCGACGGCGCCGCTCCGGCCTTCGCGCAGGCGATCCGCGCCAAGCTCGAAGCCCTGCTGCCGCAGGGATTCGCCGATTGGGTGCGCGCGGCGGCGGGCTGGCGCGGCAAGCTCAAGGAGGCGGGACTCTCCTTCGCCGGGCGGCGCCGGTTCTGGCAATTGTTCGCCGCCCATGCGGTAAGCCATCCGCTCGCGCAACCGCGCGAGGCCGATTTCGACCGGTTCGTCGCCGAGGTCAAGGGACTGGGAAGCGCGGTCGAGGCCGGGACGGTGACGCTGGTCGGCGCCGGTCCCGGCGATCCCGAATTGCTGACCTTGCGCGCGGTGCGCGCGCTGCAGTCGGCCGACGTGATCCTGTTCGACGATCTCGTCTCGCGCGAGGTGCTCGACTTCGCGCGGCGCGAGGCGCGCAAGCTGCTCGTCGGCAAGACCGGCTACGGGCCCTCGTGCCGTCAGGAAGAGATCAACGCGCTCATGATCTCGCTCGCGCGCCAGGGCAAGCGCGTGGTGCGGCTCAAGGGCGGCGACCCGCTGATTTTCGGCCGCGCGGCCGAGGAGATGCAGGCCTGCACGGCGGCGGGAATTGCGTGCGAGATCGTGCCTGGCGTCACCGCGGCGCAGGGCGCGGCGGCCAGGCTCGGCATTGCGCTCACCGACCGCGGACACGCGCGGCGCCTGCAATATGTCACGGGACACGCCCGCGACGGACGGCTGCCCGAGGACATCGACTGGCGCAGTCTCGCCGATCCCGCCGCCACGACGGCGGTCTACATGCCGGCCGCGACGCTCGAGGCGCTGCTCGCGCGCGCGCTCGCCGAAGGGCTCGATCCGCGCACGCCCGCGCTCGCGATCTCGCGCGCGACGCGACCCGACCAGCGGCACCTCGCCGCGCCGGTCGCGGAGCTGGCCGCGCGCCTGCGCGCGGCGGCATTGCCGGGGCCGCTTCTCGTCATGATCGGCCGCGTCTGCGCCGCGGCGGCGGACCATGCCGCCCGCCTGCGCGGTCAGCGCGCCTCGTAGCGGACCGGCACGACGATCGGGATGCGGGCGCCGGCGATCTCGGGCGGTGGCGGCGGCAGCGGCGCGGCGCTGATCACGAGGTCGACGGCGGCGCGATCGAGCAGCGCCGAGCCGGAGGAGCGCACGACGCGCGCGTCATGGACGCCTCCGGCGCGGTCGACGCTGAAGGCAAGCTCGGCCACGCCCTGTTCGCCGCGCGCGGCGGCCGGGTAGCGCTTGTGCCGCTCGAGCTGCGCGACCAGTGCCGATTTCCAGTTCGGGATTGCACGGGAGTCGTGCGCGCGTGCGCCGGGCGTCGGGGCCATGGTGCGCGCGGCGAGGCGCGGTGCCGGGCTCGGCGCCGCGGCCAGGCTCGCGCGACTGGCTCGCGTTGTCGCCGGCCGCGCGGCCGGCTTCGGCGGCGGCAGCACCGCAGTGGCCGGGCGCGGCGCCGGCTCGAGCGGCAGCGCGGGCGCGCGTTCGGACGCGGTCGGCCCGGGCATCTCGGCCGCCGGCGCGGCGGAAGGAGGCGCGGGCTCGGGCCGCGCATCGGCCTGCGGCCGCGCCGGGCCGGGCGCGACCTCGGTCGGCACCGCTTCAGGCGCGGCGGGTGCCGGCGACAGCTCGATCAGAATTGCCGGCGCGCTGGCGACGGCATCGGTCGGCGGGTGCCAGTGCGCGAGCAACGCGCAGGCGCCGGCGACGTGCAGTCCGAGCGCGAGCGCCGCGGCGAGGCTCCAACGCGCCGCATCCCCCGCCCGGCGCGCGATCATGGCGCGCCCTTTCCGGCCTCGAGCCCGACCAGCGCAAGCTCGAGATATCCCGCCTGGCGCAGTTCGTTCATCAGCGCCATCAAGGCGCCGTAGGAGACGCTTCGGTCGGCCCTGAGATAGACGCGCTGCGCGCGATCATGGCCGCTCGCCGCATCGAGCGCGGCGCCCAGCATGCCGCGCTCGACCGGCGCATTGCCGAGCATCACGCTGAGGTCGGGCTTGAGCGTCACGATCAGGGGCTTGTCGGGGGCGGCGCTCGATTCGGCGCTCGCCGCCGGAAGATTGACGGGGATGTCCACGGTCGCGAGCGGCGCCGCGATCATGAAGATGATGAGCAGCACCAGCATCACGTCGATGAACGGCGTGACGTTGATCTCGTGCAGCTCGCCGGGCAAATCGCCGCCGTGATCGAGCCGCGTGCCCATGCGCTACTCCGCGGCGGCGCGGCCGAATGCCGCGCGGCGTTCGATGAGGCCGCGGTCGAGATCGCGCCCGACGAGCCGCAGCACGGCGGCTGCGGCGTCGGCGAGCTCGGCGCGATAGCGCGCCGTCCAGCGCGACAGGAGATTGTACATCACCACCGCCGGAATCGCCGCGACGAGGCCGAGCGCGGTCGCGAGCAGCGCCTCGGCGATGCCCGGCGCCACCACCGCGAGATTCGTGGTCTGTTGCCGCGAGATGCCGATGAAGCTGTTCATGATGCCCCAGACCGTGCCGAACAGGCCGACGAAAGGCGCCGTCGCGCCGATGGTCGCGAGCAAGCCGGTGCCGCGGATCGCGCGCAGCGCCGCCGCCGCCTCCATGCGCTCGAGCCGCGAGGCGACGCGTTCCTTGACGCCTGCGGGGTCGAACGCGTCGGCGGAAAGACGCATCTCGGTCGTGGCCGCCTCGACGAATTCCGGCACGTCGCCGCCGTGCCCGCGCAAACCCGCCCGCGCGGCGTCGAGCGTCGCCGCCTCCGTCAGCACGGCGAGTGCGCGCCGCGCGCGGCCGCGCGCGCCGGCAAGCGCGAACGTCTTGGCGAACCAGACGGTCCAGGTGAGCAGCGAGGCGATGACGAGCCCGACCATCACCGCTTTGACGACGATGTCGGCGGACACGAACATGCCCCATGGCGACAGGTCGCGCGGCAGCCTGAGCGAGACGTCGGGGATCGGCGGCTCGGCATAAGCCGCTTGCGGCAGGGCGAGTGCGATGCCGCACCCGATCTGAAGAAGAATGATTCTAAACAATGCCATGATCGCTGCGCTCTCCGCGGTGCGCAGGTTTATATATGAGACCCGCATTCGAAGCGAATTTGCGGCAGCGACCTTGCCGTCGCAGGCCGTGCGCGCCCGCCGGCGGCGGGGCGTCGGCATGTCGCCGGCACGTGCGGGCACGCAGGTGCGGGCAAAAAAATCCCGGGACGAGGTCCCGGGAGACGGCGGATCGGTACGGCGCCGACCGCGGCTATTTGCCCTTTTCCAGACGCGCCCGCGCCTCCTGCACCAGGCTCAGGTCGGCGTGCTGCTTGACGTCGAGCGGCTGCTTGACGAAGCCGAGCTCGCGCACGACGTCGACGTTGCGTTGCAGCGCCTCGAGATTCGGCATCAGGTCGGGATCGCGATAGTTGTCCTGCTTGGTGAACAGCCAGCCGAACCGCTCCGGCGGCACTTTGGTCAGCTTCGAGGCGATCTTGGCGACCTCGTCGTGGTTCTTGGGGTCGAGATACCAGTGCACGACGCGCAGCAGGTCCTCCATGTAATCGACCATGGCGGCGCGGTTCTTGTCGATGAAGGACTGGCGCGCGACCAGGATGATCATCTGCGTCACGCCGAGCGCCTCGGTCTGGTTGAAAAGCACCTTGCCTTCTTCGCGCAGTTTGGGATTGAACGCGAACGGCAGCACGGCCGGGACCAGGTCGGCCTTTTTTTCCAGAAGCATCGCCGGCATGGCCGGCAGCGGCGCCTCGAGCAGCGTGTAGTCGCGGTTGGGTTCGAGCCCGTGCTTGTGCAGCATCGCGCGCTGGGCGACGTCGATCGCGCTGCCGCCGCCGTTGGTGCCGACGACCTTGCCCTTGAGATCCTCGACCTTGTTGATGCCGCTGTCCTTGCGCACGAAATAGAGGTCGGTGAAGTAGCCGGGAACGCCGTCCTGGAATTCGTCGCCGATCACGCGCAGATCGGCGATATTGGCGTTCTCGATGGCGATCGGAAAGGTCGAATAGGCGAGGCTTGCCACTTCGAGCTCGTTGTTGGCGATCGCCGTGATCGTCTGCGGCGTGCCCTGGTAGCGCACCGTCTCGAGCGTGTAGGACTTGCCGAGATGTTGCATCAGCTCCTTCTTCTCGAGCACGAGCGAGCCCCAGTTTGCGACCGGGACCACCCAAGACATGCGGATCTTCACCGGCTCCGCGGCCCTTGTGGCGCCGGCCAGGCCGAACGCCAGAACGCCGATCAGCGCGAATTTCAGAGAGCGCATCCTATCCTCCCAGGGTTGGCAGGCTTGCTTCAGCCCTTGGCGAGCTTCGGTTTTCTGAATGGCGGTGATTGTCGGACCTCCAACGATCTTTGGCAAGCCTTGCCGCCGCCGCGCTTGCCCACGATCCGGTACAGGAGAGTCAGACCGTGCTGGGCGCGTGCGCCTCGGGATGCCAGGCGAGCAGCCGGCGCCGGATCAGGCTCATGGCCTTGACCAGCGCGTAGCCGAGCGCGGCGATCTCGACGATGCCGGCGAACACGCCGGTCGAATTGGCGAAGCGCGAAGCGGTCATCATCGCGCCGCCGAGCCCGTAACCGCCCATGAGCATCTCCGCCACCACCGTCACGATCAAGGCCAATGGCAGCGCCACCTGCAGGCCGGTCATGATCTGCGGCAGCGCCGCCGGCAGCACCACCTGGCGCAGCAGGTCGCGCTCGCTCGCCCCCATGTTGCGCGCCGACCAGATCAGTTCGCGCTCGACGCCCTGGATGCCGATCACCGTCGCCGCGATCACCGGGAATATGGCGTCGATCACCGCCATGGTGATCTTCGACAGGTCGTAGACCCCGAGCCACAGGATCACCACCGGCAGAAAGGCGATCTTCGGCATCGGGAAGCCGACCGACACGATCGGATCGAAGAACCAGCGCGCCAAGCCCGAGCGAGACATGGCCGTGCCGACGGCGACACCGGCGAGGACGCAGATGGCGAAGGCGGCAAGCGCACGATAGAGCGTGAGCGCGAGATTGATCCACAGGTCGCCGGCGGCGCCGTCGTTCCAGATGCGCAGCACGACGGCGCTGAACGGGGGGAGCTGGAAGGGCGTGAAGATGCCGCTGCGCGCCAGGATTTCCCAAGCCGCGAGCAGCGCCGCGACCGAGAAGCAACGCGCGAGCAGAAGCGGCAGGATGCGCGCGGCCTTCGCGGGCCAGGTCTTGATTCTCGCTCGTGTCGTCACGTGTCGTACCGCCATGCCAGGGCGCGCCGGGTGAGGGCGAGATAAAGCCGGTCGGCCGCGAAGCCGAGGAAGGCGACGGTCAGCACCACCGCATACATCGCGTCGTAGCTTCCGTTGGCCCCCAGCGAGCCGATGAGGTAGCCGAATCCTTTCTGCGCCACGATGAGTTCGGAGGAGACCAGCAAAATGAAGGAGAGCGCGAGCGCGGTGCGGATGCCGTTGAGCAGTTCCGGCATGGCGCTCGGCAGCACGACATCCCAGAGCATGCGCAGACGGCTTGCGCCCATGCTGCGCGCCGACCAGACCAGCACCTGCTCGCTGCCGCGCGCGCCGTTGAAGGCGCCGATCGTCACCGGCAGCATGCAGCCGAGAAAGATGAGCAGGATTTTCGAGCCGTCGCCGAAGCCGAGCCAGATCACGGTGACCGGAATCAACGCCGATTTCGGCAGCGGGTAGAAGATCTCGACGAGCGGCGAGAGCAGCGTGTTCGCCGGCCTGAACCAGGCCATCATGACGCCGAGCAGCGCGCCGACCACAACCGCGAGGGCGAGGCCCACGGCGGCGCGATACAGCGAGGCGAGGCCGTTGACGAGAAGCTCGCCGTCGCGGATCAGCTCGATCCAGGAACCGATCACGTCGGTGAGCGGCGGCAAGGCGAGGCTCGACACCAGATGCAGCCGCGCCGCGGCCTCCCAGGCGGCGGCGAGCAGCGCCAGCGGAAGATAGCGGATGAGCGTCCTCACGGCCGCGGTCCCGGCACGGCGCTCCGCGGCCGGCGCGCCGGCTCCGTCCGCCTCGCATGCGCGCGTCTCATGTCGATCGTCTTCCCTGCGCCTTGATCGCTTCCTCGCGCACCAGGTGCCAAATCTCGTCGACCTTCTCGACGAAGACTCGTTCCTTGAAGATGTTCTCCGCCTTCTTGTCGAACTTCGTGTCGACGATGGTCTTGATCCGTCCCGGCCGCGCCGACATCACCGCCACCCGGTCGGCGAGATAGACCGCCTCCTGCACGTCATGGGTGACGAAGATCACGGTTTTCGGCGTACGCTGGAAGATGCGCATGAGCTCGGCCTGCATGAGGCCGCGCGTCTGCGCATCGAGCGCGCCGAAGGGCTCGTCCATCAGCAGGATCGCCGGATCGAAGGCGAGCGTGCGCGCGATCGCGGTGCGCTGCTTCATGCCGCCGGAGAGCTGCGAGGGGTAGCTGTCCTCGAAGCCGTGCAGGCCGACGAGCTCGATGAAATCCTGCGCGCGTTTCTCGCGCTCCGCTTTCGGCATCCCCTGTCGCTCCAGGCCGTAAAGAATGTTGCCGCGCACGGTCTTCCACGGAAACAGGGCGAAGTGCTGGAACACGATGCCGCGATCGGGGCCCGGCCCCGTCACCTTCTTGCCGTCGACCGTAATGCTGCCCGCCTCGACCGGCAGAAAGCCGCCGATGAGATAGAGCAGCGTCGACTTGCCGCATCCGGAGGGACCGAGCAGCGCGACGAATTCGCGGTTGGCAACTTGCAGCGAGACCTGGTCGAGCGCCAGCACCTCGCGCCCGCGCACGGGGCGATAAACGTGGCTCACATTCTCGAGCAGGATCTGTGCGGGCGCGGCCATGACGACGGGAAGCCTGCCCAGCGCCGCGCGTCTGTCAAGCGGCGCGCGCGATCGCGACCCGCGCCGACCGCCGCGCCGGCCGCGCCGGGTCTTGCCGCGTCCCGCGTTGTGGGACAGATGCCGCGCACGGCAAGGGTTTCCAACCGGCGCCCATGGCTTGCAGCGCGCCGTTCGGGCCCACCCGGCTTGAACCCGCGCCGGCGTCGTCCTAATGGTTTCATCGCCTCATCGGCGATACGCACAACAGCAACAGGAAACGTCCGTGGTCGCATCGCTTCTCGAAGCCCGCCGGGAGCTCGCGCTCGCCAACCGCATCGTCGCCAACGAAGGCGTGATCGACGCCTTCGGTCACGTCAGCATGCGCGTGCCCGGTCGTCCCGACCGCTATCTCTTGTCGCGCTCGCGCGCGCCGGAATTGGTCACGCCCGACGACCTCATCGAATATGATCTCGACTCGCAGCCGCTGCGCGAGCCGGGAGTTGGCCAATATTCCGAACGCGTGATCCACGGCGAGATCTACAAGGCGCGGCCCGACGTCATGGCGGTGTGCCATCATCACTGCCCGGCCTTCATGCCGCTGCTCGCCACCGGCACCGACTATGTGCCGATCTTTCACCTCGGCGCGGTGGGCGGCATCCGGCCGCCGTTCTGGGACCAACGCGACGAATTCGGCGACACCAACATGCTGGTGGTCAAGCCGGAGGAGGGCGCGTCGCTCGCGCGCGCCCTCGGGCAGGGCTTCCTGGTGCTCATGAAGCGGCACGGCGTCACCGTCGTCGGCACCAGTCTGCGCGACTGCGTCTTCCGTGCCGTGTTCTCGGCACGCAATGCCGAATATCAGGTGCGCGCGCTCGCCATCGGCAGCGTCAGCGCCTTGTCGCCGGGCGAGACCGAGCTCGCGGGCGGCATCAGCAAGAAGACCACCGGTCTCGACCGTTCCTGGGAATATTGGACCCTGCGCGTGGCCAAGGCGGGCGGGGTGCCGCCCGCCGCCAAACCGCGTGCGGGAAGCCGGCGCAAGGCCGCCCGTGCCGGCGGCCGCAAGGCCGGGCGGGCGAAGCGCTGACCAGTTCGGGCTTTCCCGACCGACGCAAGTCGGTGTTGAATGCCGCGCGGGCGCGGCGACAAGCATTAACGACAAGCGAGGGAGGAACGTCATGCACATCACCAGAAGGACGGCGCTGGGTTTCGGCCTTGCGGCGCCGTTCGCGCTCCGGGCGGGGCCGGTCTTCGCCGAGGACACGCTCAAGCTCGCCATCGGGCAGATCAACAACTGGGAGAACCAGGCCCCGACGCTCGGGCAGGATGCCGGCATCTTCAAGAAATACGGGTTGACGCTCGAGGCGGTGGGCACGCAGGGCGCCGGCGAGACCCTGCAGGCCGTGATTTCGGGCAGCGCCGACATCGGCGCCGGCGTCGGTGTCGCGGGCGTCTTCCGCGCCTTCGCCAAGGGTGCGCCGGTGCGCATTCTCGCGCCGATGTTCACCGGCACCGGCGACCTCTACTGGTACGTGAAATCGGATTCCAAGATCAAAAGCCTCGCCGACGCGACGCCGGAAAACACCATCGCCTATTCGACCAACGGCTCCTCGTCGAACAACATCGTCGTGGCCTTCGTCGACGAGCTCGGCTGCAAGGCGAAGCCGACCGCAACCGGCGGTCCTGCCGGCACGCTCACCGCGGTGATGAGCGGCCAGGTCGACATCGGATGGGCGGCACCGCCCTTCGGCCTGCAGGAGATCAAGGAAGGCAAGATCCGCATCATCGCGCGCGGCAGCGACGTGCCCTCGCTGCGCGGCCAGACCGTGCGGGTGCTCATCGTCAATGCCAATTCGCTCAAGACCAAGCACGACGCGATCATGCGTTTCATGCAAGCTTATCGCGAGGCGGTCGATTGGATGTATGCCGACCCGAAGGCGGTCGAAATGTATGCCGCCAAGATTCACAAGCCGGTCGACCTGCTGCGGACCTCGATGGAGCAATTCCATCCGAAGCAGGCGCTGCAGAGCGAGCATTTCGCCGATCTCGACGGCGCCATCCGCGATGCGGTCAAGCTCAAATTCCTCGACAAGCCGCTCACCAAGGAGCAAATCGCCGAACTGCTCCAGATCCCCCCGCGCAAATGAGGCGCCGGCCCGCAGCGGCCCCATCGCCGGCAAGCGCGAGGAGGGGCGCGGCGAGGAAAAAAACCGGGCCGCTGCCGTAACAGCGGCCCGGTTCGATTCTGGCGGTCGGGCCGGACGGCTACATGGCCTTTTTCTTGGCCGCCTTCTTGCCAGCCGGCTTCTTCGCCATCTTCGGCGCCGGGCAGGCGCCGTCGGACACCACGCGGGCGCCGTCGTTGGCGGCGAAGCACGAATTGGCGTAGGTCACCCGCGTTGCGCCTTTCAGCGCGCAGACCGGGTGATAATCGAGCATCAGGCAGATCGGCTGCCGCGGCGGCGTCGTCGCCTGCGCCATCTTCTTGCCTTTCGCCTCGCTTGGCCCGGCCGAGCCCACGGCCAGAACGGTAACGGCGGCAATGAGCGCGGCATATCCCAGCTTTTGCAATGTCATGAGGTCCTCCCCCAGATTTGTACGCGCCATAGTACGGGCGATCGTCCGAGAAAGACAAGACGCGACCATCGCGCGACCGGATGAACGGATGTTCAGGAAATCGCCGCGCGGCGCTTCTTCGCCGCGTCGATGGCCGCAAGCAGCCTCGGTGGGTCCCCAACGAGCGACGCGCGCACGGCCTCGTCCTGGCCTATGGCGCCCATCTCGCGCTGGCGCCTGACGGTCGCTTCCACCATGAGCGGATCGAGCCCCAATTCGCGCAGCGTGGCCGCGGATTCCTCCATCTCCGCGGCCCGCCTTTCGCCGTGGCTCGCCATCCGCTCCAGGTTGTAGGCGCACAGCCTGGTCCAATCGAGCCCGGGATAATTGTTCTTCAACGAGGACGCCACTTCGTCGAACACGCCGGCGCGTGCGGCCGCCAGGAAACATTCGAGCGTCAGCGCCTCGATGCCCTTGACCATCACGCTGCGGATCATCTTGATCGCGGCGGCCGCCCCGGTCCGCGCGCCGACGACGGTGAGCCGCATGTCGAGCGCCCGCAGCAGCGGCGCCGCCGCGTCCGCATGCGGGCCGGCGATCAATAGCGGCGTACGGTGACGCGCGGGATGGATCGGCGCCACGACCGCGACATCGAGATAGCGCGCGCGCTCGCCGAGGAGTTCTTCCGTCTCCTGCTTGCGGCCGGGCGAGACCGAATTGATGTCGAGATAATAGGGGTTGCCCGCCAGATGCGGCGCGACCGAGCGCGCGGCCTCGAGGCTGGAGGCCGCGGTCACCGCGGACACGACGAGATCGGTATCGGCGACCGCGTCCGCCGCCGATGCGGCTATGCGCACGCCGATCCGCTCCGCGGCGGCCTTGAGCGGCTCTCCTTGCGGCTGCGGAAACAGGATGTCCCAGGCGGCGAGGCGCTCGAGACCCTCGTCGCGCAGGCCGGCGGCGATGGCCTGCCCGGCCTCGCCGAAACCGATGAAGGAGATGCGCGGGGTGTTGCGGCGGTTCATGGCGGCATGCGGAAGCGCGGATCAATGCCGGGGCGGGCTCATTCCCGGAGCGGCCGGCGGCGAAACTGACCCGTCATGGCGAGCGTGGCATTGAGACCCATCATGGCGAGCCCGAACACGGCGAGCGCGGTGCAGTCCAGAACCGACCGGGTGACCCTGGATTGCTTCCCCGCCGCTTGCGCGGCGTCCCCCAATGACGGCTCGAGGCAAACCGGTCGAGAGCGGCGCGAGCCTATCATCGCCCATGGGTCGTGCCAATTGGCAGCCGGCGACGGCTTACGAATCCGGCACGCCCGGCACCGGCGGCGTGCCCTTGGTGTGGAAGGATTTGATGGTCTGCAGGCCCCAGGCCTGACCCTTCTTGCGTTCGGCTTCGGTCCAGGTGATCGGCTTCCAATCGGGCGCGAGCACGAGGCGCGCGCCGGCACAGGAGACCTCGACGCGGTTGCCGCCGGGCTCGTAGACATAGAGAAAGAAAGTCTGCTGGATCGCGTGCTTGTGCGGACCGGTTTCGATGTAGACGCCGTTCTCCAAGAAGATGTCGGCCGCCCGCAGGACGTCCTCGCGCGCATCGACGGCGAAGGTGACGTGATGCAACCGGCCGCGCGTGCCGGTGTGATCGCGCGTATAGGCGAAGTCGTAGGATTTGTTGGTGGCCGTCATCCACATGCCGGCCTCGGTGCCGTCGTCGAGCACGATCTGTTCGGTCAACATGAAGCCGAGATAATTCTCGAAGAATTCGCGGTTGGCCTTGATGTCGACCGCAAGCCCGTTGAAGTGGTCGATGCGGCGCACATTGATGCCGCGCGCCGGAAAGCGCTGCGCCTGGTTCTTGAGCGCGGGCTTGAGATCGGGCGGCGGCTGGTACCACTCGGTCTCGTAATAGATCTCCAGCGTGTGGCCGTCCGGATCGCGGAACACGAAGGACTTGCCGTGGCCGAGGTCGCCGTCGCTCCAGCCCACGTCGAAGCCGGAGCCTTTGAGTGCCGCGGCGCGTCGTTCGAGCGCCTGCGGCGAGCGGGTACGGAAGGCGGCATGGCCGAGACCCGAGGTGTGCGAGGCGGTGAGCTTGAGCGAATAACGCTCATAGTCGTCCCAGCCGCGCAGATAGACGCTGTCGCCTTTCTCGCCGCTCTGCGTCATGCCCATGACGTCGATGAAGAAGCGGCGGCTTTCCTCGAATTTCGGGGTGAGCAGTTCGACATGGCCGAGATGGGCAATGTCGCGGATCGGTTCGGAATTCTCGGTGTTCATGGGAGATCGCCGTCAACGGCCGTTGCGCGGGCGCTTATCTAGCGTGTTCGCGCGCGTCCCGCCAGACAGCGAGGCCCGCCGCTGTCGCCCCGAGCGCGGGAACCCTCTTTGCTCCCTGCGCCGGCGAGGCCCGGCGCGCGGGCGGGACTTGCGGGCAGGTCCGCGTTGTTTTTGCCGATATGGTGGGGCAGACTCCCCGACGCACGGGGAAGAGGGGACCGGCCCCACCGCAGGCGCAAGACACGGGATCAGCCGTGCGCGCCGCGCCGCCGATGCGCGGCGGCGCGGTGCAAACCGGGACCAACAGGGAGGATCGCGATGCACAGGGCTTTGACGGCGCTGACGGCGCTGACGGCGCTCGCCGTCGCCGCGCTCGCGCTGCCGCAAGGGGCGCGGGCCGAGACCAAGATCGTCATCGGCATACCGACGTCGCCGCCGAATATCGTGCACATGCCGGTGATCGTGGCGAACGATCTCGGCCTCTACAAGAAAGCGGGGCTTAACGCCGAGATCGTGTCGCTCGGCGACGGGACCAAGGTCTTCCGCGCGCTGCTCGCCGGCAATGTCGATTTCGGGCTCACCCCCGGGGCGCCCACGATCATCGGCATCTCGAACGGCGCGACCGTGCGCGCGCTGTCGGCCAACCTGCCCAAGTTCGAGGCCTCCATGGTCGTGCGCGCCGACATCAAGACCCTCGCCGATCTCAAGGGCAAGCGCATCGGCATCCAGGAGCCGGGCGGATTCGCCGACATTCTGAGCCGCAGCGTGCTGCGCGCGGCAAAGATCGACCCCAAGGACGTCAACTTCGTCACGATCGCCAGCGAGGACGTGCCGGCGCTGGTCGCCAATCAGGTCGACACGGCGATCCTGCACGTCGAGCAGGAGATGTTCGCCAAGAGCAAGGTGCCGGATCTGCACGCGATCGCGCGCATGTGGGAGCTGCAGCCGAAGACTCTTTATACATTCCTGTCGGCGACGGAAAAGACGATCAAGGAGAAGCCGGACGTCGTCCAGGCGGTGGTCTCGGCCAATATCGAGGCCACCCGCATCATGTACACGGACCGCGCCAAGATCATTCCGATTCTCGTCAAGCGGACGGGCTATCCGGAAAAGATCCTGGCCGACAGTTTCGACTTCCTGGTCAAGCAATGCATCTGGGACGCCAACAGCGGCTTGAGCCCCGAACGGATCAACTTCACCGCCGAGCTGATGACCAAAATCGGCAACATCAAGCCGGGAAAGACGCCCAGATACGAGGATATCGTCGATACCAGCTTCGCCCGCAAGGCGATCGAGCAGCTCGGCGAATGGAAAGGGCCGGTCTGTCCGACCGCGGCGTTCTGACGACGGGGATCGGCGGTTCATGGTCCATGACGCGCGCCGCGCGCGGCATGGCGGCGCAGGCGCGGATGAGGATGAGGGTCGATGAGCGTCGCAAACTCGGCGCATGACGGCGCGCTTTCCGTCGCGGAACCGCCGCTCGTCGCGCGCGTGCCCTGGTGGGAGCGCCGCGCGCTGTTCCGCTACGGTTTCGTGGCGCTCATCCTCGTCGCGTGGGAGCTCGCCGGGCCGCTGGTCAGCCCGATCTTCTTTTCCTATCCCTCGCGCATCGCGGTCGCCTTTTACGAGACCACCGTGTCGGGCGAACTGCCCTATTTCCTGATGCAGAGCCTGGAGGTCATGTGCTACGGCCTCGTCGCCGCCGTCGGCGTCGGCATCCCGCTCGGCATTGCCATGGCGCGCGTGCGCTGGCTCGACTGGGCGCTTGATCTGCCGATCAACGCGCTCTACGCGACGCCGCTTGTCGCCGTGGTGCCGATCCTGGTGCTCTGGTTCGGCATCTACCTCAAGGCCAAGATCATCGTGGTGTTCCTGTTCGCGGTGTTCCCGGTCCTGATCAACACCTACCAGGGCGTGCGCGAATGCGACAAGAACATGCTCGAAGTGGCGCAGGCATTCCGCTCCAGCGAATGGAACACCTGGCGCGACGTGCTGCTGCCCTTCGCGCTGCCCTACATCATCGCCGGCGTTCGCCTCGCCATCGGGCGCGGCCTCATCGGCATGATCATCGCCGAGTTCTATACGACGATTTCCGGCCTCGGCTTCATGATCACCAAATACGCCAATGTCTTCGCCATGGACAAGACATTCGTGCCGGTGATCGTGCTCATGACGCTCGGCGTCTCGCTCACGTCGCTGTTGAAATGGGTGGGCCGGCGCATCGCGCCCTGGAGCAGCGGCAACCGCTGAAGCGTTAACGATAGCGCGCCGCGAGGGACCGGCAGGACGCGAAACCGGCGCGCGCGATGTTAATCGTTAACGCAATTGGCGTATCGCAAGGCTGGGAAATCCGTTCACCAGACTGTATGCGACCGCCATGCCCGCCCTTCACATTCTGCATGTCCTGCGCGCCCCGCTCGGCGGCCTGTTCCGCCATGTCGTCGACCTCGCCCGCGGTCAGATCGCGCGCGGCCATCGCGTCGGGATCATCGCCGACAGCCTCACCGGCAATGCGCGGTCGAGGCAGATCCTCGCCGAGCTCGCGCCGGCACTGGCGCTCGGCGTGACGCTCGTGCCGGTGGCGAGGGAGCCCGGCCTGCGCGACGTCGAGGCCGTGCGCCGGGTCGGCCGGACGCTGCGCGCGGTCGGCGCCGACATCGTCCACGGCCACGGCGCCAAGGGCGGCGCCTATGCGCGCCTCGCGCTCGCCGGCAGGCCGGTGGTGCGCGCCTACACGCCGCACGGCGGCAGCCTGCTGTTCGCGCCGGGAAGCCTGCGCGGGCGCGCCTATCTCGCGCTCGAACGCATGCTGATGCCGCGCGGCCATCTCTATTTCTTCGAAAGCGCCTTCGCCGCCGAGCTGTTCCGCGCCAAGGTCGGCGTGCCGAACGGTCTTGCCCGGGTGATCCCGAACGGCGTCGGCGAAGCCGAATTCGCCGTGGTGGAGCCGGACGCCGACGCGAGCGACCTCCTGTTCGTCGGCGAGCTGCGCGCGATCAAGGGCGTCGACGTGCTGCTCGACGCCGTCGCGCTGCTCGCGCGCGAGGGACTTTCCGTCACCGCGACGCTCGTCGGCGACGGTCCCGAGGCGCGGGCGCTGCGCGAACGCGCCGCGCGGCTCGGCATCGACCGCGCCGTGACCTTCCTGCCCGCCATGCCGATGCGGCAGGCGCTCACGCGCGGCCGGCTGATGGTCGTTCCCTCGCATCTCGAGTCGATGCCCTATGTCGTGCTCGAGGCGGCCGCCGCCGGCCGGCCCCTCGTCGCCACCCGCGTCGGCGGCATCCCGGAAATCTTCGGTCCGCTCGCGCACCGTCTGGTGCCGCCGGGCGATCCGGCCGCGCTGGCGCGGGCGATCCGCCGCGCGCTCGCCGATCCGGCCGCCGGCGCGGCGGATGCGCGATCGCTGCGCGCGCGCGTGGCGGCCGAGTTTTCGGTCGAGGCCATGGTGGAGGGCGTGCTTGCCGGCTACGCGCAGGCGCTCGAAGGCCTGCGCGCGCCCGCGCCCGAGCTGCCGGCGCACGCCTGACGGCAACGACGCGGCAAAAAGGGCCGCGCCGCGCACCGCTTTCGCCGTCGCGCGCAACCGACGATTCACCGCAACCGGTTTCTACTGGGGATCGCGGGCACAACGCGTCGCATCGGGTTGATCCATCTGCGTGTTCATGTCTTCGACTGCTGCGGGTCGGTTGCGGAGGGAGCGCATGAAAACCGGCGAGGATCTGCGTGCGCGCGCGGAGCGATGCCTGCATTGGGCGCGCGCGGCAACCGACCGCACCGTGGCGCGCAAGTTCGAGGAACTCGCCCGCGCCTATCGGCAGATGGCCGACGAGTTCGACCGCAGGCCGATGTTGCGGTTCGTGCCGTGCCCGCCGCCGGCGGGAGAGGGCGCCAGCGGCGGCGCAACCGCGCGCCCGGTCGCGCGCGACCTCGCCGAGGCCGACGTCACGCAACCGGCGCGGTTTCAGACGTCCTCGGGGCGGTCGACATAGCGCAGGCCCGCCTTCGCCAACGCCTCGCGCATGTTGTACATGTCGAGGCTCGACTCGCCCGCTTCCCAACGCCGCCGCTTCTCGACCTCGTCGTCGGCACGCTTCTGCGCCTTTTGCGCGACCTCGACCGCGAGCCGCCGCGGAACCACGACCACGCCGTCGTCGTCCGCCACCACCGCATCGCCGGGCTCCACATTCACGCCGGCGCAGACCACCGGAACATTGACCGCGCCGAGCGTCGACTTGACCGTGCCCTTGGCGGAGATCGCCCGCGACCAGACGGGAAAGCCCATCTGCGTGAGCGTCTTGACGTCGCGGCAGCCGGCGTCGATGACGAGGCCCTTCACGCCGCGCGCGCGCAAGCCGGTCGCCAGAAGCTCGCCGAACATGCCGTCGGTGTTGTCGGCGGTGCAGCCGACCACCAGCACGTCGCCCTTGCGGCACAGTTCCACCGCGACGTGGATCATCCAGTTGTCGCCCGGCTGCGCCAGCACGGTGACCGCGGGCCCGGCGATCTGCGCGCCGGGATAGATCGGCCGCATGTAGGGCTTCATCAGTCCGGAGCGGCCGAGCGCCTCGTGCACGGTGGCGACCCCGAGCGCTTCGAACGTGCCGAGCGCGTTGGGATCGGCGCGCTCGATGTTGCGGACGGCGACGGGCTTCATGACGGCATACTCCGGCTGCGAATATTGCGGCGCGCGACGGGAACTCCCCGGCGCGATGCGCTTTTCCTTACCGCTCCGGACGAGCGCGCGAAAGGGGGAGTTGCAACCCGTGAGAACGACAGGCGCGATCATGCTCGCCGCCGTCGTCGCCGGCGCGACCGGCGGCGCGGCGCGGGCGGAGCGGCTCAGCTTTCGCTGCGTCGATCCGCGCAACGGCACCGCCTGGACGCTGTCGGCCGATACCGACGCGCGCAGCGTCGGCGGCCTGCCGGCCGAGATCAGCGCCTCGCACATCGCCTGGGTCGCCAAGCCGCGGAACGACCGCTACGACCTCAGCCGCGCCTCGGGGCTGCTGCGCGTCGCGCCTGCCGGCGGCCATGTGCGTTTCGAGCGCTGCCGCCCGATGCCGGCCGGCGGCGAGGACGGCGCGCGGCCATGACGGCGCCATGACCCCGC
>JADGGK010000042.1 GCA_019689975.1 Pseudolabrys sp.
CTAGTCATCCGTCGCGACGCGGCGTCGCCGCCTTGCCTTGCGCGCGGGAACAAGACCGTGCGGTCTCGGCGCTCGTCGCAGGTCGTTGCCTGGGCAGGCGTCACGATCGCGAGCGACGTTGCGTCGCGGCTTCCGGCGCCGTCGCGCTCGCGGCCGTCGGACCGTCAGGGGCAGGGCGGATCTACGCCTCGGGGCCGAGCACCATCTGGGTCTGCGTCACGAGCGCGCAGAGGCGACCATCCGCGCGGGTGATGCGGGTCTGCCACACCATGGTCGATCGTCCGCGATGCAATGGGGTGCACTCGGCATAGACGGTCTGGCCGATCGGGACCGCGGCAAAAAAATTGGTCTTGCTCTCGATCGTCGTGGTGCGCTGACCTTCCTTGAGGTTGGCCGTGGTGGCGGTTCCGCCCAGATTGTCCGCCAACGCCATCAGCGCGCCGCCGTGCATGATGCCGTGGCGATTGTTCAGTTCCTCGCGCGCCACGAGTTCGGCGGTGACGCGCTCGGGCGAGACGTGAGTGATCTTGATGCCGAGGAATTCGGCAAAAGGCGGTTGCCTCAGGGCCGCTTCGTTCATGACCAGGCTCCAGCACGAAAAAGCGAGGGCGCGAGGTCTGCGCTCGCGCCCTTCTCGCACAGCGTTGCGACGGGGTCAGCCCTGCGGCGGCGGCACGTAGCGGATGTAGGGTCGCGGCGCCTTGAACCCCTGCGGCCAGATCTTCTTCGCCTCCTCGTCGCTCACCGAGCCGGCAATGATGACGTCCTCGCCGGGTTTCCAGTTCGCCGGCGTCGAGACGCGATGCTTGGCGGTCATCTGCAGCGAATCGAGCACGCGCAGGATCTCGTCGAAGTTGCGGCCCGTGGTCATCGGATAGACGAGAATCAGCTTGATCTTCTTGTCGGGTCCGATGATGAACACGTTGCGCACCGTCTGGTTGTCGGTCGGCGTGCGTCCCTGCGACGTGCCCGTGGCCGCAGCCGGCAGCATGCCGTAGGCCTTTGCGATCTTCAGCTCCGGATCGCCGATCATCGGGTAGTTGGGAGCGAAACCCATCACGTCCTTGATGTCCTGCGACCAGCGCGTGTGGTCGTTGACGGTGTCAACCGAAAGGCCGATGATCTTTGTATTGCGCTTGTCGAATTCCGGTTTGAGGCGGGCCATCACGCCGAGCTCGGTGGTGCAGACCGGGGTGAAGTCCTTGGGGTGCGAGAACAGGATGCCCCAGGAATTGCCGAGCCATTCGTGGAAGCGGATCTTTCCTTCGGTCGTCTCCGCTTCGAAATCCGGGGCCGTGTCGCCGATTGCCAATGTCATGGGTCACCTCCAACTCCTTCAAATTCGTGCGGTTGGGCAATGCTTGCGCGTCAATCTATAGAGCTCCGTGGCGATAGGAAAGAGGTCGCGGCCAAAGAACAACGAATGACTGGCCCGACGCGGTCGGAAAGGACGGCGGTTCGACGTCACGGCAAACGCAGGAAAGAATTTTCCGCGCGCGGCCGTCATCGTGGTTCGTCCGCGCGGCGAGCGGTCGTCGGCTCGGGCGCGTCGAGGCCGACGGTACGGCCCGGGAACCCGGCGGCGTCGAAATAGGCGGCGTCGCCCACCCGCTGGCCGACCATGACGGTCGCTCGTCCCTGCGCGTCCGCAATCCCGCGCCGGGCGAAGGGTTCCACCTGCACGGCGCTGCCCCCGCGTAGCGCCTCGGTGGCGACGCGGCCGATCAGCGTGCCGTGGTGCGGGATGTCGAGCCCCAGCACATGGGCGATGGTCCTGCCGATATCGGCATTGCTGACTGGTGCGTCGCTGACGAAGCCGGTTTTGAAATCCGGTCCGATCGCGGCCATGAAATTCATGGTATCGGCACGGCTGAAACTGCCGTGCATGCCCTGGCCCTGTTGCAGCGTCGTGTCGGCGACATTGACGGCGCACAGCACCGGTCGCGCGCAGCCCGTCGTGTAGGAGCGGAAGTTGATCACCACGGTCGGCCGCGGCATGAGCGCCGAGCCGCTGAGGTTGACGGCGGAAAGGGGCAGCGTGCCCGGGAACGCGCCGAGCTCGTCGTCGACGAACAGGCCGCTGGCATAGTCCTGGGCGGCGAGCGCGTGCACGATCGCGGCGGTCAGGCTGCGATCCTTGCTCGGCACGTAGACGAGGTCGGAACCGCCGTTGGCCGCAACCACGATATCGGGATGCTGCGGATCGCGGCCGATCAGCCCGTTGCCGCGCTTGGGGTGGCGGCCTTCGGTCACGGCGGCGTTCCTGTCGTCGGGATCGTAGAGCGGAAGCCCGAGCGCCTTGGCGAGGTCGATGGCGACGAATCCCGGCGGCAGCAGGCCGGCCGGCACGTCGGGGTAATCCGCTTTCGCGGCGGGGCTCGTCGCGCTCTCCTTGGAGATGGTGGAGAAGCCGTGATCCGCCGCGATGACGATGTCGGTGGTGGCGGAAAGGTCGAGCGCGTCGAGCGCCTGGCGCAGCGCGGCGAGATTGTCGTCCGCATTGCGGACGGCGGCGAGCGAGGTCGGTCCGTTGATGCCGGGATCGACCTTGAGCAGGCTGTCTCCCTGATTGTGTTGCGTGCCGTCCGGGTCGCGCGACCAGAACACCAGCACGAAAGGTTTGCGGCGGGCCTTGAACAGGGGCAGCACCACCTTGGTCGCCACGTCGACGAAATATTTCTGCTGCGTCACATTGGCGGTCGTGGTCCCTGGCGTCTTGTCGTCGCCGGTCTTGCCGTTGGGACCGCGGCCCGGCGCGACGAGCGGCAGGTCGGCGCGGGCGAGCCCGTCCCTCATCTCCGCCGACAAGGGAATGCCGCCCGGGTGGCCGGTCGAGTCGTCGATGACGATCGTGGGCGCGCCGTCGCGCTCGGTGTGGGCGAACATTAACGTCGGCCCGAGCTTGCCGATGGCGGCGGTGGAGAATCCCCGGCCGCGCGCGGCGAGCAGGATGGTTTCCTCGTCGATGAAATTGCCGGCGAAATGCGCGTCGATATCGCCGAGGATGACATCGTTCTCGATGAACGGCGTGACGCTGTCGTTGGCGCCGGGCACCGCAAAGCCGGTATAGATGCTGTTGCTGAAGACACCCGTGTCGCCGGGAAAATGGCCGGTCGCAAGCCCCGAGGCATTGGTCATGGTAAAGGTCGGGAACAGGGAATGCGGATTGGCGAAATTGACGCCCCGGTCGCGAACCGCCGCCATGGCCGGCGCGCGGTCGGGCGTGACCGAGAGCGCCCGCAGGCCGTCGGGAACGAACAGGACGAGGTTGTGCGGGGTCTGGGCATCGGCGGCCTGCGCCGCCAGGCAAAGCACGGCGAGGGCGGCTGCAGGCATGCGCAAGGGCCGGAACGTCATGGCAGGTGCTCCCTCTCGTCGCGGTGTGAACGACGCGCTAGATACGCCTTCGGCAAGACAGTATTGTTACACGCGATGACCCTTGGCATGGCCCATCCGCTGGGAAAGGCGGCGCGCGCGGCAAGTCCTGCATGTTCAAGCGCATTCTGATCGCCAACCGCGGCGAGATCGCCTGCCGGATAATCAAGACCGCGCGCCGGATGGGCATCGAGACGGTCGCGGTCTATTCTGAGGCAGATCGCGACGCATTGCACGTCCAGATGGCCGATGCGGCGGTCGCCATCGGGCCCCCGGAAGCGGCGAAGAGCTATCTCGCGATCGAGCGGATCGTCGCCGCCTGCCGGGCGACGGGCGCGGAGGCGGTGCATCCCGGCTATGGTTTTCTTTCCGAACGGGAAGCCTTTCCCAGGGCGCTGGAAAAGGCCGGCATCGTCTTCATCGGGCCCAATCCCGCGGCGATCGCCGCCATGGGCGACAAGATCGAATCGAAGAGGGCGGCGGGGCGCGCCGGCGTTTCCACCGTTCCGGGTCATCTCGACGCGATCGCGGACGCGGCGGAGGCGATCCGCGCCGCGGAGGCGATCGGCTTTCCGGTGATGATCAAGGCTTCCGCCGGCGGGGGAGGCAAGGGCATGCGCATCGCCTTCTCCAAGGAGGAAGTCGTCGAAGGTTTGGCGCGGGCGCGCTCGGAAGCCAAATCGTCGTTCGGCGACGACCGCGTGTTCATCGAAAAATTTATCACCGACCCGCGCCACATCGAGATCCAGGTGCTGGGCGACAAGCACGGCAACGTGATTCATCTGGGCGAACGCGAATGCTCCATTCAGCGTCGCAATCAGAAGGTGATCGAAGAGGCGCCGAGCCCCCTGCTCGACGAGGCCACGCGCAGGGCGATGGGCGAGCAGGCCGTCGCCTTGGCAAGAGCCGTCGGCTACGACTCGGCCGGGACGGTCGAGTTCGTGGTGGGACAGGACAAACAGTTCTATTTCTTGGAAATGAATACCCGGCTGCAGGTCGAGCATCCGGTGACGGAGCTGGTGACGGGCATCGACCTCGTGGAGCAGATGATCCGCATCGCCGCGGGCGAGAAGCTTGCGATCCGGCAGAGCGACGTGAAACTGTCCGGATGGGCGGTCGAAAGCCGCATCTATGCCGAGGACCCCTACCGCAACTTCGTGCCGTCCACCGGACGGCTGGTTCGCTACCGCCCGCCGCCGGAGATGCGCGAGAACGGCGTGACCCTGCGCAATGATACCGGCGTCACCGAGGGGGGAGAGATCTCGCTCTACTATGATCCGATGATTGCCAAGCTGGTGACGCATGCACCGACGCGGCTCCAGGCGATCGAGGCGCAGGCGGAGGCGCTCGACTCCTTCGTCATCGACGGCATTCGGCACAACATCCCTTTCCTGGCCGCGGTCATGGCGCATCCGCGCTGGCGTGCGGGCAGGCTGTCGACCGGTTTCATCGCCGAGGAGTTCCCGTCCGGGTTTCGGCCGCGCGCTCCCGACGAGGAGGCGGCGCGTCTGATGGTCGCGGCGGCGGTGGCGATCGATCACGTCATGGGGGAACGCAAACGCCGGATCTCGGGACAGCTTCCGGGCAGACGCGTCGCGCGCGCCCGCCGGCGCCAGGTCGTGCTCGGCGAGCGCAGCTACGGCGTCGAGATCGCATCCGCGGAGGCCGGCGGAAACGGTGCGGCTCCCGCCGCGGTCGGATCGAGTTCGCTCGTGCTGATCTATCACGCCGGCGGCGACGCGCCCCCGCAGCGGCTCGCGGTCAGGCACGGATGGAAGCCGGGAGACCGGTTGTGGCGCGGCACCGTCGACGGACGCGCGGCGAACGTGCAGGTTCGTCCCGTGCTCAACGGCTTCGCGCTCGCCTGGTCCGGTTTCGAGGCCACCGCCTATGTCTATACCGAGACCGAGGCCGCGTTGGCACGGCTGATGCCGCCGAAGAAGCAGGCGGACAGCGGCAAGCAGGTGCTCTGCCCGATGCCGGGCCTCGTGGTGTCAATTGCCGTCAAGGAAGGACAGGAGGTGAAGGCCGGCGAGCCCGTAGCCGTGGTGGAAGCGATGAAAATGGAGAACGTGCTGCGTGCCGAGATCGACGGCGTGGTGAAGACCATCAATGCCAAGCCCGGCGACAGTCTTGCCGTCGACGCGGTGATCCTGGAATTTGTCTGAGGATTGCGGGGCCGGCAGAGGCGCGGATGGCCGGGCATGACGCTCTATTTCGCCTATGGTTCCAATATGAGCCGGGCCGGGATGCGGTTGCGTTGCCCGTCGGCCCGTGCGCTCGGCGTGGCGACGCTGCCGGGCTGGCGTTTCGTGATCGGCCGCGACGGCTACGCCTCGATCGCGCCGGCGCCGGGCGAAAGGGTGCTCGGCGTGCTGTGGCATGTGTCCGCCCGCGACGTCGCCGCGCTCAATGCCTATGAAGGCGTCGACGTCGGGCTTTACCGGCAAGTCTGGGTCATGATCCGCGCGCAGGGCCGCGCCCGCTCGGCCATGGTCTATGTCGCGCGCCGCGGCGGCGAGGGCCGGCCGCGACCGGGATATCTGGAGGAGGTGATCGCCGCCGCCCGCGCATGGATGCTGCCGGCCGACTATGTCGCCGGGCTGGCGCGCTGGTCGATGCGCGGCGCCGTCGGCGCCGCCCGAGCCGGAACGAGCGCATGCGCATCATCCGCCATGTCGTGATCCGCGGCCGCGTGCAGGGCGTGGGCTTCCGTGCCTTCGTCGAGGACGAGGCGCTCGGCCGCGGCGTGCAGGGCTGGGTGCGCAATCGCCGCGACGGCTCGGTCGAGGCGGTCTTTGCCGGCGATGCCGACGTCGTCACCGATCTGATCGAGGCATGCCGGCGGGGACCGCCGGGCGCACGCGTCGACGCCGTGCATCAGCAGGAGGCGACGTCCGGCGAACTCGGCTTGCGGAGGGCGGGGGAGATGTTTTCGGTGCTGCCGACCGCATGATCCCTGGTGGCGCCGAACAGACGCTCGAATTCCTGCCGCAGCACGCCGTCCACCTCCGCCATGGCTGCCATCACGCCGAGATCGGCGAGACTGGTGACGCCGTAGCGCGGCTCGCGCACGCCGCACGGCACGATGCCGGCGAAATGCGTGAGATCCGGCGCGACGTTCAACGCCATGCCGTGCAGCGTCACCCAGCGTTTCACGCGGATGCCGATGGCGGCTATCTTGTCCTCGAATCCCGCGCCTTTTTCCGGCCGTCGGACCCAGACGCCGACGCGTTCCTCGCGGCGCTCGCCGCGGACATTGAAGGCGGCGAGCGTGCGAATGAGCCATTCTTCGAGCGTTGCCACGAAACGCCGCACGTCGGGGCCGCGCCGTTTGAGATCGAGCATGACATAGGCGACGCGCTGTCCCGGCCCGTGATAGGTCATCTGGCCGCCGCGTCCGGCCGCGAATACGGGAAAGCGCGGATGGCGCAGCTCGTCCTCCTGCGCGCTCGTGCCGGCAGTGTAGAGCGGCGGATGCTCGAGCAGCCAGACGAGCTCGGCCGCCTCTCCGGCGGCGATGGCGCGCGCGCGCGCGTCCATCAGCGAAAGCGCCGCCGGATAATCGACCGGACGGCTGCTCACGCGCCATTCGACCGCCTCCGCGTCGCGAAGCGGGGAAAGGAGACGAAGTTCGTTGCGAGTGCCGGCCGACACGCTGCGCCTCAGCATGGCTGGGAGGTATCGGTCATATAGGCATCCCTGCGCGCGCTCAAACGGAACCGGCCTGCCGCCGCGTCCGGCCGGCGTTAACGCTTCGTTCACGATAGCATGATGAAGCTTGGTGCGCCCGCCGATGATCGGCGCGCGGAGGTCAGATGGCGACGCTCGACAAGGTCACGGTGGACATCACGGTGGTGCTCGGCACCACCTCGATGCCGATCCACCAGGTATTGCGGCTCGGCCGCGGCGCCGTGATCGAACTCGACGCCTCGGAGGACGACGACGTCGACATCCTGGCCAACGATCTGACCGTGGCCAGGGGCACCGTCGCGGTCAACGGCAACCGCATTGCGGTGGAGGTGAGCCAGTTGCTGCCGCGGCCGCCGGATATGCGGTGAGCAGGAGCGGAACACGGGTTCCGTCCTTCGCCCAGCCCTTTGATCCGCCAGCGAGACGGATAGGTCCTCACCGGCGCCGGCCGTCGGCCGCAGCCCTTGTCGCGGCGGAACCTATTTGTTACATGACCGCGCTCCCGGGGGACGCGGGACAAGAACCTTTTCGTCCATCCCGATGCGCATGATCCCGAACAATGGCAACCGGTTCTTCGAGATCGCGCGGGGCAAAATGCGGTCGTGGCGGAATTGGTAGACGCACTAGCTTGAGGTGCTAGCGGAGCAATCCGTGGAGGTTCGAGTCCTCTCGACCGCACCAGTCTTTGCGATTGTTTCCCTTCCGGTCCGTCGCGTCGGGTCGCGCCTATCCGGGAGGGCGAGAACCGCGGCACATGCATCGCCGCTCAGCGTGTCGGCCCCTCGCCGCGGCGGCGCGGCAGGTGCGGGGCCAACCGCGCGAGCGGCGCCGCGCTCGCCGCCGCGATACGGGGAAAGCCCGCCGTGGCCGCGGGGGGAACCGCGAGTTCCGGCACGGAAACCGGCCTTTCGCCCGGCGCGAGGACCTGGACGAGACGGTAGCCCCGTTCCTTCAACGCCGTAAGGAGTTTGGGCAGCGCCAGCGCGGTGGCCGGATGAATATCATGCAGCAGGAGCACACCGCGCTGGTCATGCTGCGCCAGGCGGTCGAGGGCGCGACGCACGATCTGGTCGGGGCCGATGCCGCGGAACCAGTCGTCGGCCACTTCGTCCGCGCTCCATACCGCAAGCGACCGCGCGGCGAGATAGGTTTCGATCTGGCTGCTGCGCGCGAGCCCGGGAATGCGGAAGAACGGGGCGACCGCGCGCGGATCGCCGGCTGCCGTCGTAACCGAGGCGATGCCCGCCTCGACTTCGCGCTCGACCACCGCCATGCGCTTGCGATTGAGCGCGAGCGGGTGACTTTCGCTGTGGGTGCCGATGGTGTGCCCGTCGTTGTAGATGCGGCGCACGAGCCAGGGATGGGCGCGCGCCATTTCGCCGACCAGGAAGAACGTCGCCTTCGCGCAGTTCTCGCGCAGCGTCTCGAGCACGTGGGTGGTAAAGGGCGGAAGCGGCCCGTCGTCGAAGGTGATCACCACCTCGTGGTCGGCGAGCGGCAACGTGCTTTTGTATTGCATCGTGCCGATGAGCGGCAGGTCGCTCGGATCGACGGTGATCGACCGGCTGGTACCGATGACGTCGGAACGATGCGGACAGGCATCGGCGAAGGCCGGCACGCTCAGGCACGCAAGCCACAGCAGGCTGATCAACAGGCGCATGCCGCCTCCCCATTTGGCCTTCCGCCGGACGCGCGGCGCACCCCCGAACGGGGAGACTCGGCACGTTAGGTCCGAGGGGTTACGGAAGTGGAAATTAATGGGCCATGAACGGCGCGATCAGTCGCTGCCCGGCGCCGCGTGGTTCACCTCGCCTCCGGCCGCGATCACGTGAACGATCCGGTAGCCGCGTCTCTTCAAGGCGCGCAGCAGCGCCGGCAGCATCCGTGCCGTTTGCAGCTTGGTGTCGTGCAGCAGCACGATGCCGCGCCCGGCCGCATCGATGCGGCCGAGGAGGAGGCGCAGTTCCCGCTCCGGTCCGAGCGGCTGCCAGTCGCTGGCCCAAAGATCGGCGCCGAAGACGATGAGCCCGCGCTGCTCCGCGGCCCGCAGCAAGGCGGGACTCGCGGCAAAGCCGGGAAAGCGAAAAAACGGCGCCGTCCCCGCTCCGTCGCGCGGCGCGCCGAGGGCGGACTGGTCGGCGGCGATGCCGCGGTCCATCTCCGCGGCGGCGCGGTCGAGCGAGAGGCGGGTGAGCAGCGGATGGGCGTAGCTGTGGTGACCGAGGCTGTGGCCTTCGGCGAATTCCCGTCGGACGAGACCGGGATGGGCCGCGGCATTGCGCCCGACGAGGAAGAAGGTGGCGCGCACGCATTCGGCCTTGAGCGCGTCCAGGACCCGCGGCGTGGTTGCCGGCCAGGGGCCGTCGTCGAAGGTCAGCACCAATTCCTTGTCCCGGAGCGGCAGGGTGACCGGAAACTGCTTGCGACCGACGCGCGGCGTCGAGGCGACGTCGAGCGCCAGGACGCGAGCGGTGCCGAGCGCATCGGGATTGCCGGGGCAGGGCTCGGCCGCGGCCGCCGCGGGGAGGGCGGCGGCAAGGGCGATGAGGGCGAGGCGGCGCATGGCGATCCGATCGATGAACGCAATTGAGCGCGGCGCGGTTGTCCCGGCAAGCCCGAGGCTGCCATGGGCTTAGCATTTGCCCGCCATCGGTGTCGGGCGTACAAGGCGCAACGTCTTTCCGTCGTTTGCCTGCGGGTCCTGACATGCTCGATCAGAAGCACGAGGACGCTGTCGAGACCGCGCCGCTGCCGCGCAACAAGGATGGCTCGATCCGCAAGGCCTTCCTCAAAAGCGTCGCGCGCGGGATCGAAACCGCCGACGTTGCCGCGCTGCGTCGGCTGGTGGGTAACTTGCATGAGGCCGATCTCGGCGATCTGCTCGAGGCGCTCGCGCCGGAGCTGCGTCCGCGCCTCGTCGCGCTGCTGGGCATCGATTTCGATTTCACCGCGCTGACCGAAGTCGACGACGCGGTTCGCGAGGAAATCCTCGAGGAGCTGCCGCCCAAGACGGTGGCCGAGGGCGTTCGCGCGCTCGAATCGGACGACGCCTTGGCCATCCTCGAGGATCTGCCGCAGGAGGAACGGAGCGAGATCCTCGACCAGCTGCCGCCGCGCGAGCGGGTCGCGATCGCCCGCGGCCTGCAATATCCGGAGAAGTCGGCCGGCCGGCGCATGCAGACCGAATTCATGGTGGTGCCGCGCGGTTGGACCGTCGGCCAGGCCATCGACTATATGCGCGAGACGGCCGACCTGCCGGAGCGTTTCTACGAACTCTACGTGACGGACGAGGAGGGGCGCTTCCTCGGCGCGGTGCCGCTCGACCGACTGCTGCGGAGCAAGCGGCCGGTGCCGATCTCCGAATTGATGGAGGGCGACCGGCCGCTCGTGCGCGCCGAGCAGGACCAGGAGGAGGTCGCGCGCCTGTTCCAGCATTACAACTGGGTGGCAGCGCCGGTCATCGATGCCGCCGATCGCCTGGTCGGCGTGATCACCTTCGACGACGTCGCCGACGTGATCGCGGAGGAGGCGGAAGAGGACATCAAGGCGCTCGGCGGCATCACCCATGACGAGCAGTTGTCGGATTCGGTGTGGACGATCGCGCGCGGCCGTTTCAACTGGCTGCTGGTCAACCTCGCCACCGCCTTTCTCGCCTCCTCCGTGCTCGGTCTTTTCGAGGGGCAATTGCAGAAAATGGTGGCGCTGGCGGTGCTGGCGCCCATCGTCGCGAGTCAGGGCGGCAATGCCACGACGCAGACGATGACCGTCGCCGTGCGCGCGCTGGCGACGCGCGACCTCAACGACGCCAATGCCTGGCGCATCATCATGCGTGAATTGCTGGTCGGCCTGCTCAACGGGCTCGCCTTCGCCGTCATCACCGGCGCCGCCGCCTATGTATGGTTCAAGGTGCCGGGCCTGGCATTCGTCATCGGGCTGGCGATGATATGCAACCTGGCGGCGGCAGCGCTCGGCGGCATCCTGATCCCCTTGGCGCTCGATCGGCTGAAGATCGATCCGGCGGTGGCGTCGAGCCCGTTCGTGACCACGGTCACGGACGTGGTCGGCTTCTTCTCGTTCCTGTCGATCGCCACGCTGTGGTTCGACCTGCGTTGAGGCCGGCGCGGCGGCGCGGAAACCTGCGCTCACTCTTCGTTCACCCTGTTTGCTGACCGCCTATTAAGGCGAACGAATGATCCTGCCGTCAGGCAGGCGCAAAAAAACGGGGGTTTTGTTGGACGGGGACGCCGCACTCTCAGCGCGAGGGCACTTGGAGAAAATCTCGCCGCGCCGCGGATGGAAGGCGGCGCGGCGCCTTGTGACCGACTTGTGCGCGCGTCCTAGCTCCTGGCTGTCGGGATATGCGCCGATTGCACTGCTGGCGGTGATCGCGGTCGTGGCCACGCTGACCGGGGGGTGGCTGGCCTTCGATGCCGCGCGCCGCCGCGACGAGCAGACCTGGCAGGAGCAGCGCCTGGCGTTGGCGCGCGCGCTCGACGAGGCGCGAACGCGCCTCGGGCAATCCGATCCGCGCGATCCGCGCGTGTGGCACATGCTCGAACGGAGCGCCGGACTGCGCGGGCTCGTCTTCGCGTCCGACCTGCGAACCGCGCCTCGTGAGATGGAGCCGATTCTCGACCCCGGCGGGCGCATTCTCGGCTTCGTCACCTGGGAACGCGGCGCGGCAACGGCGCATAGCCTGCGCCTGCTGGTACCGGCGACCCTCGGTCTCGTCGGCGCGAGCGGGATCTGCGCCGCGGCCGCGTGGCGGTCGCTGCGGCGCCTGCGCCGGCGTCTTGCGGCAAGCGAAGAACGCGCCCGCCGCGCCGCGGACGAGGATCGGCTTACCGGCCTGCCCAACCACGCCAAGACACTCGAACTGCTCGACCTTGCGCTCGCCGAGCGGGCGGAGCGTGCGGTGATCACCTTGGCGCTGATCGAGATCGACAGCGTGGCCGAGGTCAACGCCCGTTTCGGCGTGCTGGCGAGCGACGAGATCTATGCCGGCATCGCCCGCCGGCTGCGCGATGCGTTGCCGGAAAGCGCGCTGTGCGGCCGCATCGGCAGCAACGAGTTCGCGGTCATCCTCTCCACCGAGGCGGGCGGCGACGTCTATCCGTCGCTGCGCGCCCTGCTTGCGGCGATCGCGCGGCCCTATTGGATCGACACGGTGATCCGCATCGGCGCGCATGCCGGTTTCGCCCAGGCGCCGCGTCATGCGGCGACGCGCGGCGAATTGACGCGCCGGGCGGAACTCGCGCTGCGCGCCGCCGCCAGGAAGGGACCCGGCTCGGTCGTCGGCTATGACCCGTCGCTCGACACCGCCTTCGCCGACCAGCGCTTCATCCTGCGCGAACTGCCGCGCGCCCTGAGCGCCGGCGAGCTCGGCCTGCACTACCAGCCCATCGTCTCGACGCGGACCGGCCGCATCGTCGGCGTCGAGGCCCTGCTGCGCTGGCATTGCGCGCAGCGCGGGTTCATCCCGCCCTCGAGCTTCATTCCCGTCGCCGAGCAGATGGGCCTCATGGATGCGCTCGGCGCCTTCGTCCTGCGCCGCGCGCTGAGCGAGGCCAGGCGCTGGCCCGAGCTCTATGTCGCGGTCAATCTTTCCCCGCTGCAGGTGCGCGATCCGAGCTTCGTGGATCTGGTGCGCACCAGCCTCGTCGAAAGCGGCGTCGACCCGGCGCGCCTGATGCTCGAGGTCACCGAGGGACTGCTGATCGACAATCCCGAGGAGATGCTCAGCCGCATCGAGGATTTGCACGCGCTCGGCGTCCGCATCGCGCTTGACGATTTCGGTTCGGGCTATTCCAATCTCGGCTACCTGCAGCGCTTTCCGCTCGATACGCTCAAGATCGACAAGAGCTTCGTCGCGGCACTCGACCGCACGGGCAGCGGCGGCGTGATCATTCAGGCGATCGTCGCCCTTGCCCGCGCGCTCAGCCTCACGGTGCTGGTCGAAGGCGTCGAGACCGAGGAGCAGCGCGTGCTGCTGCGCCTTGCCGGTTGCGACGAAATGCAGGGATTTCTGTTCGCGCGGCCCGCGCCCGCCGAGACCGTGGACGACCTGTTGGCGCGGCAAGACCGCGGCGAAGGTCGCATTGCTCCGCTTGCGGGCCGCTGACAGCTTGCGGCGCAGCCGTTAAATTCGGCGTTCGACGGAGGAGGCCGCGCCGGCCGCCGGGGAGCGATGCGTCATGATTCCGAATGCCTGGACGGGTCTTGATTTCGGGCTCGGGGCGGACGTCGACATGTTGCGCAACAGCGTGCGCGGCTTTGCGCGTGATCGCATCGCGCCGCGCGCGGCGCAGATCGACCGGGACAACGAGTTCCCGCGCGACCTGTGGCCGGAAATGGGCCGGCTCGGCCTGCACGGCATCACGGTGGAGGAGGAGTTCGGCGGCGCCGGCCTCGGCTATCTGCATCATTGCGTGGCGATGGAGGAAATCTCGCGCGCCTCGGCGGCGGTCGGTCTTTCCTACGGCGCCCATTCCAATCTCTGCATCAACCAGATCCGTCGCAACGGCACGGTCGAGCAGAAACGCAAATATCTGCCCAAGCTGATCTCGGGCGAACAGGTTGGCGCGCTCGCCATGTCGGAGCCCGAGGCGGGCTCGGACGTCGTCTCGATGCGCACCCGCGCCGACAAGAAAGGCGATCGCTATATTCTCAACGGCACGAAGATGTGGATCACCAACGGCCCGGTCGCGGACACGCTGGTGATTTACGCCAAGACCGATCCCACCGCCGGCGCGCGGGGCATCACCGCCTTCATCGTCGAAAGGGGGTTCAAGGGCTTCCAGTCGGCGCAGAAGCTGGACAAGCTCGGCATGCGCGGCTCCGATACGTCCGAACTGGTGTTCACCGACTGCGAGGTACCGGAGGACAATGTGCTGGGCGCGGTCGGCAACGGCGTCAACGTGCTGATGAGCGGCCTCGACTATGAGCGCGTCGTGCTCGCGGCGGGGCCGCTCGGCATCATGCAGGCCTGTCTGGATGTGGTGGTTCCCTATGTGCACGAACGTCGGCAGTTCGGCCAGCCGATCGGATGCTTTCAGCTCGTGCAGGCCAAGCTCGCCGACATGTATGTGACGATGAACGCGGCCAAGGCCTATGTCTATGCCGTGGCGCGCGCCTGCGACGCCGGACGCACCACCCGGGAGGACGCCGCCGGCGCCATCCTCTATGCCGCCGAACGCGCGACCTGGATGGCGCTCGAGGCGATCCAGTGCCTCGGCGGCAACGGCTATATCAACGAGTTTCCCACCGGGCGGCTGTTACGCGACGCCAAGCTCTACGAGATCGGCGCGGGAACGAGCGAGATCCGCAGGATGCTGATCGGACGCGAGATCTTCGAGAAGACGAAGTAGTTGCGGCTGCCGCGCGACCGTTCGCTGGCGATGCCGATCTCGTCTGCCGCGTTTATCCCTTTGTCCCTGCGTCCGCGCGAGGGCAAGGTGGATGCGGCAATGACCCGTGCCGGGGGCGCGGAGATCGTCCCGCGTTTCGACGCCGGACACGCGAGTGGGCCAATCGGCACGCCATGCGTGACGTGACCGACATCGTCGGCGTCGCCTCCGATCGCGGTCTCGCGCGCCAAGCGCGGCGAGCGCGTTGCCCGCGACCGCCCAGAGCGGGACCGGAAATCGGCCGGCTCCCTGCCGAAACCGCTCGCAACAGGTCGCAACGGATCGGCAGATGATCGCAAGGTCGTTACTTGCCCGCTCCACTCGGTCAATGACCGCCTCGGCCGCTGGCCCTTGATGGGTTTCGTTAACCTTTGGCGGCCGCGAATCGGCTAGGCTTTAAGCCGAGGTCATCGCGCTTTGGGGACGAGGCCATGATGCGGGTGCGGCTCAAGGCCGATGGGCGGATCGTGGAAATCCTGCCCGACGGCAGCGAACGGACGCTCGACCACGGCGATCCCGCGAGTTTCGTGCGCGAGGTGAGGCGGCGGTTCGGCTTGACGCAGGCAGCATTCGCCGAGCGCATCGAGGTGCCGCTCGAGACCGTGCGCAACTGGGAGCAGGGCAAGCGACGTCCGCGCGGACCGGCGCGCGCGCTGCTCAAGCTGATCGATCGCGCGCCGGAAGCGGCCTTTGCGGCCCTCGGCGGCCGGCGGCGGTAGCGCCTTATTCGGCCGCCGCGGGAAATTCACGCCGCGGCGGGGCCGGACGCAGGAGGCGCATCAGGAGCGCCATGGCGAGCAGCGTGCAGACATAGGTCACGAGCTGCAATTCGGTCGGCCGCTCGGTATATCCGATCAGCGTATGCAACAGGCGGCCGACTATGCCGCCTTCCGACAGCAGCCACGACGTGTCCCACAACGTGCCGCCGAGCACGAGCAGAAAACCGCCGTTGTTGAGGAACTGCACCGCCTGCGCGGCCATGCCGGCCGCAAGCAGGGCGATCAGCCAGCTCGTCACCGAGAAAATGTGGCGGGTAGGGATAGCGAGCAGGCCGAAATAAGTGAGCGCGGTGAAGGCCGCGCCCGCGGCCACGCCGAGCACCCCGCCGAGGAGCAGCGACATGCCCGAGGTGCCCGAGGCGGCGATGCCGTAAAGGAACAGCACGACTTCGGAGCCCTCGCGCAGCACCGCAAGGCCGACCACGATCGCGAGCGCGGTCAGCGGCTTGGCACCCTTGCTCACGGCCGCGCCGACCTCGCGCATTTCGGCGGCGATCGCGCGGCCGTGGCGCGCCATCCAGGCATTGTGCCACATCAGCATGACCACCGCGATCCCGAGCACGGCGGCGTTGAACAGCTCCTGCCCGGCGCCGGAGAAGGCCTCGGAGATCGCGCCGGCGAACAGCGCGACCACGGTCGCCCCGGCAACCCCTCCGATCACGCCGGTGCCCACCCAGCGCCCGCGGCCGAGCACGCCACGGGTGGCGGCCATCACGATGCCGACGATCAGGCCGGCCTCGATGACCTCGCGAAAGACGATGACGAGGGCGCCAAGCATGCCGACTATTCCGCCACCACCGCGCCGCGCGCGGTATCCTCATGATATTCGCCGAAGAAAGGATAGCGGCCCTTGGCGAGCGGCCCGAACCGCACCACGCCCTTGGATTTGCCGGCAATGACCTTCTCGAATTTCAACTCGCGACTCTCGACTTCCTCCGGCGTCGGATCCTCGTTGACCACGGTGACCGTGATGCGCTTGCCGCTCGGCACCTTGAGCTCGGACGGCTGGAAGCGATGGTCCTTGAGGGTGATCGTGTAGCTCTGCGCGCGCGCCGCGATCGGCGCGAGGGCGATGAGAAAGGCGATTGCGGCAGGACGCAGGGTTTTGGACACGGCGGTCACCATGGATTGCGACGCGATGCTCGCGCTTACAAAACAATGAAAAGCCTTTGATGCAATAGGTGATTTTCAGCTTTGAATTATTCCAATGTAAGAACCATGGCCAATCATTTGCGGTGGCGGCGCAATGCGCTTCGGGCCGATCGAATAAATTTTTTGCAACGTGGTCGTGCCGGCCCCGCGCGGCGGCCGCGCGCGACGCGTCACCCGGGTTGGCAGGCCGCCTGCGAGCGGGCATTCTTCGCGTCCCGCTCGCATTCCCTCGCAGCTCAATCGGGAGACAGTCGATGCAGGTCGTTGAAGCGCACGGCGCGCGCATTCCGCAGATCGGGCTCGGCACCATGACCTTGAAGGGTGACGTCTGCGTGCAGGCGGTCAAGGCCGCGCTGCAGATGGGCTATCGCCACCTCGATACCGCCGCCTTCTACGGCAACGAAGTCGAAAACGGGGAAGGCATGCGCCAATCCGGCGTGCGGCGCGAGGAGGTGTTCATTACCACCAAGGTACGCGAGAACAACCTCATGCCCGATGCGTTCCAGCGTTCCCTCGACCAGAGCCTCGCCAATCTGCGGCTTCCCTATGTCGACCTGCTGCTGATCCATTGGAACAACAAGGACATTCCCTTCCGCATAAGCATCGGCGCCCTGTGCAAGGCCAAGAAGGACGGAAAGGCGAAGCATGTCGGCGTCGCCAACTTCACCACCAGGATGCTCGACGAGGCCTGGGCCGTGACGACGGAGCCGCTGGTCTGCAACCAGATCGAGGTGCACCCCTTCATCAACCAGGACAAGGTGCTCGAAGCCTGCAGGAAGCACGGCATGGCGGTGGTCGCCTATGTGCCGATTGCCCGCGGCAAGGTGCCGGGCGCGGAAACCCTGGAAAGGATCGGCCGCGCGCACGGCAAGAGCGCGGCGCAGGTCTCGCTGCGCTATCTCATCCAGCTCGGCTGCATTCCCATTCCCCGCACCGCCAATCCCGCGCACATGAAGGAGAACATCGAGGTGTTCGATTTTTCCCTATCGGATGCCGAAATGGCCGAGCTCAGGAAGCTCAATGCCGCCAACATGCGCGTCGTCAATCCGCCGCACGCGCCGGTCTGGGACACGCCGTGATGCGGCCGGCGCACCCGGATCGAGCCTGAGGCCCGCATCCGCGATGCAGGTGGTGGAGGCCAAAGGTTTCCGGCTTCCGACCGTCGGGCTCGGCACCTGGACGCTGCGCGGGCGCGACTGCGTGCGCCTCGTCGAGCAGGCGATCCGCATCGGCTACCGCCATATCGACAGCGCGCAGATGTACGGCAACGAGCGCGAAGTGGGGGAGGGCGTGCGCGCGTCCGGCCTGCGTTCGGAAGTGGTCGTCACCACCAAGATCGAACCCTCCCGGCTTGCGCCGCGCGACCTCGTGCGTTCGGTCGAGGAAAGCCTGCAGCGTCTTGCCCTCGACGCCATCGACCTCCTGCTCATTCATTGGCCCAATCCCCGCGTGCCGCTCGCAGACACGCTCGGTGCCATGCTGAAGCTCAAGCGCGAGGGCCTGACGCGGCAGATCGGCGTTTCCAATTTCACCGTCGCGCTCCTCGAGGCGGCGAATGCGATCACCCCCGAACTCGTCTGCAACCAGGTCGAGTGCCATCCCTTTCTCAACCAGGACAAGGTCATGGCCGCATGCCGGCGCTACGGCATGGCCATGGTCGCCTACAGTCCCGTGGCGCGCGGCAACGCGAGCGGCGATGCGGTGCTCGAACGCATCGGCCGCGCGCACGGGAAAAGCGCGGCGCAGGTCTCGCTGCGCTATCTCGTGCAGCAGGGCATCGTCGTCATCCCGCGCACCAGCAGGGTCGAGCGGCTGAAGGAGAATTTTGATATCTTCGATTTCGCGCTCAGCGAGGCGGAAATGAACGAGATACGCGCCTTGGCCCGTCGCAACGGACGCATCGTCGATTGGACTTGGTCGCCGGAGTGGGATTAGGCGTCTGCGCGTGACGATGACCGACGAGACAGCGCTGGTATTGTTTTCCGGCGGGCAGGATTCGACCGTGTGTCTGGCCTGGGCGCTGCAGCGTTTCGGCCGCGTCGAGACCGTGGGTTTCCGCTACGGCCAACGCCACGCGGTGGAAATGGAGCTGCGCCCCCTGATCCGCGCGCGGATGGCGGGGCTGGCAGCGGACTGGAACGCGCGCCTCGGCGAGGATCATCTCGTTACGCTCGAGGCGCTCGGCGCCATCGCGGAGACCGCCCTCACGCGCGAGCAGCCGATCGCCACTGCCCCGGACGGCCTGCCGACCACATTCGTGCCGGGCCGCAACCTGATCTTCCTCGCCTTCGCCGGCGCGCTCGCCTATCGCCGCGGCGCGCGCCACATCATCGGCGGCATGTGCGAGACCGATTATTCGGGTTATCCCGATTGCCGCGACGATACCATCAAGGCGATGCAGGTCGCCTTGACCCTCGGCTTGGACCGGCGCGTGCGGCTGCACACGCCGCTGATGTGGATCGACAAGGCGGCAACCTTCGCCCTCGCGGAGGAAATCGGCGGCCAGGCGCTGCTCGAGCTCGTTGTCGAGCACACCCATAGCTGTTATCTGGGGGACCGGACGCGGCGGCACGATTGGGGTTACGGCTGCGGCGCCTGTCCGGCCTGCCGTTTGCGGGCAGAGGGCTATCGCAAATTCAAGACCGGGTTACCGCGATGACGATGGAATGGCGCCGCCGCCTTGAAGGCGCGGTCTTTCTCCTGTTGTTCTGCCTCACCGTTCCGGCGGCGAATTGGATGATCGGGCATGTCGGCACGGTCTGCCTCGCGCACGGGCCCTGTCTCGTGCCGGTCGCGCCCGGCCTCTCGGCGCCCTCGGGCGTGCTGATGATCGGCGCCGCGCTCGTGCTGCGCGATCTGGTGCAACGCCGGCTCGGCGTCGAGTTCGGCATCGCCGCGATCCTCGGCGGCGGCGCGCTCTCGGCGGTGATCGCGCCGGCCTCGCTGGTGGTTGCTTCGACCGCGGCATTTCTGCTGTCCGAATTCGCCGATTTCGCGGTCTACACGCCGCTCGCGCGCCGCCGGCTCGTTGCCGCGGTGGTGGCCTCGAGCACTGCGGGACTGGTGGTCGATTCCGTCGTCTTCCTCTGGCTCGCCTTCGGCTCGCTCGAATTCCTGGCCGGACAGGTCGTCGGCAAAGCCTGGATGGTGCTGCTCGCCACCCCGCTCGTCGCCTATCTGCGGCGCCGCGACGAACGGCTCGGCATGACCGCGGCTTGAGGGTGGCACCATGTCCGCAATCGACGTTCTCAGAAACATAACGACCGGCACCATCACCACGATGTTGCTGAAGAAGGGGATCCGCCGCTGCTGGATGGCCGGGCCGATGCCGCTCGGTTTTTCCGGCCGGCGCGTGGTCGGGCCGGCCTTCACATTGCGCTTCGTGCCCGCGCGCGAAGACCTGGCGACGCCGGAGAGCTGGGCCAAGCCGATTTCGACGCGCAGCGCGATCGAGGCCATGCCGGAAGGCTGCATCGTGGTCGCCGACGCCATGGGCATTGTCGGCGCCGGCATCTTCGGCGACATCCTCTGCCAGCGGATGGTGAAACGCGGCGTGGCCGCGCTTGTCACCGACGGCGCGCTGCGCGACAAACGCGGCGTGCTGGCGACCGGGCTGCCGGTATGGTGCGCCGGCGTGGCCGCGCCGGCTTCGGTCAACCAGCTCACCTTCGTCGGATGGAACGAGCCGATCGGCTGCGGCGGCTGCGCGGTCTTTCCCGACGACGTCATCGTCGCCGACGATGACGGGGCGGTCGTGATTCCGGCAGCTCTGGTCGACTTCGTCGCCGAGGAGGGCGCGGAGCACGAACGGCTCGAGACCTGGCTCGTGGAGGAGGTGGAGAAGGGGGCGGCGCTTCCGGGGCTCTATCCTCCCAACGAGGAGAACAGGAAACGCTACGAGGCGTGGAAGCAGCGCCGCTGATCGCGCCTTGTTTGTCCCCGGCCGGCGGCGCGCGTACCATTTCGTCACAGAGGCGATTCGCGCCCGGTTTGGCGTCCGCGTATTCGCACGGCGTTCACGGCACGGCGACGGGGATGGCTCGTGGCGCTCCACCTGCATGCGTTCATCACGTCCGTGGCCGCGCAGGCCGCAGCCCTGGCCGCCAACGAACGCGCGGTCACGGCAGCCGCCGCCGGCGCGGCGATCCTGGTCGTCGCGGGCATCGCGCTTTTGATCGCGTCCAATTAGCGCAGGGTTGCAGCCGAATTGATTCGGCACCGCGCGGCGAGGAGCCGCGCAAAGGGCGTGACCCGCTGCGTCATTGCTGTACAGAGTCGATAGATCGTTGATTGCTGGGATGTCTTAAGAGGAGGCATCCCGGAATGCGCGACAACAGTTCTGACCGCATGATTGAACGCAACTACCTGCAGAAGCGGCGCAATTTGATCAACGAATACGAGAAGGCTTGCATCAGGATCGGCTCCCCCCGCGTCATGGTGCCCGGTCGATCGCGCGCCGGCAACCCGCGCGGGCTTGAAGCGAGGGCCTCGGCTCTGTCAGCATGACCGGCCATCGCCACCGGGAGTCCCCATGCCGCAGATCATTACCACGGGCTACAAAGCCTTGGTCGAGGCCGCCGAACGCGAGATCGAGACGCTGCCGGTCGAGGCGGCGATCGCGCTCCTCGGCCGCGACGATACAGTGTTCGTCGACCTGCGCGACATTCGCGAGCTGCAGCGCGACGGCCGGGTGCCCGGCGCCTTCCACTGCCCGCGCGGCATGCTGGAATTCTGGATCGACCCGCAGAGCCCCTATCACAAGCCGGTCTTCGCCCAGGACAAGAAATTCGTGTTCTTCTGCGCCGGCGGTCTGCGCTCGGCGCTCGCCGCGCAGACCGCGCAGCGCATGGGACTGAAGCCCGTCGCCCACATCGCCGGAGGATTCGGCGCCTGGCGAAAGGCGGGTGGTCCGGTGGAAGCGCCGGAGGCCGGGCGCTGACGGCTGTTGGGCGCCGCGGTCGGCCTCCGCCGCCACAAACGACTTGAACCGCCGCGCATTCGCCCGCAATCTCGCGGCGGGAATGCGGTGCATGGCGCTGACGCTCGTCATCGGCAACAAGAACTATTCGTCCTGGTCGCTGCGACCCTGGATCGCGATGAAGGTCGCGGGCATCGCGTTCGAGGAAGTGCTCGTCCCGTTGTACGAGCCGGGCAGCCGGGAACGGATTCTCAGCTATTCGCCGGCCGGCAAGGTTCCGATCCTGATCGACGGGGAACGCAGGATCTGGGAATCGCTGGCGATCCTCGAATATCTGGCCGAGACATTCCCGGCGGCGCGCCTGTGGCCGACCGACGCCGGCGCGCGTGCCCATGCTCGCGCCGTCGCCGCCGAGATGCATGCCGGCTTTGCCGCGCTGCGCCGTGCCTGTGCGATGAATCTGTGGCTGCCGCCGAGGCCGCGGCCGCAGGGCGCGGACGTCATGGCCGACGTGGCCCGCATCGAGGCGATATGGCGCGATTGCCGGGCGCGCTACGGATGCGACGGTCCTTTCCTGTTCGGCGCCTTCGGCGCCGCCGACGCGATGTACGCGCCGGTCGTGGCGCGTTTCCATCACTACGGTCTGCCGGTCGGCACCGACACCCGCGCCTATATGGAGGCGGTCATGGCGCTGCCCGCTTGGCGCGAGTGGCGCGAAGCGGCGCTGCGGGAACCGTGGATCCTGCGACACAACGAGCCGGACTGGCCGCTGGTGCGAGGCGTCCCGGTCGCGTCGTGAACGCCGCCCGCGGCGGTTTGCGGCGGCACCCGTCCCAAATTTTGTCAAGATTATGCGTCCCCAATCCGCCCGTCTTTCACGGCGATTGGTCGTGCTCTCCGCTCGGGGGCGGCTTTCTGGTAAGGATTTCGCCCAGCACGAGGTTTTCCAATGCGCATTCGTCTCCTCTCGCTCGCCGCCATGATGATGCTGTTGGCGGCGCCCGTTCTCGCGGCCGATGCGGCCAAGAGCGACGTCAAGGGTCTCTATCTGCTGACCGACTATCCGGCGGTCACGGTCCAGCCCGGCACCACCTCGACCATCAGCCTGCGGCTGCGCAATTACGGAATGGCGCCCGAACGGCTGGCGCTCTCGGTCGCCGGCGTGCCCGCCGGTTGGAAGGCGACCCTGCTCGGCGGCGGCCAGCCGGTCGCGGCCGCGATGCCGGCGACCGACGACAGCGTCGCGCTCGATCTGCGGCTCGACGTGCCGAAGGAGGCGGCGATGGGCACGACGACGCTCACGGTCAGCGCCGAAGGCGCAAGCGGGACCCGCGTGAGCCTGCCGATCGCCGTCAGCCTTGCCAAGGACCTTCCCGCCAAATTGTCGCTGCAGACGGATCTGCCGCAGCTGCGTGGCGCCTCCAATTCGAATTTCGAATATACGCTCACGATCAAGAACGACAGCGGCAAGAAACTGCTGGTGAGCCTCGCCGCCAATGCGCCGCAGAATTTCGACACCAGCTTCACCGAGGCCTACGGCACCCAGCAGCTCACCGCCATCCCGGTCGACGCCGGCAAGACCAAGGACGTGAAACTCAAGGTCACCCCGCCGAGCACGGCGGACGCGGGCACCTATCCGGTCACGGTCCGCGTGGCCGCCGAAGGGGCAGAGGCCACCACCAAGGTCGAGCTTACCATCACCGGCGAACCCAAGCTCGAATTGTCCGGCCGCCAAGGGCTCCTGAGCGCGCAGGCCACCGCCGGCAAGGAGTCGACCATTCCCATCACGGTCAGCAATACCGGCACCGCGCCGGCCGAGAACGTCAAGCTGTCGGGCACGGCGCCGAGCGGCTGGAAGATCAGCTTCGATCCCAAGGTGATCGATCGGATCGCGCCCAACGAGCGCAAGGAGGTGCAGGCCACGATCCAGCCGCCCGAGAAGGCGATCGCCGGCGACTACGCCACCACCATCACCGCGGCGTCGCGGGGGGAGACGGGCAGCGCCAATTTCCGCATCACCGTGACCACCTCGACGATGTGGGGCATCGCCGGCGTCGGCATCATCGGCGTGGCGCTGCTGATCCTGGTCGGCGCCGTCGTTCGCTTCGGGCGCCGGTGAGCGCGTCATGGGCGAGAACGTCATCGAGGCCCGGGGGCTGACGAAACGCTACGGGCCGGCGACGGCCGTCGATCATGTCAGCTTCAATGTCGCCGCCGGCGAGATCTTCGGGCTGCTCGGCCCCAACGGTGCCGGCAAGACCACGACGATCCTGATGCTGCTCGGCCTGACCGAATGCAGCGAGGGGACGGCGCGCGTGTTCGGCCGCGACCCGATGCGCGAACCGCTCGCGGTCAAGAAGCTGGTCGGCTACATGCCCGAACTCGTCGGCTTCTACGACCACCTCACCGCGGCCGACAATCTCTACTATACCGCGCGGCTCATCGGCATTCCCGCGCCGGAACGCGCCGACCGGATCGCCGCCGCGCTCGCCCGCGTCGGGTTGAGCGGGGAGGCGGACAAGCGGGTGGGTGCGTTTTCCCGCGGCATGCGCCAGCGGCTGGGGCTGGCGGAGATCGTCATGAAGAATGCCCGCGTCGCCATCTTGGACGAACCGACCAACGGCCTGGATCCGCAGGCGGCGGTGGAACTGCTCGATCTCATCCGTTCGCTCAAGGCCACGGGCGTGAGCATCCTGCTCTCGTCGCATCTGCTCGACCGCGTCCAAAGCGTCTGCGACCGCGTGGCGCTGTTCAACAAAGGCCGGATCGCGCTCATGGGCACCGTGGCCGAACTCGGCCGCCAAGTGCTGGGCGGCGGTTTCGCGGTGGAGGTGGAGGCCGACGGCGGGATCGACGTCGCGCGGCGCCTCGCCTCGCTGCCGGGCGTGCGCAACGTCGAGGAGCCGACCGCGGGGCGCTGGCGGCTCACCTGCGACCGCGATCTGCGCGCGGAGGCGGCGGCGGAAGTGGTGGCGGCCGGCGGCCGTCTGACCCAGCTCGCGCTCGACGAGCCGAGTCTCGAAACCATCTACACGCGTTATTTCCAGAGCACGCAGCAGGAGGCGGCGCATGCGGCGTGAAGGTTCGCCCTGGCAGGGGCTCGGCGTCGTTCTGCTCAAGGAGTTCGCCGATCATCTCACCAGCGCGCGCATGCGCGTGCTGGAATGGCTGGTGGTGCTGGTGGCACTTGCGGCCATCTACGCGGCGATCACGCAGGTCCGCGACGTGACGGCGCAGGATCCCTTCCTCTTCCTCCGCCTGTTCACCACCTCGCGCGAGCCGCTGCCGTCCTTCGTCGCCTTCCTCTCCTTCCTCGTGCCGCTGATGGCCATCGGGCTCGGGTTCGATGCGGTCAACAGCGAACACAACCGCCGCACCTTGTCGCGCATCCTCTCGCAGCCGATTTACCGCGACGCGCTTCTGTTCGGGAAGTTTCTCGCCGGCCTCGCCACGCTGACGGTGAGCCTGCTGGTTCTGTGGCTGCTGCTGATCGGGCTCGGCTTGATCATGCTGGGCGTGCCGCCGGGCGGCGAGGAGATGGGCCGCGCATTCATCTTCCTGCTGGTGACCATCGCCTATGCCGGGGTCTGGCTCGCGCTCGCCATGCTGTTTTCGATCCTGTTCCGCTCGGCGGCCACGGCGGCGCTGGTGACCTTGGGGTTGTGGCTGTTCCTGACCGTGATCTGGCCGGCGCTGGCACCGGCGATCGCCCAGGCCCTCGTTCCGAGCGACGACGAGGCGGCGCTGATCATCGCCGGGCAGATGCTCGCGCGGCTATCGCCGTCGACCTTGTTCGGCGAGATCGTGCTTGCCTTGCTGCACCCGACCACGCGCACGCTCGGTCCGGTCTATCTGAGCCAGCTCCAAGGTGCGGTGATGGGCGCGCCGCTGCCCTTGTCGCAAAGCGTGCTCGTCGCCTGGCCGCAGATCGTCGGGCTCGTCGCCGCCTGCATCCTTCTGTTCGCCGTCGGCTATATCGCGTTTCAGCGCCAGGAAGTGAGGGCTTGACGCGCGTCGTCGATGCGCCGGCGCGACCAACACGCTGCGTGCGCGGCCTCATTGGGCAGGCCGCGGGCACCGGAGCGTTTTTCGCCGGATCGCCCGGTTGTGGTTCGGCCGGGGCCACAACCCGGCAATGTTGTCGCTCGTTCGTGTGTCCTGCGACAGGTCGCAGGCGACGGGCCGCGGCGGCCGGAGCGCGCCTCCCGGCCTCCGCGGCCGCCACGATCCCGTCGGCGCGTCAGACCTCCAGGATCGCGACGATTTCATGTGTGCGCGGACTGATGATCAGGATCTCGTCTCCGACCATGACGTAGTAGTAGCCGCGCCATTCGGGATAGACCTCCACGACCTCAACCGGCACCGGATAGAGATGCACCGATGGGGGAATGCGCGCACCGACGCGGACCGACACGTTGAGGCGCACGGGCGTAACCTTGTGCTCCTTGAAGACCGTGACGATCTTGGTGCGCTGTTCGCTCGAAAGCTTGCTCAGGCCGGCGGCCGAGCCCTGGGCGACGGTCGAACGGTCGCGGTGATCCGTGGGTCCCGCGTTGCGGTCGCGTTCTTCCATCTTGTTCCCCGAGCGGGTGGTCGAGGTGTCGCCCGGCATCGCTTTCGAATTCTCCTCGGCGGTGGGCGAGGATTTGCTCTTCATCCCGGGCATTTCGCCCTTCTCCTCGCTGCCCGCGCCGACCGTGCTCCTGCCGCTTTTCCTCTCGCCGATCTCGTTGCTCTTGTCGGTGCCGGCGCGGGACGGCGCATTCCGTTCGCCCGCGTGCATCGGCGGCGCCGTCTTCTCGGCCGGTGCGTTTTGCTGCGCCGCAGGGGCGCGTCCCGGAGCCTCGTCCTGCTTCATGGATTGTGCCGTCGCCGCGCCGGCAAGTGCGAGCACGGCCGCGGCAACGCCGGACAGTAATGCGGTCTTCATGTGTTTCTCCTCTCACCGCCCCCGAAACGCACGAGCGCGCCCACATGTGCCATGGCAACGTCGGACGCGCGGAGCGGTTCCTCGGCGCGTGCGATTCGTGCGACGGATGATGCGACGGCGGCCTCGCCATTGCCTTCCCGATGCCGGCAAGGCAGGCTCGGCGCAGCAGAATGGGGGAGGAATGCTTGGCCAGGCTCACGTCGGCGATCGATACGCAAGCGCCTGAGTTTCGCGCCAATGCCGAACGAATGCGCGCGCTCGTGGCCGAGTTGCAGGCGCGGCGCGACGAGGCCGCACAGGGCGGTCCGGCGAAGGCGCGCGAACGGCACGTGGCGCGCGGCAAGCTTCTGCCGCGCGACCGGGTGATGCACTTGATCGATCCCGGCTCGCCGTTCCTGGAACTTTCGCCGCTGGCGGCTTACGGCATGTATGATGAGCCCATTCACGGCGCCGGGCTCATCACCGGCATCGGCCGCGTCTGCGGGCGCGAATGCATGATCGTGGCCAATGATTCAACCATCAAGGGCGGCACCTATTTCCCGATGACGGTCAAGAAGCATCTGCGCGCGCAGGAAATCGCCCGCGAGAACCGGCTTGCATGCATCTATCTCGTCGATTCCGGCGGCGCCAATCTGCCGCACCAGACGGAGGTGTTTCCCGATCGCGACCATTTCGGCCGCATCTTCTACAATCAGGCGACGATGTCGGCCGAGGGTATCCCGCAGATCGCCGTGGTGATGGGATCGTGCACGGCGGGCGGCGCCTACGTGCCGGCCATGGCCGACGAATGCGTGATCGTCAGGAACCAGGGCACCATTTTCCTCGGCGGCCCGCCGCTGGTGAAGGCGGCGACCGGGGAGGTGGTCAGCGCGGAAGAACTCGGCGGCGCCGACGTGCACGCGCGCAAATCCGGCGTCGCCGATCACTACGCGCAGGACGATCTCGACGCGCTCGCGCTTGCGCGGCGCATCATCGCCAATCTCAACCTGCGACGGAGCAGCGAGGTTCCGCTGGTTGAGCCGCGCGCGCCGGCGCTCGACCCGGCCGAGCTCGACGGCATCGTGCCGACGGATCTGCGTCGGCAATACGACATCCGCGAAGTGATCGGCCGCCTCGTCGACGACTCCGAATTCGACGAGTTCAAGCGGCTCTACGGCACCACGCTGGTTGCCGGTTTCGCGCATATCCACGGCATACCGATCGGCATTCTCGGCAACAACGGCATCCTGTTTTCGGAAAGCGCGCTCAAGGCCGCCCATTTCATCCAGCTTTGCTGCCAGCGCCGCATCCCTTTGCTCTTCCTGCAGAACATCGTCGGTTTCATGGTGGGGCGCGAATACGAGGCGGGCGGCATCGCCAAGGACGGCGCCAAGATGGTGACGGCGGTGGCCTGTGCCCGGGTACCGAAGATCACGCTCATCGTCGGCGGTTCCTACGGTGCCGGCAATTACGGCATGTGCGGCCGCGCCTATGGTCCGCGCTTCCTGTTCACCTGGCCGAATGCGCGCATCTCGGTCATGGGCGGGGAGCAGGCGGCCTCCGTGCTCGCGACGGTCAAGCGCGACAATATCGAGGCGGCCGGCGGCACGTGGTCGGAGCGCGAGGAAGAAGAATTCAAGCAACCGATTCGCGAGCAATACGAGGCCGAGGGCAATCCCTATTACGCCACCGCGCGGCTCTGGGACGACGGCATCATTGCGCCCGCCGAGACGCGACGCGTGCTGGCGCTGGCATTCTCCGTCACGCTCAACGCGCCGGTACCGGAGACGACATTCGGCGTGTTTCGGATGTGAGGCCCGTCGCGCGGCATTTCCGCCGTCATTGCGAGGCGGCGTAAGCCGCCGAAGCAATCCAG